>JAIFMP010000118.1 GCA_020048405.1 Hydrogenophaga sp.
TTGTTGCCGTTGGTTTGCACGATGGCCACCTGGCCATTTTTGTGCACCGACAGAAAGTGGTGCCCGCGCGCCGCCGCCTGGATGGCGTCGGTCGCGATGCGGATGTTGCCGTCGGTGCCGTTCTTGAAGCCAATGGGGGCAGACAGTCCAGAGGCCAGTTCGCGGTGAACCTGGCTTTCGGTGGTGCGTGCACCGATGGCACCCCAGGCAATCAGATCTCCGATGTACTGGGGGGAAATCACGTCCAGGAACTCGCTGCCGGCGGGCAGTCCCAGGCGGTTGATTTCGATCAGCAACTGGCGCGCCATGCGCAGCCCTTCGTCGATTCGGTAGCTTTCGTCCAGGTAGGGGTCGTTGATCAGCCCTTTCCAGCCCACTGTGGTGCGCGGTTTTTCAAAGTACACCCTCATCACAATTTCCAGCGAATCGGCGTATTGGTCGCGCTGAGCCTTCAGGCGGCGGGCGTATTCCATGGCAGCGGCCGGGTCGTGGATGGAGCATGGGCCGATGACCACCAGCAGCCGGTCGTCTTTGCCCGCCATGATGTTATGGATGTTCTGGCGGGTCTGGGAAATGAGCGTTTCCACTGCCGTGCCACGAATGGGGAAAAAGCGGATCAGGTGTTCAGGAGGCGGCAGCACGGTGATGTCCTTGATGCGTTCGTCGTCGGTCTGGCTGGTGCGTTCAAGGTTGGCAGGCCACTGGTCGTGGCTGGCTCGGGCTTTTGCATTCATGGAGGGCTCTTTCCTGACAAAGGACATAAAAAAACCGCCGGGGTGTCCGGCGGTTGATTGAGGTGCTAGGCGCGCTTGGGTAGGGCTCAGGCTTGCATCTCTCGACCGCCGGTGGGGCGTGAGAACCAAAAGTGAGCAAAATAAAAACGAGCCGTTTGCATGGCTTTCAATGTAGCACAGCGCTGTGGCTCCAAACTGACAGCGCGGCCTCAGGCTGTGCCGCCCACCGTCAACCCGTCGATGCGCAGCGTGGGCTGGCCCACGCCCACGGGCACGCTCTGGCCTTCTTTCCCGCACACGCCCACGCCGCTATCCAGGCGCATGTCGTTGCCAATCATGCTGACCTTGGTGAGCGACTCGGGGCCATTGCCCACCAGTGTGGCGCCCTTGACGGGGTATTGGATTTTTCCGTTCTCCACCCAGTAGGCCTGACTGGCTGAAAACACAAACTTACCGCTGGTGATGTCGACCTGCCCACCGCCGAAGTTGGTGGCGTACAGGCCTTTCTTGATGCTGGCCACGATTTCCTGCGGGTCTTTGTCGCCACCCAGCATGTAGGTGTTGGTCATTCGGGGCATGGGGGTGTGGGCGTAGCTTTCGCGACGACCGTTGCCGGTGGGCTTCACACCCATCAGGCGGGCATTCAGGCTGTCCTGGATGTAGCCTTTCAGAATGCCGTCTTCAATCAGCACGTTTTTCTGGCTGGGGCAGCCTTCGTCGTCCACGTTGAGGCTGCCACGGCGGTCGGCAATGGTGCCATCGTCCAGCACGGTCACACCCTTGGCCGCCACGCGCTGGCCAATGCGCCCGGCAAACGCGCTGGAGCCTTTGCGGTTGAAATCGCCCTCCAGCCCGTGTCCTACGGCTTCGTGCAGCAACACGCCGGGCCAGCCGGGGCCGAGCACCACGGTCATGTTGCCGGCGGGGGCGGGACGGGAATCCAGGTTGACGAGCGCACTGTCCACGGCCTCGTTCACGTATTGGTTGACCAGCGCATCGTCAAAGTAGGCAAAACCAAAACGCCCGCCGCCGCCGGAAGAGCCCACCTCGCGGCGGCCCTTCTGCTCGGCAATCACCGTGACAGACAAACGCACCAGCGGGCGCACATCGGCCGCCAGCGTGCCGTCGGCGCGGGCCACCAGCACCACGTCGTATTCGCACACGGGGGTCACGGGCTTTGGCCAGTTTTTCGACCTTTTCCAGCAGGGCGACTTTGGCGGTGCTGTCGAGGGTGGCAATGGGGTCCATGCCCACATACAGGCTGCGTGACGGTGCCACCTTTTTGGCCCCCACCTTCACCTTGGCAGTCTGGCCATGGGCCCCGATGGTGCGCACCGTCTGCGCGGCATCGCTCAGGGCAGCCCAGCTCAGATCGTCGGAGTAGGCAAATGCGGTTTTTTCCCCGCTGACGGCGCGCACACCCACGCCCTGGTCGATGCTGAAGCTGCCGCTTTTGACGATGCCCTCTTCCAGGCTCCAACCTTCGCTGCGGGTGTACTGAAAGTACAGGTCGGCATCGTCCGCGCCATGCGACAGGATCTCGCCCAGCGCTTTTTTCAGGTGGGTTTCGTTCAGGCCGTAGGGGGTCAGCAGCAGGTTGCTGGCCACGGCCAGGCGTTCGAGGGTGGGTTCGCGTGAAATCATGGGTTCATTGTAGGAAGTGGGGGGCCACCTGCACGTTGGCAGGGTTTTGGCGAAAAATCAATATGAAAACAGTGCCTGTCGCTTATCTGGCGTATCCGTGTTGCTGCAAAAATGCAAGCAAAGCACCATCATCCAGCTCGGCCAGACCGTGCTCGCAGGCCATGCGGAAGACCGCTGCCGCCCGCTCGCCCAAGGGACCTTGAAAACCAGCGGCGCTTGCCGCCTCATTGGCCAGGCGCGTGTCTTTGGCCAGCAGCGTCATGTGGGCGCGGGGTGCCAGGTCGCCGGAACCGATCCAGCTTTGGCCGCTGGAACGTTCGATCACGTCCAGCGTTTGCCCTTGGTCCAGCCCAATGGCCTGCGCCAGCGCCAGCACCTCGGCGGCCCCCACCAGGTTGATGCCGGCCAGCAGGTTATTCACGAGTTTGGTGCGGGCACCATCACCCACACGCTCGCCCAGCCTGAACACCTGGTTCGACAAGGCTGCCAGCGCGCGGGCGTGTGCGTCGAACACGGGGTTGGGACAGGCCACCATCAGGCTCATGCTGCCATCGCGGGCGCGCACCGGGCCGCCCGACATGGGCGCGTCGATGCTGTGCACACCCTGCTCTGCCAGCCGAGTCGGGCGCGATGGTGGGGCACCACATGACGGAATGGCCTGGGCGCAGTGCGCTGGCAGCGCCACCTTCGCCCCACATGACCTGTTCGCACTGGGCGGCATCCACCACCACGACCACCAGCAGGCCATCGGACCCCAATGTGGCAGCAGCCTGGGCAGGTGTGGAGTGCACGGTGGCACCCAAGGCGGCAGCATCGGTACAGCGCTGGGCATCGAGGTCGCACACGTGCACGTGCCAGCCCTGCTCCAGCAGGCGAGCCGCCATGCCAAAACCCATGTTGCCAATGCCCACGAAGGCAATTGCTGAGGCCGTCATGTTTGAACCAGCCGTTTGGCCTTGGCAATCGACATCAGCATTCCCACCCCCAGCCCGAGCGTGACCATGGCCGTGCCCCCGTAACTGATGAACGGCAAGGGCACACCCACCACCGGCAGGATGCCGCTGACCATGCCCATGTTGACAAAGGCATACACAAAAAAGATGAGCGAAATGGCCCCGGCGAGCAGGCGGGCAAACAGCGTGGGGGCTTCCATGGCAATCACCAATCCCCGGCCCACCAGAAAAATGAAGCAGGCCATCAAACCCAGCACGCCCAACAGGCCAAATTCTTCGGAAAAGGCCGCAAAAATGAAATCGGTGGTGCGCTCGGGGATGAACTCCAGGTGCGTCTGGGTGCCTTGCATGAAGCCCTTGCCCCAAACCCCGCCCGAGCCAATGGCAATCATCCCCTGGATGGTGTGGAAGCCCTTGCCCAGCGGGTCACGCGTGGGGTCCATCAGCGTGCAGACACGTTGCTTCTGGTAATCGTGCAGCACGTGCCAGTCCACACCGGGTTGACACAGGGAGTCACTGAAGCCCACGAGCAGCGAGATGCCCACCACGCCCAGCAGCACCGGTGGCACGATCAGTTTCCAGCTCAGCCCTGCAAAAAAGATGACGAACAGCCCGGCCGACATCACCAGCAGGGCGGTGCCCAGGTCAGGCTGTTTCATGATGAGGCCCACCGGCAGCAGCAAGAGCCCTCCCGCCACCGCGAAGTCAAACGGACGCAATTGGCCCTCGCGCCGCTGGAACCACCACGCCAGCATCAGTGGCAAGGCCATTTTCATGATTTCGCTGGGCTGGATCACCACCCCCACGTTCACCCAGCGTGTGGCACCTTTTTTGGTGATGCCAAAAAACTCCACCGCCAGCAGCAGGACCACACCAGCCACATACAGCGGCACAGCCACCGTCATGAGCCGCTGCGGTGGCACCTGCGCCACCACAAACACCACGGCCACGGCAATCAGCATGTTGCGCGCGTGATCAGAGAAACGGGTGCCGTGGTCAAACCCCACTGAATACATGGTCAACAGGCCGAGCACACACAGCAGCAGCACCGCGAGCAGCAACGGTCCGTCAAACCCTCGGAAAAACGGGGACACACGTTGCCACACAGAGGGCTGGTTGATGACGACAGGCATGCCCCTATTATCGAATGCACCCCGACTGGTCTCTTTTCGCTTGCCCCATGCCCGCCACCACTCACCTGTTGTACCTGCACGGCTTCCGCTCGTCACCCAGTTCCATGAAAGCGCAAAAGATGGCCTCCTGGGTGGCAACCCACCGTCCAGACGTTACCTGGTGGTGCCCGCAGCTGCCCCCCTCGCCCGCCGAGGCCATGGCCCTGGTGGCTCAGGGTCTGGCCGACTGGCCTGCTCAATGCACGGCGGTGATGGGGTCATCTTTGGGCGGCTTTTACGCCACCTGGGTGGCCGAAAGCCTGGCAGCGGGTGCACAGGCCCCGGTGGTGCTGGTCAACCCGTCCACCGACCCGGCCAGCAGCCTGGCCCAGTACATTGGCGAGCAAACGGCGTGGCACAACCCAGAAGACCGCTTCTTCTTCCGAGCCGAGTTTGTGGATGAATTGCGCGCCCTGACCTGCGGCCCACTCACCCAGCCACAGCGATATCAGGTGTGGGCGGCCATAGGCGACGAGGTGCTGGACTGGCGCACCATGCAAGCACGCTACGCGGCGGGCGACCTGCGGGTGGTGCAAGGCTCGGACCACGCACTGAGCGACTTTGACAGCCACCTGCCCGACATGCTGGCGCACCTCAGGCTAGTGGGCTGCACCAGTGCCTTAACGCCCCAACTCTTTCAGGTAATCGGCGCGGGCGGCCACGGCGGTGTCTGAAAAGTCCGAGAACAAGCCATCCACCCCGGCACGGTAGAAAAGCAGGTACTCGGCTTTGGGGTCGCCCTTGAGGTCAGATGTCAGGCGCTTGGCTTCGTTGCGGAAGGTCCAGGTGTGCACCGTCAGGCCGAGCTTGTGTGCGTCGGCCACCAGGGTGGTGGGGGTGACGAAGCTGGCATCCATGTAGTTGACCGCACCGTCCTTGTTCACGTCCACCATCTTGCCGTCGGTGCCGTAGGTGCCCTTGACAGGGATGATGTAAGGCTTCCAAGGGCCCACACCGTCCGCATAATTGGCGATTTCTGCCAGGCCGGCGGGGGTGACCATGGAACCAAACAACTCGGTCTTGCCCGCACGGGTCCAGTCGTAGGGGCGGTCGTAGGGGGCGGCGAAGGTGACGGCACCGGTCTTGAAGTCGTAGTCGTCGCCATCCACCAATTGCACCAGGCGCACATCGGTCTTGGTGTTCAGGTACTTGAGGTTGGCCGTTTCAAACGACTGGAGGATGACGGGCGAATCTTTCTTGGTGTAACCAAATTCGGCCAGGATGGTCAGCAAGCGGTCTTCCAGCTTCAGGCCAGCAACTTCGTGGTAGGTGGGGTGCTTGGTTTCAGGGTACACACCGATGGTCTTGCCGCGTTTGGCACCTTCGGTCTTGGCCAGGTTCAGCACCTCGCGCAGGGTGGGCACCTGGTACAGGCCGTTGTAGGCGGTGCTGCGATCGCTCAGCGGCTGGATCGCGCGCAGCGTCTTGATTTCGGCCAGCGTGAAGTCGGTGGCAAACCAGCCGGTTTCGGCCACACCATCGACCATGCGGGTGGTTTTGCGGCTGGCGAACTCGGCGCGGTTGGCCACGTCGGTGGTGGCGGTGATGTTGGGCTCGTGGCGGGCAATCAGTTCCCCGTCCTTCGTGGCCACCAGGTCGGGCTCGATGAAGTCTGCCCCCATGTCGATGGCTTTCAGGTAGCCCTCCAGCGTGTGGTCGGGCAGGTAACCTGCCGCACCGCGGTGGCCGATGACCAGCGGCTGCTGGCCGTTCAGGGTCTGAAAAGGCGCGGGGTCACCGCCGCCACACCCCACCACTGCCCCGGCCACTGCCAAGCAAACCACACTCAAGGTCAATTGATTTTGGGACACGAAACACTCCTTCAAGTTGAAAGCAGTGGAGTCTGCAAGGCAGCTGTGTCAGAGCGGTGACACCGCCAGCGATACACTGCGGCCCTTGCGCCAGAGCCCCTTGCCACCCGGCAACCCATGGGTGGCGCCCCACTGAAAGACCCCCTGTGTTCGCCCTGTTTGAAGAAGCCGGCAAGTTCATGACCGGTCGCATCCTGTCCGAGGCAGAAAGCAGCTCGCAAGTCGAGCTGGAATCGGGCAAACGCGTGAAAGTCAAATCAGCCAACACATTGCTGAAGTTCGACAAACCCCAACCCGCTGCACTGATGGCTGCCGCCCAGGCCAAGGCCACCGGCATCGAGCTGGAGATGGCTTGGGAATTTGCACCCGAGGACGAATTCGGTTTTGCCGACCTGGCGCGCGACTATTTTTCAGACAGCGCGCCGCTGGACGAACAGGTGGCCATGCTGCTGGCCCTGTTTGACGCGCCGCATTACTTCCGCCGAGCCGGCAAAGGACGCTTTCGCAAAGCCCCGCAGGAACAGATCCAGCAGGCCTTGGCCGCCATCGAAAAGAAGAAGGCCATTCAAGCGCAAATTGACCAGTGGACGCAAGAGTTGGCCAGCGGCCAGTGCCCCGACGCGGTGCGCGAGCAGCTGTACAAAATCCTGTTCAAGCCCGACAAAAACGCGCCCGAATACAAGGCCGTGGTCGAGGCAGCCAAACAAACGCACACCGCCCCGCTGGTCATGCTGAAGGCTGTGGGTGCCATTGCCAACGCTTACCAGTTCCACTGGCAGCGGTTTCTGTTCGAGCACTTTCCACGCGGAACAGGCTTTCCGGCGCTGCAAGCCCCACCCATCACCAACGAGCTGCCGCTGGCAAACGTGCGTGCGTTCTCGGTGGACGACTCGGCCACCACCGAAATTGACGATGCCCTGTCCATTCAGGGTCTGGGCACAGGCACAGTCACGCTGGGCATCCACATTGCTGCGCCCGGTCTGGCCATCACACCCGACAGCGCCATCGACCAGGTGGCCCGCCACCGGCTGAGCACCGTGTACATGCCCGGCCACAAAGTCACCATGTTGCCCGACGAAGTGGTGCAGACCTACACGCTGCAAGAGGGGCGCGACTGCCCTGCCCTTTCGCTGTACGTGACCATTGACGAAGCCACCTTGGCTTTCACCGGCACGCGCACGCTGACCGAGCGGGTGCCCATTGCCGCCAACCTGCGCCACGACCAGCTCGACGACGTGTTGACCGATGCTTTTTTTGACAGCACAGACCCCGTGCCCGATGTGAGCGAGGGCACCCACGTGGCACTGACCTGGGCGCACGAGCTGCGGTTTTTGCACAAGCTGGCCAAGCACCTGAAAGCCCAGCGCGAGGTGGTGCGCGGCAAACCCCCGACTACACCTTCAAGCTGGGCACGCCCGTGGATGCCGACAAAGGTCCGGTGGGCGACGAGACCGTGCTCATCGGCACACGCCGCCGGGGCTCGCCGCTCGACCTCATCGTGGCCGAGGCCATGATCGTGGCCAACAGCACCTGGGGCCAATTGCTGGCAGACACTGGTGTGCCGGGCATTTACCGCAGCCAGGCCAGCCTGGCCCCCGGAGTGAAGGTGCGCATGGGTACCAAGGCCCAGCCCCACGCCGGCATTGGCGTGAAGTGCTACGCGTGGAGCACCTCGCCCCTGCGCCGCTACACCGACTTGGTCAACCAGTGGCAGATCATTGCCTGCGCACGCCATGGCAACCTGGCGGCGCTGAAAGCTCCGTTCAAGCCCAAAGACGCGGCGCTGTTTTCCATCATCAGCGGGTCACCGCCTACAACCAGTTCCAGAACGGCATGGAGCGTTACTGGACGCTCAGGCACCTGGCACAGGCCGGCATCACCGAGATTGAGGGTGCGGTCATCAAAGACGGAGTGGTGCGCGCCGACACCCTGCCCCTGGTACTGGGCGTGATGGGCACCGACGGCCTGCCACGCAACGCCCGTGTCCGGGTGAAGCTGGGCGCGGTGGACGACATCAGCCTGGACATTGGCGGCACCGTGGTCGAGCGACTGGACGCACAGATCAGCGCTGACACCGGCGCCGAAATCACCGATGACAGCGAGGGCGATGACCTGGAAGACCTGGGTGGCCCCATTGCCATCGCGGTGGACATGGAGAGCGGCGACGAAGCCTCCGCCCCCACGGCCCAACCCGCCACCGCCGACTGACCACACAGCCCACCGTGTCCAGCCTGCGCCTGCCCCCGCTGCCTGGTCTGCCCCGCTTCTCGCTGAGCGGGCTGACCACGCTGCACTGGGCGCTGGCGGTGTCCGTGGCGCTGCATGTGGTGTTGCTGAGCATCCGTTTCGTCAACCCCGAAGCCTTCAACCGGGTGTTTCAGGACACACCGCTGGAAGTGATCAACGAGCGCCCCGACAAGGCCCAGGCCATTGCGCAGGCTTCGCTGGCCGGCGGTGGTGAAGCGGCCAAGGGCCGTGCCACCTCGCCCCTGCCGCCCACGGGCAAACTGCGGGCGGGTGACACGCCCGAACCCGATGAGCAGCGGCTCGAAGCCCTGAAGGAACAGCAGGCCCAACTGCTGGCACAACTCAAGAAACAGCTGGCCACGCTGGCGCCGCCACAGCCCCAGGCACCGGCGCTCACACCGGCGGAGCGCGAACGCGAACTCAAGCGCCAGCAACTCATCCAGTTGCTGGCCGAGATCGAAAAACGGGTCAACGAAGAAAACGCCCGCCCGCGCAAACGCTATGTCAGCCCCGCCACTCGCGAAGAGGTGTATGCGGTTTACTACGACGCGTTACGCCGCAAGATCGAAGACCAGGGCACAGCCAACTTCCCTGAAGTGGGTGGTAAAAAACTGTATGGCGAGCTGACCATGGTCATCACACTGGACCACACGGGCCGTGTGTTGTCTACCGAAGTGGTGCAGTCTTCAGGCAAGCCCGTGCTCGACCGCCGCGCACAGGCCATCGTGCGAGGGCTGAGTTTCGGTCCGTTCAGCGACGCCATGCGCCGGCGGGCCGACCAGATCGTGGTGGTGTCCCGCTTCCGGTTCACCCGCGACGAAACCCTCAACACCACGCTCTCATCGCAATGAACACGCCCACCACTGGCCCGCACACCGACCGCTATGTTGTCATGGGCAACCCGGTCGAGCACAGCCGCTCGCCCTGGATACACGCCCGCTTTGCAGAGCTGACGGGCCAGGCGCTGACCTATGAGAAGCACCTCACGCCGCTCGACGGGTTTGCGTCCACGCTGCTCGCACTGCGCCAGCAGGGTGTGAAAGGTTGCAACGTGACGGTGCCCTTCAAGTTCGAGGCCTTTGCCGCTGCCACGCACCACACGCAGCGCGCCACACTGGCCGGTGCCTGCAACACCCTGGTGTTGCGAGGCGATGAGGTGCTGGGCGACAACACCGACGGCGTGGGCCTGGTGCGTGACATCACTGTGAACGCGGGCGTACCCCTGCGCGGCGCACGCGTATTGCTGCTGGGCGCGGGTGGCGCCGCCGCCGGGGTGTTGGGCCCGCTGTTGGACGAGCAGCCCCGCGAGCTGGTGGTGTGCAACCGCACCCCCGCCAAGGCGGACGCATTGGTGGCCAGCCACGCCGCACACGCCAGGAACAATAAATGCGAGCTTAAAAGCCATGTCAGTCAAGCGCTGGAAGGTGTTTTTGATGTGATTTTGAATGCCACAGCCAGCAGCTTGGGACACGGAGATATTCCCGCACCAGACAGCGTGCTGCGCCCCGGCGCACTGGTGGTGGACATGATGTACGGCCCCGCCGCCCAGCCCTTCCTGGCCTGGGCAGCCCGGCACGGCGCCAAAGGGCGTGACGGCCTGGGCATGCTGGTCGAGCAAGCGGCAGCGGCCTTCGAACTGTGGCGCGGGGTGCGCCCACCGGGTGCGCAGGTGCTGGCCGAGTTGTCGGCTGTGCTGGCACGCCCACCTCAAACCTGACCCCATACGCCCATGAAAACACCGGGTTGGTTGTCGTTTGTCGGGCGCTGGCTGCTTTGGATGCTGCTGGCCCTGCTGTGTCTGCAGCTGTTTTTTGCTGGGCGCATCGCGCTGATGGCATGGGTCGATCCGCAGAGCACCGCCTTCATGCGGTCCGAGGCCTGGCGGCGCATGAACGAGCCCGGCAGCAGCCCGCAGCGCCCCTGGGCCCAACAATGGGTGGATGCCGACCGCATGTCACCCCATCTGAAGCGCGCGGTCATTGCCTCCGAGGACGACGGCTTTGCCACACACCCCGGCGTGGACTGGGCTGCCATCGAGTCCGCCTGGGCGCGCAACCAGAAGCGCGAGGCCTTGGCCCAGAAGCGGGGCAGCGACAAACCCGTGAAAGTGGTGGGTGGCTCCACCATCACACAGCAACTGGCCAAAAACCTGTTGCTGTCGGGCGAACGGCTGCTGCCCCGCAAAGCGCAGGAGCTGGTGCTGGCGTTCATGCTCGAGGCCTTCCTGAGCAAGCAACGCATTCTGGAGATTTACCTCAACAGCGTGGAATGGGGCGACGGTGTGTTCGGTGCCGAAGCGGCCGCCCAGCGGTACTTCGGTGTGCCAGCCAAGGCGCTCAGCGCCGAGCAGGCAGCCCGGCTGGCCGTGATGCTGCCCGCGCCCAAATTTTTCGAGCGCAGGCCCAGTTCGCCGTACCTCAACCGGCGAACCGCCTCCATCCTCGCCCGTATGAACTCGGCGGTGCTGCCGTGAGCCATTCGGCACGCATCTTCGGCTGGCTGTTGCTGGGCTTCGTGCGTTTGCTCACCGGTGCACAGGCGCGCTGGCTGGGGTGTCCACCCAAGGCAGAGCAGCGCATCTACTTTGCCAACCACCAGAGCCATGCCGACCTGGTGATGATCTGGGCCGCATTGCCGCAGGAACTGCGCGGCATCACCCGGCCCATTGCCGCCAAGGACTACTGGACGTCGAGCCCGCTGAGGGCGTGGATCACGGGTCAGGTGTTCAACGCGGTGTATGTGGACCGCACCCGCACCGATGACAGCGACCCGCTGGAGCCGCTCATCCAGGCGCTGGAACAAGGGGACTCCATCATTTTGTTTCCCGAAGGCACCCGTGGTCACACGGGGGAACCCCAGGCGTTCAAGGCCGGGCTCTACAACCTGGCACGGCAGTTTCCCAACGTCGTGCTGGTACCCGCGTGGATCAACAATGTGCAGCGCCTCATGCCCAAGGGCGAAGTGGTGCCGGTGCCGATGCTGTGCTCGGTCACGTTCGGTGCCCCCGTGGCGCTGGGCGCTGACGAGGAACGGGGCGCTTTCCTGACCCGAGCCCGGGAGGCCGTGGTGGCCCTGCGCGACCAATGAACGCAACCCTCAAGCCATGAACAGCTTTTTGCGCAGCCTCACGCCAGACCAGCAAATCAGCTTGCTGTTTGTGGCGGTGTTCGGCGTGCTGGCACTGGCCAGCGGGGTGGTGTTTCTGTTGTCGCTGCGCGAGCGCGACCGCAACGACGACTGGTGGCGCAACCTGCGGCATGCCGCAGACATGGTGCGCCGGTCGTGGATCATGATGGGCGTGTTCTGGGTGGGCTGGGTGTCCGGCCCGGTGGCCGCCACGTGGCTGTTTGCGCTGGGCTCCTTGCTGACGCTGCGCGAATTCATCAGCCTGACACCCACCCACCGCACGGATCACAAGGCTTTGGTGCTCTTGTTTTTTGTGGTCGTGCCGCTTCAATACAGTTTGGTAGCCACCCAACAGTTCAATCTGTTCACGGTGTTCATCCCGGTGTATGTGTTCCTGGCGGTGCCGGTGGTCAGTTGCCTGGGCAACGACCCGCACCGTTTTCTGGAACGCAACGCCAAACTGCAGTGGGGCACCATGGTGTGTGTGTACGGCCTGAGCCACGTGCCAGCCTTGCTGCTGCTCGAATTCCCTGGCTTCGAGGGACGCAGCGCATTCCTGGTGTTTTTTCTGGTGGCGGTGGTGCAAAGCTGCATGTTGCTGCAACACCTGGCCAGCCGCTGGCTCCAACGCCCGCCCACGCTGGCCAACATCAGCCAGGGCTTCAACTGGCGCAGTTGGGGGGTGGGTGTGTGCGGCGGGGCCGTTCTGGGTGCCCTGCTGGCGGGCATCACACCGTTCAACCCGGGCCGCGCATTCGTCATGGCGCTGGTGGCCTGTGTGGCAGGCACGCTGGGGCACCTGGTGATGAAAGCCATCAAACGCGACCGCGGGGTGCAGAACTGGGGCAGCCACGGTGCCAGCGGGTTGCTCGACCGTGTGGATGCGCTGGCATTTGCCGCTCCGGTGTTTTTCCAGTCGGTGCGCTGGACCTTTGGGGTATGAGCCATGCGCATTCTGGGCATTGACCCCGGCCTGCTGACCACCGGTTTCGGCGTGGTGGACAGCGATGGCGGCCAATTGCGCTATGTGGCCAGCGGCACCATCACCACCAAACACCTGGACAGCCGCCTGCTGCCGCAGCGGCTGAAGGTGCTGTTCGACGGCATTGGCGAGGTGGTGCAGCGCTACGAGCCTGACGTGTCTGCATGCGAAATCGTGTTCGTGAACGTGGACCCGCAAGCCACGCTCAAGCTGGGCCAGGCGCGCGGTGCCTGCCTGACGGCGCTGGTGGCACGCGGCCTTGACGTGAGCGAATACACCGCTCTGCAAATGAAAAAGGCTGTGGTGGGCCACGGGAAAGCGGCCAAACCGCAGGTGCAGGAAATGGTGCGCCGCCTGTTGCAACTGCCCGGACTGCCCGGCACCGACGCCGCTGACGCACTGGGCCTGGCCATCACCCGTCCATGCAGGCCATTGCCAAAGTGGCCGACCTGAATGCCCGTGTGAGTGCGGCCTACAAGGCCGGTCGGAGTTACTGAAAGCGATTCATTCGAGCAACGCGGCGTACACCAGGTTGCGGAACAAGGCACGGTATTGCTCGCGCTGGTTGGGTGCCTGCACCATGAGGATGCCGAACAGGTCCAGTGCCGGGTCCACGAAAAACGACGTGCCCGCTATCCCGCTCCAGTGATAGGTGCCAACAGAGCCCGGCACTGGCGCCAGGCCCGGCGCCGTGCGCACGGCAAAACCCAGCCCAAACCCATGGCCAGGCGGCAGCAACGTACCCATGGCAGGTATCGTGCCCAGGTGGTCTGCGGTCATGAACGCGACTGTTTGGGGGCCGAGCAGGCGCACGCCGTCAAGCTCGCCACCGTTGAGCAGGCACTGCAGAAACCGCGCGTAATCGGCTGCGGTGGACATCAGCCCGCCACCACCGGCTTCCATGGTCGGCGCACGGCGAGGGTCCAACACCTTCAGCGGCACACCTCCGTCAGGATCGTGGGCAAATGGCTCGGCAATGCGGTGGTGGTGCTCCGGCGGGACCACAAACCCGGTGTCCGTCATGCCCAACGGCCCAAGAATGGCTTGTTGCAGGTGCTGCCCCAGGGGTTGCCCGGTCACCACTTCCAACAGGCGTCCGAGGACGTCGGTAGCGCGGCTGTATTCCCATACCGTGCCGGGCGGGTACATGAGTGGCAACGCGGCGAGCTGCTGGCAGAACGCGGCGTTGGTGCGCTCGCGGGAGGCAATGTTTACCTGCGTGTACTGCCGCTGCACCGGTGCATTCCCGAGGAATTCATAGGTGAAACCCGCCGTGTGACGCAGCAGGTCTTGCACCGTAGCGGGTTGGAGCACCGCTTGAAATTGCACCGCACCGTCCACGTTCACGGCCACTGGCGTGGCTGCAAACTCGGGCAGGTAGCGGGTAATGGGGTCGGACAACAGCAGCGCCCCTTGCTCCACCTGCATCATGGCGGCCACCGACACCAGCGGCTTGGTCATGGAATAGATGCGGAAGATGGCGTCTTGCGCCATGCGAAGGCCACTGACAGGGTCTTGTTGGCCCAAGCTGTCGAACGCTGCAAAGCGTCCGTGACGGGCCACCACCACCACCGCACCTGGGAGGCGCTGGCGGTCAATTTCAGCTTGGAAGCCGACGCGCAAGCGTTGCAAACGTTGGGGGCAAAACCCCAAATCGGTGGCCGGGGTCAGGGTTGGCGCGTCGGCCGCCATGTCAGAGCAACCGCTCCAAGATCAGTACGCCAAAAAACCCGATGGCTGCCAAGACAGCCCACTTCATGATTTTCAGGCCCAGCGTGCGGTACCTGGCCTGGCCGGTGGCCACGTAAAACACAAAACTGGCGACCACGCCCAGCAACAGCAGCAACATGGTCCAGCGAAAAATGAGCATGGCACGGGGCTTTCAATGGAGCTGGGTCACCAGGCGGGCATCAGCTTGTCGAAACCGGCAGGGGCCTGACGCACATCGTCAAAGCTCACCTCCTCGTAGGCATCGGGGCTGCTGAGCAGTTCGCGCAGCAGTTTGTTGTTCAGCCCGTGGCCCGAACGGAACGCGCTGTAAGTGGCCAGCAGGGGGCGGCCGATGATGTACAGGTCGCCCATGGCATCGAGGATTTTGTGCTTCACAAACTCATCGGCGTAGCGTAGGCCGTCGGCATTGAGCACCTTGTAGTCGTCCATCACGATGGCGTTGTCCAGTCCACCACCCCGGGCGAGGCCATTGGCACGCATCATTTCCACGTCTTTGGTGAAGCCGAAGGTACGTGCACGGGCTATTTCTCGGGCGTATTGGCCACCGCCCAGGTCAAACTCCATGCGCTGCCCCGTGGCACCCACGGCAGGGTGGTCGAACTCGATTTCAAAAATGAGCTTGTAGCCGTGGTACGGCTCCAGACGCGCCCATTTCAGGCTGGCACCTTCACCCTCCCGCACCTCCACTGGTTGGGTGATGCGAATGAAACGCCGTGGCGCATCCTGCTCCACCACGCCGGCGCTTTGCAGAAGGTACACAAACGAGGCGGCCGAGCCGTCCAGAATGGGTACCTCTTCCGCCGTGATGTCGATGATGAGGTTGTCCAGCCCCAAACCGGCGCAGGCCGACATGAGGTGCTCCACCGTCAGCACCCGAGCATCCCCCTTGGACAGGGTGGACGCCAGCCGTGTGTCGGTGACCGAACTGGCTGCCACCGGTATGTCCACCGGATGCGGCAAGTCCACCCGACGGAACACGATGCCGGTGTTGGCCGGGGCCGGGCGCAGGGTCAGCTCCACACGTTGCCCGCTGTGCAAGCCCACGCCAACGGCGCGTGTCATGGCTTTCAAGGTACGTTGTTTGAGCATGGCCCGATTTTAGGTTTCAGCCCTTAATCGGCCTGTTTGCGCAGGAATGCGGGGATCTCAAAGTCATCCATACCGCCTGCCGACAGGGCATCGACCTTGGCCGTGGCCTGGGTACGGTTGGTGCGCCACACGCTGGGCACAGACATGCTTTGGTAATCGGGTGTGGCAGCGCCCTGGCCCACGGAGTTCAGGCTGGGCATGTTGCCACCCAGGCCCATGCTGGCGCTGATGGGCAGGTTGTCGGTGCCGGTGCGCAGCACTTGCAAAGGAGGCGAGGTACGGCGGGCGGCATTGTGTTTGTTCAGGCCGGTGGCCACCACCGTCACGCGGATGGCGTCACCCAAGGTGTCGTCGTAAGCTGCGCCGTAAATGACGTGGGCGTCTGGGGACGCATAGGCATTGATGGCGCTCATGGCCTGCTTGGACTCGCTCAGCTTCAGGCTGCCCTTGGATGCCGTCACCAGAACCAACACGCCTTTGGCACCCTTCAGGTCCACACCTTCCAGCAACGGGCAGGCCACGGCCTGCTCTGCGGCCAGGCGGGCACGGTCGGGGCCGGTGGCCGTGGCGGTGCCCATCATGGCTTTGCCTGGTTCGCCCATCACGGTGCGCACGTCTTCAAAGTCAACGTTCACGTTGCCGTATTCGTTGATGATTTCGGCAATGCCACCCACGGCATTTTTCAGCACATCGTTGGCGTGGCCAAAAGCTTCGTCCTGGGTGATGTCATCGCCCAGCACTTCCAGCAGCTTTTCGTTCAGCACCACGATCAGGGAATCGACGTTTTCTTCCAGCTCTTTCAGGCCGCTGTCGGCGTTGCCCATGCGGCGGCTGCCTTCCCACTCGAAGGGCTTGGTCACCACTCCCACAGTGAGGATGCCCATTTCCTTGGCCACGCGGGCGATCACGGGTGCCGCACCAGTGCCGGTGCCACCGCCCATGCCGGCGGTGATGAACAGCATGTGCGCACCTTCGATGGAAGCGCGGATGTCATCGATGGCGGCCTCTGCCGCTTCCCGCGCCTTGTCGGGCTTGCTGCCTGCACCCAGACCTGTGCCGCCGAGTTGCACCACGCGTTGGGCGGAGCTGCGCGACAGGGCTTGTGCATCGGTGTTGGCGCAAATGAACTCCACGCCCTGCACACCGCGCTGCATCATGTATTCGACGGCGTTGCCGCCGCCGCCGCCCACGCCAATGACCTTGATCTGGGTGCCTTGGTTGAATTCTTCGATTTCAATCATTTCGATGGTCATGTGGATCTCCTTGGGGTGCGTTGAGGCTTAAAACAAACAAAAAAGAAAGCAAATAGGGTTGGCGGTGACGGGGGCTGGCACGCGGCGGGCCTGTGCTGGTGGTGCGGGGCTGTGTCATGGTCAGAAATTCCCGATGAACCAGTCTTTGACGCGGCCCAGTGCGCCTTGCACCGATCCGGCCTTTTGGGCCACCTTGTGGCCACGCAGGCGGCCCAGGCGGGCCTCTTCCAGCAGGCCCATGACGGTGGATGCACGCGGCTGCGCCACCATGTCGGACAGCGCGCTGGCGTATTTGGGTATGCCCCGGCGCACCGGCTTCAAAAAAATGTCTTCGCCCAGCTCGACCATGCCGGGCATGACGGCACTGCCACCGGTGATGACGATGCCGGACGACAGCACTTCACCTGCTGTACCAGCGCAAAAATCTCTTCCACACGCGGTTCGATCACCCCAGCCAGCGCCTGGCGGCCCAGCATGCGGGGACCACGGTCGCCCAGTCCGGGCACTTCCACCTGGGTTTGGGGGTCGGCCAGCAGTTGCTTGGCGCAGCCGCTTTCGACCTTGATGTCTTCGGCATCTTTGGTGGGCGTGCGCAAGGCCATGGCAATGTCGCTGGTGATGAGGTCACCTGCGATGGGGATCACTGCCGTGTGGCGAATGGCCCCACCCGCAAAAATGGCCACATCGGTGGTGCCAGCGCCGATGTCCACCAGTGCAACACCCAGCTCGCGCTCGTCGGCGGTCAGGATGGCCTGGCTGCTGGCCAGCGGGTTGAGCATGAGCTGGTCCACCTCCAGGCCGCAGCGGCGCACGCACTTGATGATGTTTTCGGCCGCGCTCTGCGCCCCGGTCACGATGTGCACCTTGGCTTCCAGGCGGATGCCGCTCATGCCGATGGGCTCTTTCACGTCCTGGCCGTCGATCACAAATTCCTGCGGCTCCACCAACAACAGCCGCTGGTCAGTGGAGATGTTGATCGCCTTGGCGGTTTCAATCACGCGGGCCACGTCGGCGGGCGTGACCTCGCGGTCCTTGATGGCCACCATGCCGCTGGAATTGATGCCCCGAATGTGGCTACCGGTGATGCCGGTGGACACACGGGCAATGCGGCAGTCGGCCATCAGCTCGGCCTCCTTCAGCGCCTGCTGGATGCTTTGCACGGTGGCGTCGATGTTGACCACCACACCGCGCTTCAAGCCGTTGCTCGGGGCCACGCCCAGTCCGGCGAGCTTGAGCTGTCCATCGGCGGTGATTTCGGCCACCACCACCATGATCTTCGACGTGCCGATGTCGAGACCAACCACCAGATCTTTGTATTCCTTGGCCATGATGTGGTGGAATGGGGTAAGGCGCTCAACGGCGTGCAGCGTTGGCGGCGGTAGTGGGGTTGGGCTTGACGGGTTTCACCGACCGCACAGGCTTGGGCAATTCGCCCGTGGTCACTCCGTGCAAACGCACCGCATAAGCCGCGGGGTAACGGAGATCAGCCGCCTCCAGGCGGCGGCCGTGCTGGTGGGTGACCTGTGTCAAGGTCTGGGCAAACCGGGTCACACGTGCCATCAGTTCGTCGGGCTCTCCCCGGCCCAGCTCCAGGTTTGCGCCGTTGTCCAGGCCAGCGCGCCAGCCACCCTGTGCGGTCAGCTCCAGGCGCTGCAAGGCGGTGCCCAGAGGCATGAAAACTGGGCTCAACTGCTCGTGCAGGGCTTTCACCCGGGGAGCCTGGCCTTCGGGGCCGGCCAGCTCGGGCAGTTTGTCGGTCTCGTCGTCTTCGGCGCTCGCCTCGAACACCTCGCCCTGGCGGTTCACCAGCAAACTGTCGCCGCTGCTACCCCACCACGCCACGGCCTGGTGCTCTTCCAACGTCACCTTGATGCGATTGGGAAACTCGCGCTGCACCACCGCTTTGCGAACCCAAGGCACAGCCTCAAACACTTTTTTCACCTCCGCCAGGTCCAATGTCAGGAAACTGCCGCTCAGCCGCGTTCCCATGTGGGCGCGGAACGTGACGGTGTTCTGGTGTGTCAAGTCGCCATGCACCTCAATGGCGGCCACGGTCCACACCGGGTGGCGCACCGCCCAGAGTCCCAAGCCAGCCAGCACCATGGCCACCAGCGCCCAACCCAATGCGCTGGTGGCCAGCGTCATCAGGCGAACGTCGAGGGGCAAAGGACGGGCAGCCATGGCAGTGTTCACTCCAGCGCCTGGTCAGGGCCGTTGTCGGCGTCCAGCCCAGCCCTGCGCAGCAGGCCCAGGCACAGGGCTTCGTAGCTCACCCCGGCAGCGCGAGCCGACATGGGCACCAGGGAATGGCCTGTCATGCCGGGGGCGGTGTTGATTTCCAGCAGCCAGGGCTGGCGGGTGGCGCGGTCAATCATCACGTCGGCGCGGGCCCACCCCCTGCAGCCCAGAGTGCGGTAGGCCTTCAGCACCAGTTCGTTGATGGCTGCCTCTTCGCCTTCCGGCAGGCCACAGGGCACGAGGTACTGCGTGTCGTTGGTGAAGTACTTGTTCTGGTAGTCGTAATTGCCTTCGGGAGCCACGATGCGGATGGTGGGCAGGGCCACCGCGCCCGCACCAGCCCCCAAAACAGGGCACGTGACTTCATCGCCGCTCACAAACTGCTCGCACAGCACCTGCGGGTCGTGCCGGGCAGCCAGGGCGTAGGCCTGGGCGCACTGGTCAACCGACGTGACTTTGGTCAGCCCCAGGGTGGAGCCCTCGCGGGAGGGCTTGACGATCATGGGTGTACCCAGTTCACCAAAAGCGGCTTCGGTTTCCGCTGCGCTGTGCACGGTGCGCCACTGGGGTGTGGGCAGGTTTTCAGCGCGCCAGATGCGCTTGGTCATGATTTTGTCCATGGCCACGCTGGAGGCCAACACACCCGATCCCGTGTACGGGATGCCCAGCAACTCCAGTGCGCCCTGCACCGTGCCGTCTTCACCGTAGCGGCCATGCAGCGCAATGAAGCAGCGGGCAAAACCCAGGCGCTTGAGTTCGCACAGGTCGCGCTCGGCCGGGTCGAAAGCATGGGCATCAACGCCCTGGCTCTGCAATGCAGCCAGCACGCCAGCGCCCGACATCAACGACACCTCGCGCTCGGCGGAACGGCCGCCCATCAGCACCGCGACTTTGCCCATGGCGGTCACGGCCGCACCGGTGTTTTGCTGCATCTGTGTCAGCACTTCAGACATGCGCAACCTCCTGTTGGGTGGCTTGTGCACTCAGTTCCACCACTTGACCCGACACCGCACCAATGGAGCCCGCGCCCATGCACAGCACCACGTCGCCGGGGCGGGCGTTGTCCAAAATGGCCTGTGGCATGGCAGCGATGTCGTCCACAAACACAGGCTCCAGCTTGCCGGCCACGCGCAGGGCACGGGCCAGACTTCGTCCGTCTGCAGCGACGATGGGCGACTCGCCGGCGGCGTACACCTCGGACAGCAGCACCGCGTCGGCCTGGCCAATGACCTTCACGAAATCTTCAAAACAGTCGCGGGTGCGGCTGTAGCGGTGTGGCTGAAAGGCCAGCACCAGGCGGCGGCCGGGGTAGGCCCCACGCGCGGCAGACAGGGTGGCGGCCATTTCCACCGGGTGGTGGCCGTAGTCGTCCACCACGGTGAATTGGCCCGCACCATTGACCTGGTGTTCGGGCTTGACGGCCACGTCGCCATAACCCTGGAAGCGGCGTCCCACGCCGTTGAACTCGGCCAGTGCCTTGACCACAGCGGCATCGGGTACGCCCAACTCAACGGCCACGGCGATGGCTGCCAGTGAATTGAGCACGTTGTGGTGGCCGGGCAGGTTCAGCACCACGTCGAGGTCAGGCAAGGTCACGCCGTTGCGGCGCTGCGCGGTGAAGTGCATTTGCTTGCCCACCGCACGCACGTTGATGGCGCGAACCTGGGCGTCCTCGGCAAAACCGTAGCTTGTGATGGGCCGTGCAATGGTGGGCAGCAGGCTGCGGATGGCCGGGTCGTCCACACACAGCACGGCCGCGCCGTAAAACGGCATGCGATGCAAAAACTCCACGAACGCGGCCTTCAGGCGGTTGAAGTCGTGGCCGTAGGTGTCCATGTGGTCGGCGTCGATGTTGGTCACCACGCTCAGGATGGGCAGCAGGTTCAGGAACGAGGCGTCTGACTCGTCGGCCTCGACCACGATGTATTCACCCGCGCCCAGCCGTGCATTGGCCCCGGCGCTGTTCAGGCGGCCACCAATCACAAAGGTGGGGTCGAGGTCGGCTGCGGCCAACACACTGGTCACCAGGCTGGTGGTGGTGGTTTTGCCGTGGGTACCGGCAATGGCCACGCCTTTTTGCTTGCGCATCAGCTCGGCCAGCATCACGGCGCGCGGCACCACCGGAATGAGTTTGGCGTGGGCTGCCACCACTTCCGGGTTGTCAGCCTTCACCGCCGTGGAGGTGACGAGGCAATCAGCACCGGCAATGAACGCCGCGTCGTGCCCGATGTGCACTTGTGCACCCAGGTTGGCCAGGCGCTGCGCTGCGGCCCCCATGGACAGGTCGCTGCCCGAAATGACATAGCCCTGGTTGAGCAGCACCTCGGCAATGCCACTCATGCCTGCGCCGCCGATGCCGACGAAATGGATGTGACGGATGGCGTGTTTCATGCAGCCACCTTGGCCAGTTGTTCGCACGCGGCCACCATGTGGGTCACGGCTTCAATTTTTTGCATTTTTTTAGCCTCTAACGCTTGATAGACAAGCATTGTTCGCTCTGAATTTTTGATCATTTCTGCCAACATGGCAGCAGTCAGGTCGCGCTGTTGCACCAGGCGGGCAGCCCCGGCATCCACCAGGAAACGAGCGTTGTGGGACTGGTGGTCGTCCACTGCGTGCGGAAAGGGCACGAACACCGCTGCGGCACCCACCGCCGCCAGCTCGGTCACGGTGCTGGCACCGGCGCGGCACAGCACCAGGTCGGCGTCGGCCATGGCCTGGGCGGTGTGGTCGATGAAGGGGGTGAGCTCGCCCTGCACGCCCAGCCGGGCATACAGCGCGCGCAGGGCATCGATGTGTTGCTGGCCGCTCTGGTGCACCACCTGCGGGCGCTGGTCTGCGGGCATCAACGCCAGGGCCTGTGGCACCACGTCGTTCAGGCCCTTGGCCCCCAGGCTGCCACCCAGCACCAGCAGCTTCAGGGGGCCGTTGCGACCGGCAAAGCGTTGCACGGGGGCGGGCTGCTGCAAAAACTCGGCGCGCAGGGGGTTGCCCACCCACACGCCTTTGGGGAACACCTTGGGGTACGCGGTGAACACCCGGTCAGCCACCTGGGCCAGCACCTTGTTGGCCATGCCGGCCACGGAGTTTTGTTCGTGCAGCAGCAGCGGCTTGCCTGCCAGCACGCCCATCATGCCGCCGGGAAAGGTGATGTAGCCCCCCAGGCCGATGACCACATCGGGCTTGACGCGGCGCACCACGCCCAGTGCCTGCCAGAAAGCGCGCAGCAGGCGCAGCGGCAACAGCACCGCGGTCTGCAGGTTTTTGCCGCGCACGCCGCTGAATTGCACCGCCTCGAACGCAAAACCGCGCGGAGGCACCAGCCGTTCTTCCATGCTGGCGGGCACACCCAGCCAGTGCACACGCCACCCTTTGTCGCGCAGCGCCTCGGCCACAGCCAGTCCTGGGAAGATGTGCCCACCCGTGCCACCGGCCATGACCAGAGCACAAGGGGCTTTGCGGGTATCGGCGGCGGTCATACCCGGCCCCCCCGCATCAACTGGCGGTTTTCGAAGTCGATGCGCAACACGATGGCGATGGCCACCAGGTTCATCAGAATGGCCGAGCCGCCGTAACTCATCAGCGGCAGGGTCAGGCCCTTGGTGGGAAGCGCCCCCAGGTTCACGCCGATGTTGATGAATGCCTGAAAGCCCATCCACAGGCCCACGCCTTGCGCCACGAGCCCAGCAAACACCTGGTCCAACGCGATGGCCTGGCGGCCAATGTGCATGATGCGGCGAGTGAGCCACATGAACAGGGCAATCACCACGAGCACGCCCAGCAGCCCAAATTCCTCGCCGATGACGGCCAGTAAAAAATCGGTGTGTGCTTCGGGCAACCAATGCAGTTTCTCCACACTGCCACCCAGACCGACGCCAAACACTTCACCGCGACCAAAGGCGATCAGGGCATGTGACAACTGGTAGCCCTTGCCCAGCGCGTGGTCTTCGCTGAAGGGGTCGAGGTACGCAAAAATGCGCTCGCGCCGCCACGGGCTGGTCGCAATCACCATGGCAAACGCGCCCACCACCAGGGCCCCCATGAGGAAAAACATGCGTGCGTTCACCCCGCCCAGGAACAAGATGCCCATGGCAATGACCACGATCACCATGAAGGCCCCCATGTCGGGCTCGGCCAACAGCAACATGCCCACCACGAACACGGCAGCGGCCATGGGCAACACGGCGCGGAAGAAGCGCTCCTTCACGTCCATCTTGCGCACCATGTAGTCGGCGGCGTAAATCAATACCGCCAGCTTGGCCAATTCGGACGGCTGGAAGTTCATGACTCCCAACGAGATCCAACGGCGGGCACCGTTCACTCCTTTGCCAATGAACGGGATCAGCACCAGCATCAGCAGCACCAGTGCCACAGCAAACAGCCAGGGCGCAGCACGCTCCCAGGTGCGCAGCGGCACCTGAAACGCCAGCAATGCAGCCACCGAGCCCATGGCAATGGAAAACGCATGCCGCCATAAAAAGTGCGTGGAGGCGTACCGGGCGAATCGGGGGTTGTCTGGCAAGGCGATGGAGGCCGAATAGACCATCACCAGGCTCCAGGCCAACAAGGCCACCACCACCCACACGAGAGATTGGTCAAACCCCATTTCGCGCACAGCCAGGGGTTTGACGCGCACAAACTCGCTGCTGCTGGTGCGAACCGGCAAAGCCTCCTGTGCGGCACGGGTGAACTGCCCCATGGCACCCCACAGGCGCTGGCCGATGGAAGTGGCTCGCTCGCTCATGCCTGCCCCCGCTCGGTGGCAATGTCCTGCACGGCCTGGCAAAACACCTCGGCCCGGTGGCCGTAGTGCTTGAACATGTCCAGGCTGGCGCAAGCGGGCGACATCAGCACGGCCTGACCTTCGCTGGCTTGCTGGCTGGCCAATTGCACGGCCTCGGGCAATGTGGGGGCATCCAACAGGGGCACACCCGTGTCGGCCAAGGCTTCGCGCAGGCGGGGGGCATCGCGCCCGATCAACACCACGGCTTGCACATGGGCGCGAACGGCGTCAGCCAAGGGCGAGAAGTCCTGGCCCTTGCCCTCCCCACCCAAAATCACCACCAGGCGACGCTCGGCACCCAGTCCTTGGATGGCGGCCAGCGTGGCACCCACGTTGGTGCCCTTGCTGTCGTCGAAATACTCCACACCGTCGATCACGGCCACCGACTCCACCCGGTGGGGCT
This sequence comes from Hydrogenophaga sp., assembly GCA_020048405.1. Classification (GTDB taxonomy): domain Bacteria; phylum Pseudomonadota; class Gammaproteobacteria; order Burkholderiales; family Burkholderiaceae_C; genus UBA2334. Next base: position 24,167 of record JAIFMP010000118.1, read on the forward strand.
CGCCCCGGTACTCGCGCAGGCCGTGCAGCATGGGTGCCAGCGGCGCTCCAGCGGCGGTGGCCAGCGCCAGCGCAGCCAGGGCGTTGGCGGCGTTGTGGCGACCACGGATGCGCAGGGCCTCGGCGGGCATCAGTCGTTGCAGCACCAGTTCTGCGTCGGGCTGCGCACCGCGTTTGGTCTGGCGGGTTTCATCGGCTGGCATGGCACGCACCAGCCAGGCCATGCCGTTGACGGTTTCCAGCCCCCAGTCGCCGGGACGGCGTGGCAGGTCGGTACCGAAGGTGGTCCATTCGGGTGAGGGCGCGGTTGGCACCACATCGGCCTGAGGCGTGCGGCTGCGTTTGGGTGCTGACGATGCAGTGGGCTGCGCGCCCATCACCACAGCGTCTTCGCGGTTCAGCACCCGCAAGGCTTGCGAGCCAAACACCCTGAACTTGGCGGCGGTGTAGTGCGCCATGTCACCGTGCCAGTCGAGGTGGTCCTGGGTGATGTTGAGCACGGTGGCCGCAGTGGGCTCAAAGCCTTCTGACCCTGTGCGAAGACCGTCGAGCTGGAAGCTGGACAACTCCAGCACCCACACCTGGGGCAAAGGGGAAGACTCTGCCAGCACATCGAGCAGCGCGGGGCCGATGTTGCCCGCCACCGCCACGCGCAGCCCCGCACGTGCCAGCAACTGGCCGGTGAGCGACGTGGTGGTGGTTTTGCCATTGGTGCCCGTGATGGCCAGCAGCTTGGGCGCAAACCCGGCATCGGCATACGCCTGGCGAAGGGCCTGGGCAAAGAGGTCAAGCTCGCCCACCACAGGCACGCCGTGTTCAGCGGCCCATGCAGTCACGGCCTGCAATTGAGCAGGCGACAGGCCAGGGCTTTTGCACACCAGCGCCCAAGGCTGGCGGGCCATCAGCGCGGCGTCCAGCGGGCAGGCGCACACATCGGCTTCGGGCAGTTCGTCGCGCAACTGGGCCATGCGCTCGGGCTGCTCCCGCGTGTCGGCCAGGGTCACACGGGCGCCCTGGCGCGTGCACCAACGGGCCATGGACAGGCCCGAGATGCCGTGGCCGAGCACCAGCACGTGTTGTTGTTCGATGACGGGCAGCGACATTGCTTTACCGCAACTTCAGGGTGGACAAGCCCACCAGGCACAACAGCATGGTGATGATCCAGAAGCGCACCACCACCTGCGTCTCTTTCCAGCCGCTTTTCTCGAAGTGGTGGTGCAGGGGAGCCATCTTCAGGATGCGACGTCCTTCGCCGTATTTCTTTTTGGTGTATTTGAAGTAGCTCACCTGCGCCATGACGGACAGGGCTTCCACCACAAAAATGCCGCCCATGATGGCCAGCACGATTTCCTGGCGCACGATCACCGCCACCGTGCCCAGCGCGCCGCCCAAGGCCAAGGCCCCGACGTCGCCCATGAAAACCTGTGCCGGGTGGGTGTTGAACCACAGAAACGCCAGGCCCGCACCGGCCATGGCCGCACAGAAAATGAGCAACTCACCCGCGCCCGAAATGTGGGGAATGAGCAGGTACTTGGCAAACACCACGTTGCCCGTGAGGTAAGCGAATACGCCCAGGGCGGAACCCACCATCACCACGGGCATGATGGCCAGACCGTCCAGGCCATCGGTCAGGTTCACGGCATTGCTGGAGCCTACGATCACCAGGTAGGTCATGACCACAAAGCCCAGCATGCCCAGCGGATATGCCACTTCCTTGAAAAAGGGCACCCACAGGCCGGCGGTGGGGGGCAGGTCCACTTGGAAACCCGATGTGATCCAGTTCAGGAACAGCTCAAACACGCGCAGGTTGGAGCTTTCGGAAATGGCAAACGCCAGATACAGCGCTGCCACCAGCCCCACGACCGACTGCCAGAAATACTTTTCGCGTGAGCGCATGCCCTCGGGGTCTTTGTGCACGACCTTGCGCCAGTCGTCGACCCAACCGATGGCCCCAAAGCCCAGGGTGACGATGAGCACGATCCACACAAACCGGTTGCTCAGGTCAGACCAGAGCAGCGTGGAAATGGCGATGGCCAACAGAATGAGCACACCGCCCATGGTGGGCGTGCCACTTTTCACCAAGTGGCTTTCCATGCCATAGCCACGAATGGGCTGGCCGATCTTCAACGCGCGCAGGCGGTTGATGACCGCTGGCCCCGCCACCAGCCCGATCAGCAAGGCCGTGAGCGCACCCATCACGGCGCGGAAGGTGATGTACTGGAACACCCGGAAAAAACCAAACTCGGGCGACAGCCCCTGCAGCCACTGGGCCAGGTTAAGCAACATGGGCGGTGCCCTCCGAAACATCTGCGGGCGGGAACGCCCCTTGAATGGCCTGCACCACCCGCTCCATTTTCATGAAGCGCGACCCTTTGACCACCGCACTGCCGCCCTGCCCCACCTGTGCCAGCACGGCGGGCAACAGGTCTTCCATCTGGGGGGCGTACACCAGCACACCAGGAGTTGCCACTCTTTCCATAGCTGGCAGCGCTAGCTGCATAAGCTTTCCAGTGCAAAAAACCTTTGAAATTCTGCTGGCCAGAGCATGGGCCAGCACCTCTTCGTGGAAAGCCTGACCCTGGTCGCCCACCTCGCCCATGTCGCCCAGCACCAGGGTGCGGGGCGCGGGCAACGCGGCCAACACGTCGATGGCGGCGCGCACCGAATCGGGGTTGGCGTTGTAGGTGTCGTCCACCAACGTCAGCGCCCCGGCGGGCGTGGCCACACCGAGCGCACGTGAGCGGCCTTTGACCGGCTCGAACGCCTGCAGGCCCTGCACCACAGCGGGCAGCGCAACCCCGGCAGCCAGTGCACACGCGCAGGCGGCCAGCGCATTGCGCACGTTGTGTCGTCCGGCAATGCCCAGCGTCAGCTCGGCTTGGCCTGCGGGTGTGACGAGTTGCATGCGCCAGCCCAGGCCTTGCCAGGTGGCGGTGGCACGCACATCGGCCGTGGCATCCGTGTCGCTGAAGGTGAGCACACGGCGCGCACCGGCCAGTTCACGCCAGATGGGGGTGTATGTGTCGTCGCTGGGGAACACGGCCACGCCCTGGGGGCTGAGCGCTGCGATGACCTCTCCGTTTTCACGGGCCACGGCTTCCACGGTGCCCATGAATTCCTGGTGCTCGCGCTGTGCGTTGTTCACCAGCGCCACCGTGGGTGCGGCCATGGCGGCCAGCCCGGCGATTTCGCCCGGGTGGTTCATGCCCAGTTCCACCACGGCCAGGCGGTGGTGGGCGCGCAGGCGGAACAGGGTTTGGGGCACCCCGATGTCGTTGTTCAGGTTGCCTTGGGTGGCCAGGGCATCGGCCCCATCGCTTCCGACGGCGGCGCGCAGGATGCTGGCCACCATCTGGGTGACGGTGGTCTTGCCGTTGCTGCCGGTCACAGCCACCAGTGGCAAGTTGAACTGGGCGCGCCACAGCGCGGCGAGTTGGCCCAAGGCGGCGCGGGTGTCAGGCACTTCAAAGCCTGACAGACCTGCAGCGGCCAAGCCCGAGTGGGCGATGGCGGCGGTGGCCCCAGCGTGTGCGGCCTGGGGCAGGAATGCATTCGCGTCAAACGAGTCGCCTTTGAGCGCCACGAACAGGTCGCCCGGTTGCAGGGTGCGCGTGTCGGTGTGTACGCGCAGCAATTCGGCGGGTACGGTACCCACTGGCCTGGCGCCGGGCAGACGGTCAAGCAACACATTGAGCCCGTTCATGCGGGGGCTCCTTCCAAAGTCAGCCGTGCCACCAGCGCGCGACGGGCGTGTTCAACATCGGAAAACGGGTGTTTCACACCAGCGATCTCCTGCGTGGTTTCGTGGCCCTTCCCGGCAATCAGCACCACATCGGCTGCGGCAGCCTGTGCCACCACCTTGGCAATCGCGCGGGCGCGGTCAGGCTCGACCTGGCTGTGCGCAGGGGCCTTCAGTCCAGCGCGCATTTGGGCCAGGATGTGCGCGGGGTCTTCGCTGCGGGGGTTGTCGCTGGTCAGGCACAGGTGTTGGGCATGGGCCTCGGCTTCAGCAGCCATCAGCGGACGTTTGGTGGCATCGCGGTCACCGCCACAGCCCACCACACAATGCAACCGCCCCCCACGCGCCTCGGTGATCGGGGCCAGCGCCATCAAGGCCTTGTTCAACGCATCGGGCGTATGGGCGTAATCCACCAGCACCAAAGGCAGCTCGGGATGCGCTTCAGGGTACCCGGCCGTCACGACCTCCATGCGCCCGGGCACGGGTGTGAGCAAGGAGCAAGCTGGTGCAGCAGCAGCCAGCGGCACACCCAAAGCGCGCATGCTGGCCAGCACGCCCAACAGGTTGGCCGCGTTGTAGTTACCCACCAAAGGCACGTGCAGTGCCAGCGTTTTTGCCCCCTCGGCCACCACCAGGTGCATACCCATGGCTGTCACCCGGCATTCGGTCAGCCTCAGCCTGGCGTTGGGGTCGGTCATCGACACGGTCCACACATCCAGCCTGGCTTCCGACTCCAGAGCGGCGGCCAAATCGCGGCCGCGAGTGTCGTCCATGTTCACCACTGCGGCCTTCAGGCCAGGCCAGGCAAACAGCGCACGTTTGGCAGCCCAGTACGAGGCCATGCTGCCGTGGTAATCAAGGTGGTCCTGGGTGAAGTTGGTGAACACCGCCACCGAAACAGCGGTACCTGCCAGCCTGTGTTCGACGATACCGATGGACGAAGCCTCCACCGCACAGGCACTCACACCTGCATCGAGCCAGGCACGCAATGCGGCCTGAACTGCCACAGGGTCGGGCGTGGTGAGGCCTGTGGGAACCAGGTTGCCCAAGGGCTCTGCGATTGAACCCGGCAAGCCAACTCCCAGAGTGCCCATCAGCCCACAAGGACGCCCCACCGATGCCAGGGCCTGCGCCAGCCACCAGGCAGAGCTGGTTTTGCCGTTGGTGCCGGTGATGGCCACCACATCCATCTGCGCGCTGGGGTGGCCGTAAAAAGCGCCAGCCAGAAGACCGGTGGCGGGCTTCAATCCACTGAAAGCGGCCACGCGGTCATCGGTGCTGTGTGCCAGCGGACTGGACGCCAGTCCATCGGCTTCCACCAGACACGCCACGGCACCGGCAGCCAATGCAGCAGGCACGTAGGACCGACCGTCGGTGGCCAAGCCGGGCCAGGCCACAAACGCATCCCCCGGTTCCACCTTGCGGCTGTCACACTGCAGGCGCCTGGCGCCACTGGCGCGCAACCAGGCCAAGGTGTCATCGGTACCGAAAAGCTTGCGCATCAGAACGACTCCTCCACCGCGTGCGCCACGATCTGTGGCTTCACGTTCATGTCGGGCGTCACGCCGAGGATGCGCAAGGTTTGTTGCACGGTTTCGCTGAACACCGGCGCGGCCACCAAACCACCGTAGTACTGCCCCCCGGTGGGCTCGTCAATCATCACAGCCACCACGATGCGCGGCTGGTCGATGGGGGCCAGGCCCACAAAAAATCCACGGTACTTTTTATCGGCGTACCCCCGGCCTTCCTGCTTGTGGGCGGTGCCTGTTTTACCGCCGGTGGTGTACCCCATGACCTGTGCCTTGGGTGCCGTGCCACCCGGGCCGGTCACCAAGTGCAGCATGTGCCGCACAGCCTGTGCGTTTTTGACGCTGTACACCCGTTGGCCGTGGGCCACCGCGGCGTTGTGGATCATGGTGGCGGGAATGAGCTCGCCATCTCGGGCAAACACGGTGTACGCCTGTGCCAACTGGAACAGCGACGTGGACAAGCCGTAACCGTAACTCATGGTGGCTTGCTCGATGGGCCGCCACGATTTGTAGGCGCGCAGCCGCCCACTCACGGCACCCGGAAACGGAACATCGGGCTTTTGACCCAGGCCCACGTGCTTGAAGTTCTCCCACATCTCGCGAGGCTGCATCTGCATGGCCATCTTGACCGTGCCGACGTTGCTCGACTTCTGGATGACTTCGTTGACAGACAACGCACCTTGGGGGTGAGCATCTGAAATGGTGGAGCCACCGATGGTGAGACGGCCAGGTGCGGTCTGGATGATGCTTTCAGGGCGAACCATGCCTTTTTCCAAGGCCAGCGCTGCGATGAACGGCTTCATGGTCGAACCTGGCTCGAACGTGTCGGTCAGGGCGCGGTTGCGCAACTGCTCGCCCGTGAGGTTGCGACGCTGGTTGGGGTTGTAGCTGGGGTAATTGGCCAAAGCCAGCACTTCGCCGCTCTGCACATCCATCACAACCACACTGCCAGCCTTGGCTTTGTGCTGCTTCACTGCCTCGGTCAGCTTCTGGTGAGCAAAAAACTGCACCTTGCTGTCGATGGACAGTTGCAGGTCGGGCCCATCCACCGGCGGAATGGCATCGCGCACGTCTTCCACCACGCGGCCCAAGCGGTCCTTGATGACGCGGCGCGAACCCGGTGTGCCAGACAACTGTTTGTTGAAGGCCAGTTCCACCCCCTCCTGACCCATGTCTTCCACGTTGGTGAAGCCCACCACGTGTGCAGCCGCTTCACCCTCGGGGTACTGGCGCTTGTAGTCTTTGCGCAGGTAAATGCCCTTCAGCCCCAAGGCCTCTACCTCGCGTGCCACGGGCTCGTCTACCTGCCGCTTCACCCAAACAAAGGTTTTGTCTTCGTTGGACAAGAGTTTTTTCAGATCTGAGGACTTCAAATCCAGCAAGCGTGCAGCCTGGGCCAGCTTCGGGTCGTCTTTGTCCACGTCTTCGGGGATGGCCCAAATGCTCTGTGCCGCCACACTGGATGCCAAGATGAGGCCATTGCGATCAAGCACCCTGCCCCGATTGGCGGGCAACTCCAGCGTGCGGGCAAAACGAACCTCGCCTTGACGCTGGAAAAAGTCGTTTCCAAACACCTGCACGTAGGCAGCGCGGGCCCCCAACCCGATGAAGGCCAGACCCAGCCCCGCCACGATGAATTTGCTGCGCCACACCGGCGTTTTGCTGGCAAGCAGAGGGCTGGCGTGGTAGGCAATGCTGCGGGTCATGGGCGCACCTCGCTGGCCACAGGCTGGGGCGCGTTGGCAGGCAACACGTATTGTGTGATGGCAGGGTTGGCGGGGCGCATGTCCAACTTGGTTTGCGCCAGGTTCTGCACCCGAGCCGAGGTCGCTTCCCCGCGTTTTTGCACCTGCAATTGTTCGTGTTCGGCCGCCAGCTTGCGGGTCTGGGCGTTGGCCTTGTCGATTTGGGTGTACAGACGGCGTGATTCGTACTGCGTATGCACCAGGTAAAACGCACTGAGCAACACACCCAGCAGCAGCATGAGATTGAGACGGGTCACCGGCGCGCTCCCTTGCGGGCTTGGGCCTTGGCCGATGCGTCATTGGGCCGCCCGTGGGTAACCAGCGCAGTGGTGCGCTCGGCCACTCGCATCACCGCGCTGCGGGAACGGGGGTTGATGGCCACCTCGGCTTCGCTGGGCATGGTGCGGCCCAACGCCTTGAAAGCCAATGTCTCAGAGACCGAAGGGACGCCGACGGGCGCACGCCGGTCCACCACTTCCTTGGCGTGTTTGGCAATGAACTGTTTGACGATGCGGTCTTCCAGCGAATGGAAGCTGATGACCACCAGCCGACCACCAGGCCGCAACACCCGCAGCGACGCGCTCAGCGCGTGTTGCAGCTCTTCAAGCTCGGCGTTGATGAAAATCCGAAAAGCCTGAAATGTGCGCGTTGCAGGGTCCTTGCCCGGCTCGCGGGTTTTGACCAACTCGGCGGTGGTTCGAAGAGGGCCCCGTTCCTGTCGGCGACGATCAATCGCCTTTGCAATCTGTTGAGCAAACCGTTCTTCGCCATAGTCACGTATCACCTCCGTCAGGGTGGGGATGTCAGCCGTCTCCAGCCACTCGGCCACGCTCTGACCCCGGGTGGGGTCCATGCGCATGTCCAGCGGGCCATCGTGGCGAAATGAGAAGCCGCGTTGCGGATCGTCGATCTGGGGGGAGCTCACACCCAGGTCCAGCAGCAGGCCGTCGGCGCAGGCATCGGGCAAGTCGGCCAGGTGTGCAAACCCCTCGTGGCGGATGTGCACACGCGCATCTGCCAGCGATTCGGCGGTGGCAATGGCCAGCGGGTCTTTGTCGAACACAGTGAGGGCGCCATCTGCACCCAGACGCGACAGGATCAGACGGGAGTGCCCGCCACGCCCAAAGGTGCCATCTATATATGCCCCGCCAGGCTGAACAGAGAGGGCATCGACCGCTTCGTTCAGCAGGACGGTGTGGTGGACCAACACGTCTTGCATGGCTTCCCTTTAAAAAGAAAAGTCCTTGAAGACATCGGGCATGTCGCCCTTCATGGCCTCGGCCTCCTGGGCAGCGTATGTGGCGGCATCCCACAGCTCGAAATAGCCGCCCATGCCCAGCAGCACCGCATCTTTCTGGATGCCGGCTGCCACACGCAACTCAGGGGAAATGAGCACACGGCCCGTGCCGTCCATCTCCACGTCCATGGCGTTGCCCAGAAAAATGCGCTTCCACCACTGGGCCTGCATGGGCAGGGCGGAGATGCGCTCGCGGAATTTTTCCCACTCGGGCCGGGGAAACACCATCAGGCAGCCGTGGGGGTGCTTGGTGATGGTCAGCTGGCTCGCGGCGGTAGCGCTCAGCACGTCACGGTGCCGGGTCGGCACATTGAGCCGACCCTTCGCATCGAGACTGAGAGATGACGCACCCTGAAACACCGCTATTGACCCCACTGAAACACTTTTCACCACCAAATTGCACTTTTCCCCACTTTATCAGGAAAAGACCCGCAACTGAACAGGTGGATCAAGAAAATTTCAATGAAATCAATGACTTACAGCATGTTTCAAATAATCCGCGGGTGCAATATCCATATAAATGAAGCACTTAGACAAGCCACTGAAAGTGATTCTTCAGCGCCATAGAAAAAGCCCAGCGCGGGCAACACCCACACTGGGCCTCACGGGACGCGGTGGCACCTCAGAGGATGAAACGCGACAGGTCTTCGTCCCGGCTCAGCTCGGCGAGACGCTCGTTGACATAGGCGGCGTCGATGTGCACGGTTTGCCCAGCCAGCTCAGTGGCACCAAAACTCACGTCGTCTAGCAGGCGCTCCATCACGGTGGACAAGCGGCGGGCACCGATGTTCTCGGTGCGCTCGTTCACATCGAACGCCAGTTGCGCCAAGCGGGTGATGCCTTCGGGTGCAAAGTCGAGCGTGACCCCCTCGGTGGCCAGCAGCGCCTGGTACTGCCGCACCAGGCTGGCGTGGGTCTGGACCAGAATGGCCTCAAAGTCGGCCACCGACAGGGATTGCAGCTCCACGCGAATGGGAAAGCGCCCTTGCAACTCGGGAATCAGGTCGCTGGGGCGGCTGAGGTGGAACGCACCGCTGGCAATGAACAGGATGTGGTCGGTCTTGACCATGCCGTACTTGGTGGACACGGTGGTGCCTTCCACCAGCGGCAACAGGTCGCGCTGCACGCCCTGGCGTGACACCTCGGCCCCGTGGCCCTCGCTGCGGGAAGCGACTTTGTCAATCTCATCGATGAACACGATGCCGTTTTGCTCAGCGTTGTGCAGGGCTTGCTGCTTCACCTCGTCGTCATTCACCAGTTTGGCGGCCTCTTCGTCCACCAGCAGTTTCAGGGCCTCGGCAATGGTCACGCGGCGGGTTTTGCGGCGGCCCTGCCCCATCTGGGCGAACATGCCCTTGATCTGCTCGGCCATGTCTTCCATGCCGGACGGACCCATGATTTCAAGCTGTGGCTTGGTGTCGGCCAGGTCGATGTCAATTTCCTTGTCGTTCAGTGAGCCTTCGCGCAGTTTTTTGCGGAACACCTGGCGCGCGGTGCTGTCGGGCGCGGGCTCTGCCGAGCCGGTGCCATACCCCAGATCGGTGCGGGGAGGTGGCAACAACACATCGAGCACACGGTCTTCCGCCGCGTCTTCGGCGCGGGCACGCTGGGCGGCCACAGCCGTTTCACGGGCCTGCTTGATGGCCATTTCCACCAGGTCACGGATGATGGAATCCACATCTTTGCCCACATAGCCCACCTCGGTGAACTTGGTGGCCTCGACCTTGATGAAAGGCGCGTTGGCCAGCTTGGCCAGGCGGCGGGCGATTTCGGTTTTACCCACGCCGGTGGGGCCGATCATGAGGATGTTTTTGGGCGTGATTTCGGGGCGCAGCGCCGCGTCCACATTCTGGCGGCGCCAGCGGTTGCGCAGCGCAATGGCCACGGCCCGCTTGGCGGCGGGCTGGCCCACGATGTGGCGGTCCAGTTCGGCAACGGTGTCTTGGGGGGTGAGCTGGTTCATGTCAAAAATTTATAATGAAATTTGCCTTTTATGCATGATGGTATTGCTGTAACAGCTACAAAGTTTCAATCGTGTGGTGCATGTTGGTGTAAATGCACAGCTCGCCCGCAATGGTCAGGCTCTGGCGCACCACCTGCTCGGCACTCAGCTCGGTGTGGTCGATCAGCGCCTTGGCGGCGGCCTGGGCATAAGCACCGCCCGAGCCGATGGCCACGATGCCGTGTTCGGGCTCCAGCACGTCGCCGTTGCCGGTGATGATGAGGCTGCTGGTTTTGTCGGCCACGGCGAGCATGGCTTCGAGGCGGCGCAACACGCGGTCGGTGCGCCAGTCGCGCGTCAGCTCGATGGCCGAGCGCACCAGGTTGCCCTGGTGTTTTTCCAGCTTGGCTTCAAAACGTTCGAACAATGTGAAAGCGTCGGCGGTGGCACCGGCAAACCCGGCCAGCACCTGCTGGTGGTGCAGCTTGCGCACCTTGCGCGCCGTGCCCTTGACCACGATGTGGCCCAGCGTGACCTGGCCGTCACCACCGATGGCAACCTGGTCGCCCTGCGGGGTTGTGCGGCGCACACAAACAATGGTGGTTCCGTGAAAAGGTTCCATGGGGGTGGGAAGGGGTACGTTGAAAACACATCACAGGCACAAGGCCTGCGCTTGGCTTGGCTTGGCTTGGCTTGGCTTGGCTTGGCTTGGCACGCCAGTGGAAGCGGGCTCAGTCGTTGCGTGTCACCACTTTGGCATGCTCGGTGATGCCAATGACGTGAAAGAACGCGGCAATGAGGCGGTGGACCTCGGTGAACCTCACCTCGCGCCCCGTCACATGGTGCGCAGACACCCAGTTGAGGATGCTGCCTGCGGCTGAAAAGTCCACTCGGATGAGGTTGCGGCAAGACACCACCCGCACCATGGCGTCGCCCTGTATGCGGTCCAAGCGGTCAAGGTGCTCTTGCGGGTCGCCCATGACCTCTCCCATCAAATCCCCCACCGGAGGGGACTGGAAGGTAAAGGTGGAGGTGTGCATCAGATCCACTGGAGCGCTCTGATCAGGTGGATGGTCTGAAAAATGTGTGTCCACGAAACTCCGTGGACCTTTTCTGCGCTCTGCGGGTTCACCGCTGACGACCTCTTCGACAGACTGCAGCGACCTGTAGTGGCACACAGGTGCTTCCCAGCCGGGAGGCGACACCTCGTAAGTGACACAAAAATCGAGCGCGGCCAGCTCGAACTCATCGGCAATGTTCATGACGCGCAGCGCGGCGAGGCGCAAATCCCACCAGATTCGGTCAACCGAGCCGTTACCAGACGGCGTTTGCGCCAACAACGCATCACGCAAACGGCGTGCGCCCAAAAACCTCAAATCCACCTGGGTGTTGGCCCAATCGGTCATGAGCTTGAGAAGGCGCACGGCAGCCACCGGCTGCACCGCGCCCAAGGCCGACCAGTCGAGCACCCAGGGCTGGGGTACCCGCTCCAGGGTCTTGCCCAGCAAGGTGATCGCATGCGCGTCGAGTTCGGCCCCAGCCACCCAGGTGGCACGGCTCAATTTGGCCGAGGGCTGGAACACACGAGAGGCGCGGGCTGCCACCTCTTCGGGCATGGAGAACCACTGCGGCGCAGAACGGGAGAAACGGTTGGCAAAATCCATTGCCTGTTCGTCAAACGATGCGAGGTTGCCAGTGGCCCGGTACAGGTCAAACAAGGCCATCCACTCGTCGGTCGTGCCATTGCCGCCCTTGCGCGTGAGGATATCGAGCAGGCCCTGCTCGGCGCCTGAATCGTCGCCACTGGCATACCGAATGGCCGCTTCTTCGATCTCGGGGTCCAGCGCAAGCTCCTGGACATCCATTGCATAAAACTTCGACACAGAAAAGGCCGAGGCGTCGCGCAACTCGCCCGGCTTCTTGTCTCCTGCCTCCGGTAAAGCCATGCTTTTAGCCAGAAATTCATCCCTGCTGGCCACATGTTGACCTTGGCCTGAATCCGACTGCCCTGAGATGATGCGAGCCGTGTCGTGCCCACGCCCTTTAGGGGGAAGATCGCCGGAGGGCACGGTGGGCGCATTTTCTTGCAGGGTGGTGCGGTAAGCGCGAGTGGAATCCGAGCCATCAGGCATTCGGGTGGATGTCGGGCTGCGGGTAGGACCGTCTGACTGCTTGGTTTGCCACCACTGCATCGACATCTGGGCTTCGATTTCGTCGATTTTTTTCAGCGTGCCAGCGCGGTCGTCGGGCTTGGACGAATAACTGCTCTGAAAAAATGAAGGCCGCCCGGCATACCCAGGCTCGGGGATGGCGCCACGCGCCCGCAACTTGCGCAGCATGTCGAACTCACGCTTGCGCACAAAATCGTTGCGGCGCTTGCGCTCAATCATCTCCTTGAGCGCCTGCTTGCTCTGCGCGGCATCGCGGCCCTCGCCCGCCAAGTCAAGATCGCTCCAGCTCGTGGCGGGGTGCCGCACGAACTTGACCATCTTCGACAAAAAACTGCTGTTGGGGGCGTCTTTGGACATGGTGTAGCGAGTGATCGGCCTTACATCAGTGTGCAACGGACTCCGTGACAGGCACAGAAGATGTGCTCAATCCCCAAACATCTTCTGCTTGAGTTCCCGGCGCTGTTGTGCTTCGAGCGACAGGTTGGCAGTGGGGCGGGCAATGAGGCGGCCCACACCAATGGCTTCGCCCGTTTCGTCGCAGTAGCCGTAGTCACCGCTGTCGATGCGGGCAATCGATTGTTCGATTTTTTTCAGCAGCTTGCGCTCCCGGTCGCGGGTGCGCAGTTCGAGTGCGTGTTCTTCTTCGATGGTGGCGCGGTCGGCAGGGTCAGGCACCACCACGGTGTCTTCACGCAGGTTTTCGGTGGTTTGGCCGGCGTTGGCCAGGATGTCTTGCTTCAGACGCACCAGCTTGTGGCGGAAAAATGCCATCTGGGTGTCGTTCATGTACTCGGCATCGGGCATGGAGAGCACCTCTTCGTCGGTCAACTGTTCCACCGGTTTGGATTTCCAGTTGTTGGCGAGCTTGGGGTCTTTGCGGGCAGGGGAATGCACGAGAGGGGTCATGACACGTTCAGGGATATTGGTAAAAGTGGCCTTCGCGGCATCAGGCGAATGGCTGGGTTTGGGCTGAGGCGTGGGCACAGCGGCAGCAGCAGCCTTGCGGCCGCCCCGTCTGCCCGGAGGGGCAACGGCCACAGCCGCCGGGCTGACCACCACCACGGGCGCCACGGGGGCTGGTGCCGGTGCCGCTTTGGCCACCGCAGCCGGTGGCGTCACCGCTGGCTTGGTGGCCTGTGGCTTGACCGCAACAGGCTTCTTGGCTGCAGCAGCCACGGGTGCAGCAGCTTTGGCCGGTGCAGGAGCTGGAGCAGCCACCGCTTTGACTGTTTTGGTCGCCTTTGCCGGCATTGCCGCTGGCTTGTCGGTTGCCTTCGGCGCAGTGACAACAGAGGTTTTCTTCGCCGCAACGGTCACAGGTTTGGACACAGAAGCCTTGGTTTTGACCGGGGTTGCTGTTGGTTCAGCTGTTTTTTTCACTGCGTCTCTCCTCTGACGGGTCGCGGGGCCGGGTGTGGCCTCAGAGACCGCCAAGGCCACAGCGGCTTTTGATCGGGCTACGGGCGCCTGTGGCGTTATACCTTGTTTGGCAGCAACTCTCACTGACGCCTTGGCCTTGGCCACCACCGAAGGGACTTTGGGTGCCACATCCGCAGTGCTGTCGTTGCGTTTCGGAAGAAACCCAAAGCCCTGCAAAAGCGAGACAAACAGCATGGCAAACGCCCGGTGATCAGTGAATGAAGCGCCGCATTATGTCAGGCACTGGTCGAGGCCCTGCACCAAGATGTCGCGTGGCAAATCGATGCCGATGAACACCATCTTGCTGACCCGGGTTTCCCCGGGGGCCCACAGCGGCCCCAGATCGCTGCCCATGAGCTGGTGCACGCCCTGAAAAATGACCTTGCGATCCGTGCCCTCCATGTCCAGCACACCCTTGTAGCGCAACATGCGCGGGCCGTACACATTCACGATGGCACCCAAAAAGTCCTCCAGCTTGGCGGGGCTGAAGGGCTTGGTGGCTCGGTACACAAAGCTCTTCACGTCATCGTCGTGGTGATGGTGGTGGCCGTGTGAATGGTCGTGGTCGTGGTGGTCGTGGTGCTCATGCCCGTGGTCGTCTTCCTTCAGGAAGTCAGGGTCGATGTCAAGCTTGGCGTTCAGGTTGAAACCCTTCAGATCCAGTACCTTGTTCAAGGCCACTTCACCGAAATGCACCGTTTGAATGGGCGCACGCGGGTTCATGTGCTTCAGGCGGTGGGTCAGTGCGTCCAGCGCTTCAGCGCTGACCAACTCAGACTTGCTGATGAAAATCTGGTCGGCAAAGCCCACCTGACGACGGGCTTCCTGGCGGTCATTCAGCTGCTGCGGCGCGTGCTTGGCATCTACCAGCGTGACGATGGCGTCCAGCAGGTATTGCTCGGCCACTTCATCGTCCATGAAAAAGGTTTGCGCCACCGGGCCGGGGTCGGCCAGGCCGGTGGTTTCAATGATGACGCGCTCAAAATCGAGCAGACCCTTGCGTTTTTTGGTCGCCAGATCCTGCAGAGTGGTGCGCAGGTCTTCCCGGATGGTGCAGCACACGCAACCGTTGCTCATCTGGATGATGGTTTCCTGCGTGTCAGACACCAGAATGTCGTTGTCGATGTTCTCTTCACCAAACTCGTTTTCAATGACGGCAATCTTCTGGCCGTGTGCCTCGGTCAGCACGCGCTTCAAGAGCGTGGTTTTGCCCGAGCCCAGAAAGCCGGTGAGGATGGTGGCGGGAATGAGGGCCATGCGGGTTCTCCTGCAACACAGTTGCGTTTGATACGGAATTTGAGGCGGCGAAGTGTAGATGAATTCGGGTTGGATCAGCGACAAGAGCGGGGGCCTTGCCTTGTGCCGTTCGGAACATTCCCCCATCAACACCCCAGCTAACTAATTCTTGAGCTTGTTCCGCAGCGATTTTGTGAATGCAGCGGCCACCGCAGATAGGCGTGCAATGGCAGTCTCGTAGACCACGCCGTCCTCGCGTTTGTCGACAGCCACGACCGTGACCAACAAGTGGTCCTCCTCCACAGAGTAGACCAACCGGACGCCCTGCTGCCGTAGCTTAATCTTGTAGCACCCTCTAAGGGCCCCGTGGAGTTCGCCGCCTGGCACGTGAGGGTTGTCGAGACGTTTGGCAAGAAGCTTCTTGAGATTGGTCTGAACGGAACCGTCCAGCTTGCGCCACTCTTCAAGGGCCTCTGGCATGAAGCGAAGCTTGTACTTGTGCTTCGCACCACCCTCAGAGGTCGTCAATGTTCACCTCGATAGCCCGCGCCTTCTCTGCCAGGCGACTGGCCGCTTTGCGGTACAGGTCTTGGTCAGCAAGTTCCTCCAGCATGGCCTCAAAGAGCTGCGGCTCGACCATGTAGAAGGCCGCTCGGTTGTGGTTGAGCACTGCAACAGGGCGGTTGTTGGCCTCCCTCAGTACGGCAGCCGGGTTCTTTTTGAACTCGGACATACTTACTGCGACGTCAGCGAGAATAGACTCCATAATTAGCTCCAATTTCGGAGCTCAATATAGCCACGCGCACCCACTCGGTCAAGCTGCTCCGCTGACCCAGCGTCATTTGTTCAACCCTGCGGCCGGGCCATGACCACCAAACCTTTCAGGTATTCCCCCTCGGGGAATGGAAGGCCCACCGGGTGGTCTGGCGCGCCGCCCAAACGGTGGGTGATGAAGGCATCCACCCCGGCCTCCAGCGCGGCAGATGCCACAATTTTCTGGAACAACTCCACGCCGATGCCACCCGAGCAGGAGTACGTGAACAACATGCCACCGGGGTTCAGCAGTTTGAAGCCCCAGCGGTTCAGGTCTTTGTAGGCGCGGGCGGCCCGCTCGGCGTGTGCCGCTGTGGGGGCCAGCTTGGGGGGATCGAGCACGATGGCATCGAACGTGCGGCCCTCGCTGTGAAACGCACGCAGGCTGGCATTCACATCGGCATCTAGCCAGGTGGTGTGGCCCGCGTCAAAGCCGTTCAGCGCCACGTTGGCACGGCCTTTGGCGAGTGCGGGGCCTGACGAGTCGATGCTGGTGACGTGCCCTGCCCCACCGCCCATGCCTGAATGTTCCGATCTCGCCCGCATGCCGGCCAGCGCGGCCACAGTGAAGCCGCCGGTGTAACAAAAGCAGTTCAGCACCTGCTGCCACTGGCCATGGCGGGCTGCCTCGAAAAAGGCCTGCCGGTTGTCGCGCTGGTCCAAATAGAAACCGGTTTTGTGGCCCTCGGCCACGTCCAGCGCCAGCTGCCAGCTGTGCTCTTGCAACACCACGGCCGTGTCGCCACCGCCCCGCAGCCAGCCCGACACCTTGGGCAAGCCCTCCAGTTCGCGCACGCTGGCGTCTGAGCGCTCGTACAGCCGGGTGAGGCCGGTCAGCTCCAGCAGCGCGTCTGCAATCGTCTGTTTCCAGCGCTCGGTGCCGCAACTCAGGAACTGGGCCACCAGCGTGTCGCCGTAGCGGTCCACCACCAGGCCGGGCAAGCCGTCCGACTCGCCGTGCACCAACCGCACGCCGTTGCTTTTGATATCAAATAGGCCTCTGGCGCTTATGGATATTGCGAGAGCAGCTCTGAAAAACGCTGCATCGATGCGCTGTTTTTCGTCAAAGCTCCACACCCGCGCCCGGATTTTGGAGGTGGGCGACACCGCGCCCCAGGCCAAAAACTGGCCTTCGGCGCTTTCAATGCGCACGGTTTCACCCGGGTCCCCCCCGCCCTTGGCCACGGCACCGTCAAACACCCAGGGGTGGCGGCGCAGCAGGGATTTTTCTTTGCCGGGTTTGAGTTTGACGACTTTCATGGGCGTGGTTCGTGGAGACCAAAGCGTGGATTGTCGCTGTCGTGCCGCCATCAGCCATGCCAAGGCCTCACCACGCCCCAAAAAGCTTGAACCCTGAGCACGCCCTGAAACCCCTGAAAAAGGTTGCAAATTTGCTACCTTCTATCCATGCTTGCAGTGATTGACACCACCGTTTTTTGTGGAACCTGTCTGGGCTTCGGAGCGGCCAATGCGGTGGTGGCCACCTGCCTGAACAGTCAATCCACGCCCCTGATGAGGGCAGCGTTGTTTGCCGAATACGAAGATGTGCTCCAGCGAACCGCGTTGTTTGAAGGCGGCCGCCTGAGCACCACCGGGCGCGATGAGCTGTTGGACATCTTCATGGCGCATTGCATCTGGACGCGGGTGTACTACCTGTGGCGGCCCAAGCTGCCCGAAGAGGGTGACAACCATTTGATCGAATTGGCTGTGGCGGGTGGTGCCCGCCATGTGGTTACCAAAAACCCACGCGATTTGCAGAGCATGGAATTGCGTTTTCCGGGACTTCAGAGTTTGATGCAGAAACGCGCTTCAACGTCCGTGCGGCCCGTGGTGCCTCGCGCGATGAGCACGGGCTTGAATTGTTGCAAAAGGCACGTGTTGAGCCCTTGAAGGCCATCAGCCTCTGGGAGTGTGGGCCACGCCCGGGCTGGCCGCTGGGTCGCCAGGCGCGGTGGCGTGCCCCATGTCGGTCAGTTTTCGCAAAAACACCGGTGCCACGTTCCACTGCTGCCCGCCCTCGGTCATCAGGGTGACGGTTTTACGGTTGTATTTGGTGATGGTGGCGAACAGCACCGGATGCCCGTCGGGCTGAAAAGACACCTTCTCGCCCACACTGAAGTCCAGCATGCGGGCATGCAGCTTCATGTCATGCAGAAACCTCAATCGCGTGACCACGCGGCGGTTCAAGTCAACCAACTCGGCTTCGGTCAGGTGTGTGCATGGGTGGCTCCAGGGCGATGAGCAAGAAACCAGCTTACAGCGTCAAATGGCCTCAACAATTCCCAAAAACAGAATCTTAAATTCAGATACCATTGAAACGTGATCCGTTCGTTCATCTGCGCCGATACCGAAGCCTTGTTCAACAGCAGGGCCGTGAGTCGCTTTAGAAACATCGAGCGGGTGGCACGGCGCAAATTGTTGCAACTGCATGCAGCAACCGATCTGAACAGTTTGCGCATTCCTCCCGGCAACCAGCTGGAGGCACTCAAAGGCAACCGTCAAGGCCAGCACAGCATCCGCATCAACGCCCAATGGCGCGTGTGCTTTGCCTGGCACGACGATGGGGCCTACCGCGTGGAAATCGTGGACTACCACTGAACATTCAGGAGCCAGACACATGACCACCGAACTGCTTGACGACATTCACCCCGGCGAAATTCTGCTGGAAGACTTCATGAAACCGCTGGGCATCACCGCCCGGCAACTGGCCGCTGACATGGATGTGCCCCCCAGCCGCATCAGCGACATCGTGAATGGCGCACGCCCCATCAGCGCAGACACTGCCTTGCGACTGGGCCTGTTTTTCAGCATGGACCCGCGCTACTGGCTGAACCTGCAAACCGAGTACGACATGCGCACGGTCATGCGCAACAGCCACGACAAAATCGCGCCCCGCATACGGGTG
>JAIFMP010000023.1 GCA_020048405.1 Hydrogenophaga sp.
CTTCAAACCCGTGCAGCACATTCACCACGTCGGTGAAACCCGCGGCCTCCAGGGCCAGGCCTGCGTCTACGGTGCGCTTGCCGCTGCGGCAGATCAGCACCACCGTGCGGGTTTGGCTGCCTGCCTCCCGCTCCACGGCGGCAGCAAAGGCGGTGGGGTTGGCCGTCAGGTCGGGGTATTCGTACCAGGGAATGTTCTCCACACCGGGCGGACGACCCACGTAGAGCGATTCGATTTCCATGCGCACGTCCACAAACAGGGTATCGGGCTGCGCTTGTACCAGGGCCCAGGCTTCGCGGGGGGTGAGGTGTCTCATGGGGCGTTATTGTCGGGCATGCCCTGCGGCACAACCTCTCGCAAAACGCGGGAACCGGTTGCACTGTCGTGGCATCTGATACGTTACCGGACGCCTTCCACCCCCCCAAAAGGAATAACCCATGAAACCCATCGCTCAATTGCTCAAGCCCCACCACCACCCGGACGCTCTGCGCGTGTCGCCCACGGCCACGGTTTACGCTGCGCTGGAGGGCCTTGATGGCCATGGACGGCGACAAGTTGGTGGGCATTTTTTCGGAGCGCGACTATTGCCGCAAAGTGGCCCTCAAAGGCCGCAACTCCAAAGACACCCTGGTAGCCGACGTGATGACGTCGGAGGTATTCAGCGTTGCCGGTAACACAGGCACACGCGCCTGCATGCTGGTGATGCGAGACAAGCACTTTCGGCACTTGCCTGTGGTTGACAACGGTGTGGTGCTTGGCCTGGTGTCGATGCGCGACATCATGGACGACGTGGTGTCCGACCACGAGCAAACCATCTCGCATCTGGAGTCGTACATCAACTCCTGAAGGTCGGTATGACCCGGGGGAATGGAGTTGCCCCTCTACCGCGCAAAGGCGTTTTGCTGCAGTCTGAGCGGCTCTTTCAAAAGACCGCCATGCACCACAACCCGTCCAGCCCCTACCCCCACTTGCTCTCGCCCCTGAACCTGGGGCACACCACGCTGAAAAACCGTGTGCTCATGGGCTCCATGCACACGGGCCTGGAAGAAGGGCGCGACCTGAGTCGCCTAGCAGCCTACTTCCGCGAGCGCGCCGAGGGCGGCGTAGGCCTCATCGTGACGGGTGGCTTTGCCCCCAACATTGCCGGTTGGGCCAAGCCGTTTGCAGGCACGCTGTCTACCAGCGGTGCGGCCAGGCGCCACCGTGTGGTGACCGACGCCGTGCACCAGGCGGGGGGACAGATTGCGCTGCAAATTCTGCACACCGGGCGTTACGCCTACCACCCGCTGGCGGTGGCACCGTCGCGCCTGAAATCGCCCATTTCGCCGTTCACGCCGTTTGCGTTGTCGGCCAGCGGTGTGGAGCGGCAGATCCGTGCGTTTGTGAACTGCGCCGTCAAGGCCCGCGAGGCGGGTTACGACGGCGTGGAAATCATGGGCTCGGAGGGGTACTTCATCAACCAGTTTCTGGCCCGCCACACCAACAAGCGCACCGACCAATGGGGGGGCGATTACAGCCAGCGCATGCGCCTGCCCATCGAGATTGTTCAGCGCACCCGTGAAGCGGTGGGCAAAGACTTCACCCTGATCTACCGCTTGTCCATGATTGACCTGGTGCCCGACGGCTCCACCTGGGACGAGGTAGTGCAACTGGGCAAGGCCGTGGCGCAAGGCGGGGCCACCATCATCAACACCGGCATTGGCTGGCACGAGGCGCGGGTGCCCACCATTGCCACCAGCGTTCCGCGTGCGGCGTTTGCGTGGGTCACCGCCAAAATGAAGGCCGAGTTTGCGGCCGCGGGCATCAGCACACCACTGGTCACCAGTAACCGCATCAACACGCCCGAGGTGGCCGAAGGCATTCTGGCCAGCGGCCAGGCCGACATGGTGTCCATGGCCCGCCCCCTGTTGGCCGACCCTGAGTTTGTGAACAAGGCCGCCAGGGGTCAGGCCGACCTCATCAACACCTGCATTGCCTGCAACCAGGCGTGCCTGGACCATGTGTTCCAGAACAAAACGTCCAGCTGCCTGGTCAACCCACGCGCCTGCCGCGAGACGGAGCTGGTGTTCCGCCCCACGCTGGCCAAAAAGCGCGTGGCCGTGGTGGGCGCAGGCCCAGCGGGCTTGACCGCCGCCATTCACCTGGCTGAGCGCGGGCACGCCGTGAGCCTCTTCGACGCGGCCATTGAAGTTGGCGGCCAGCTCAACCTGGCCAAGCAGGTGCCAGGCAAGGAAGAGTTTCACGAAATGCTGCGCTACTTCCGCCGCAAGGTGGAAACCACCGGCGTTGAATTGAGGCTGAACACCCGCGTGGCTGCGTCTGACCTGAGCGGCTACGACGAGGTGGTGGTGGCCACTGGCATCACCCCGCGCGACCCGAAAATCCCCGGCCAGGACCACCCCAAAGTGCTCAGTTACCTCGACGTGCTGCGCCACCACAAAACCGTGGGTCAGCGCGTGGCCATTGTCGGTGCGGGTGGCATCGGGTTCGACGTGGCTGAATATCTGGTGAGTGCCGATGCCAAGGGCCATGTGCACAGCACCACCACCGACCTGCCCGCCTGGCAAGCCGAATGGGGCGTGACCGACCCAGCCCTGGCCCCTGGGGGCTTGAGCAAAGGGCACCCGAAAGTCAGCCCTCCCGAACGGCAAGTGACGCTGTTGCAACGCAAGGCCGGCAAACCCGGCGCAGGCCTGGGCAAAACCACGGGCTGGATTCACCGCGCCGCGCTTAAAAACAAAAACGTGGAAATGGTGGGTGGCGTCAACTACGAACGCATTGCCGACGAAGGCCTGCTCGTCACCTATGGCGAGAAACGCGAAGACGCCACCTGGATTGCGTGCGACACCGTGGTGCTGTGCGCGGGCCAGGTTCCGCTGCGCACATTGGCCGACGAGCTACAGGCCCTGGGCACCAATGTGCATGTGATTGGCGGCGCTTTTGAGGCGGGTGAGCTCGATGCCAAGCGCGCCATCGACCAGGCCGCCCGGCTCGCGATGGTCATTTGACGGCCGTTGGCGGCGTTGGGTGGCCAGATTGCCACACCAAATGGTTCGCAAACCCACCATTCGGCGGTATTCTGTGGCATCTGTCACACATGGCCTCCATCACATCCTCACTATGCATGCTCTCAAAAGTGCACCGTTGCGCAAGCAGCACGAGTCTTTGCGCAAACACATCGCAGAGATCAAGAAACTGCTGAACCCGTTGTTGCTCGCGCAGAGCGCTAGTGAAGCGCGCAGGTTGATCACTCAGCTCCTGGGCGAACTGGGCAAACACCTTCAGCAGGAAAGCAAAGATGTTTACTTGGCGCTGGACGAAGGCACCGACGACGTGGCCAAAGCGGCGTCTGCCAAATTCGGGATGGAAATGAAGCAGAAGCTGCCCCAACTGGCCGAGTTCAACCGCAACTGGCCCAACTCCGATGCCATTCGTGGCAACGGCAGCGCGTTCATCAAAGACGCCGACGCCGTGCTGACGTGGTTGGAGAAGCGCTTCATCGCCGAAAACAACGAGCTGTACCCGCTGCTCGACAAGCAAGACCTGGCGCGCATGGCGATTTCAGACAACCCAGAACTCAAAATCGCGCGCATTTGAGGGGCGGCGGGGTCTCAGGCCTTGGTCAACGCCCCGAGCGCAGCCACACCCACCGGCGATTCAGCCAACCATGGCAACGCATACGTGCGCTGCGCCAGCCCCTGTGCAATGCGCTCGGTTTGCTGCTGTTCGCTCACCAGCCTGGCTTGCAGCAGCGGGTCCACCGTGCCGGTGGAGGCCAGGCTTTTGTTCACCACCCAGGCCCACGGCTCGATGTGGGCGCGCCGCAGGTCGTCCTGCAGCGCGGCGGCTTGGGTCACGGGCGTGGTTTCGGGCAAGGTGACCAGCAGCACTTTGGTGGTGGCTGGGTCTTGCAGGCGCATGAGCGGGGTGACGATGTGTTTGGCGTTGGCCATGCCTTCGTACTGCTGCGTCATTTGCCGGTGGTAGGCGCCGGTGGCGTCCATCAGCAGCAGGCTGTGGCCGGTGGGCGCGGTGTCCAGCACCACAAAGGCGCTGCGTGCCTCGTTCACCACGCGGCTGAAGGCGTGGAACACGGCCACTTCTTCGGTGCAGGGCGACTGCAGGTCTTCCAGCAGCAGCGCCTTGCCGTCTGCGTCCAGGTTCTTGCCCTTGCTGGCCATGATTTTGGCAATGTAGGCCTGCGTTTCGGTCCACCTTCAGACCCGGCAGCTCGCATGCCAGCGTCTGGCTGACGTGGGCTGCCGGGTCGGTGGTGGTCAGGTGCACGCTGTGGCCGCGCTCCACTAGGCCCACGGCCAGCGCGGCGGCAATGGTGGTTTTACCCACGCCGCCTTTGCCCATGACCATGATGAGCCCGTGCCCGGCGGTGGCCAGCTCGTCGGTGAGTTGCGCCAGATTAGCCGCAGAAAATTTAAGGCCCTTTTGTGCTCTAGCGCTTGTCTGTATTGGGTTTTCAGCTACGCCCAAAAGTGCCCGCAAAGCAGGCAAACCCACGGTGTTGAAGGCGCGCAGGGGCACCTCGTCGCGTGGCAGCGCTGCCAGTTCATCGGGCATGTGAGCCAAGGCCTCGCGGCCCAGGGCTTCAATGGCGTTGGCGGCTGCGTCATTGGTCTGGCTGGCGTGGAACACGCCGTTGATGGCCAGACGCTGGTTGCCCAGGCCCAGCAGCCGCAGCTCGGTGGATGTGCGGGCCGCCTCTTGCATGGGGCGCGGGTCGGGCCGGGTGACCAGCACCACGGTGGTGAGCGCCGGGTTGCTCAGCGCAGCCAGCGCGGCGTTGAAGCGGGTTGCTTGCATCTTCAGGCCCGAGTGCGGCCCCAGGCACGATGCGCCTCGGTCGTTGTCGGCCAAAAAACCACTCCACGCCTTGGGCAAGCTCAGCAGGCGCAGTGTGTGGCCGGTGGGCGCGGTGTCGAACACCACGTGGTCGTGGGTGGGCTTTGCTGCCGGGTCGGTGTCGTTGGCCAGCAGCGCGGCAAATTCGTCAAACGCCGCAATTTCGGTGGTGCACGCGCCCGACAGCTGCTCGCGCACGGTGCTGCGTTCGGCCGCCAGTTGCGCCAGCACGCGCTGTCGGTAGGCCTCTGCGGCAGCATCAGGGTCGATGTTCAGCACCTGCAGGCCAGGCACACCGGGCACGTCCACGGGCTGGTTGCTGAGCACTATGCCCAGCATGTCGTCGAGGTTGGACGCCGCGTCGGTGCTGACCAGCAGCACCCGCCGGCCCGAGTCGGCCAGCGCAATGGCCGTGGCGGTGGACAAAGACGTTTTGCCCACCCCGCCCTTGCCCGTGAAAAACAGGAAGCGGGTGGCTACAGTGGCAAAGCCGGGCAATGTGGGGGTGTTCATGCCGGGGGGGTGCCCGGTGGCAGGTGTTGGGGCGAGGTGACGCCCATGGACACGTAGATGCTGGTCAGCCCATCCACGCCCACATCGGCTTTTTGTACCCAGCTTTCGGGCACGTAAATCAGCGCACCGCCCACGGGCACGGGGGCAGTGGGCACCAGCACCGCCAGGTAGGGCGCGCCGCCCACCATCACCGCCTCGGGCGATGACAACAAGCCCAGCACCGCAGCCTGGCCCTGACCACCGAAGTGCAGCCACACGGGTGTCATGGATCGGGTGCCTTGCTCGTCCCGCTGCGACAGCAGGCCCACCAGTTTTTGAGCCATGTCGTACACGTGGCGCACCACTGGAATGCGCTGCATCACACCGTTCAGACCCGCCAGCAGCACGGGTTGCAAACGGGTTTGCACCAGCAGCCCGAGCGCCAGAATGCACAGCACCACCACACCCAGACCCAGCAAATAGCCCACCACCTCGGAGCCGCTCACGTCCAGCCCCATGCCAATGAGGGCCTTGCCAAACAGGCTGGACTGCACCGCCCACACCAGCACAGCGACCGTGGCCGCCAGGGGCAGGGCTGCCAGCAGCCCGGTCAGGAACAGATTGGCCAAATGGCGCAAGCCAGGTTTGATCACGGCGGGGTTTCCATTCGCATCACTTTGTCTTCAAGCTGGGTCTGGCTCAGGCCAGGCGCACCGCATCGGCCATCTCGTTCACGGGCTGTTGGCCGGCGGGCAATGGGCACACGGTGCGCAGTAACTGGTCCACTTGGTCCACAGCGGTCAGCAGGCCGGACTCGAACCGCCCGGCCTGAAAGTCAGCGCGCATGGTGTCGAGCACGGCTTGCCATTGCGCTGCAGACACGTGCTGGTTCAGGCCCCTGTCGGCCACGATTTCCACCTGGTGCTCCACCAGCAGCAGGTAAATGAGCACACCGTTGTTGGCCTCGGTGTCCCACACCCGCAATTTGCCGAACTGGGTCAGCGCCCGGTCGCGGGCCGAGGCACCGCGCCACAGGTAGCTCAGCGGCAAGCTGGCTTCTACACACACGCAAATTTCTCCGGTGTGGTGTTGCTCGCTGTCGCGCACACGGGTCTCGATGCGGGCCAGGGCGGTTGGGCCGAGCGCACGCGCTGCATCGGTGCTGTCTTGCAAGCGGTGTTTGAGGATGCGCAGCAGGGTGTTCATCACCACCGCCCCGAGGCGCCACCGCCCCCAAAATCGCCACCGCCGCCCGAGCTGAAGCCACCACCCCCGCCCGAACTCCAGCCGCCGCCGTGCCTGCCGCCTGAACCCCACCCGGTGCCACCGCCGCTGCCGCGTGAGGCGCGGCGGGCGGCATCGCTGCCCAACAGGCCCACCATAATCACCGCGCCCACACCGATCAACCCTGCCAGCCACACGCTGGCCGTGGCCAACCAGCCCACGCCACCAAACACGGCCCCTGTGGCCAGGGCACCCAGTTTGCGCCCCAACATGCTGGTGAACACCGCGCCGCCAATGGGCACAGCCACAAACAAAAACGTGAGCCAGCCTTCCAAATCCATGTCCAGGCCAAAGGCATCGGCAGACGCTGCGGCCTGTGGCGCGGGCAGGTCTTCGCCTTTGATGCGGGCGGCCACGGCATCAACGGCCGCGTTCAGCCCGCCAGCGTAGTCGCCCACCTTGAAGGCGGGGGTGATGTGCTCATTGATGATGCGCTGGGCCATCAGGTCGGGTATGGCCCCTTCCAGTGCTTTGGCCACTTCGATGCGCACACGACGGTCTTGGGTGGCCACCACAATCAACAGGCCGTCGCCCACCTCGCGGCGGCCCACTTTCCAGCTGTCGCCCACGCGTTGGGCATAGGCGGCAATGTCTTCGGGCTGCGTGGTGGGCACCAGCAACACCACCACCTGACTGCCCAGGGTTTGTTCGATGTTGGCCAGTTTCTGGGTCAGCGCAGCCTGCTGCGCAGCGTCCAGCGTGCCTGTTTGGTCAATGACGCGGCCAGCCAGCGCTGGCACCGGCAGCACGCCCTGGGCCAAAACGGCGGCGCTGGCCATCAACAGGCACAGCGCGGCCAATACCATCCGCCAGCCCGCAGCCGCAAGCGCTACCGCCGCTGCGGCCCGCCGCCATGCCCACAGGGTGTGCATCAAGCGCTCAATCAAGGTTTGGCGGCTGGCTTGTCAAAACTGACAGCCGGGGGCGCGCTGATCTGCGCCTCGTTTTGCACCGTGAAGCTGGGTTTGACCTGATAGCCCATGGCCATGGCCGTGAAGTTGCTGGGCACGCTGCGCACCAGCACGTTGTAGTCGGCCACGGTCTTGATGTACCGGTTGCGCGCCACGGTGATGCGGTTTTCGGTGCCCTCCAGTTGCACGCGCAGATCCTGGAAGCCCTGGTTGGCCTTGAGGTTGGGGTATTGCTCGCTGACCACCAGCAGGCGGCTGAGTGCACCCGTCAGTTCTCCTTGTGCGGCCTGGAACTTCTGGAACGCCTCGGGGTTGTTCACCAGTTCGGGCGTGGCCTGGATGCTGGTGGCCTTGGCGCGGGCCTCCACGACCTTGGTGAGCGTTTCCTGTTCAAAGTTGGCCTCACCTTTGACGGTGGCCACGATGTTGGGAATCAAATCGGCCCGGCGCTGGTACTGGTTGAGCACCTCTGACCAACCGGCCTTGACTTCTTCATCCAGCCGCTGAAAGTCGTTGTAGCCGCAGCCAGTGAGGCTCAGGGTCAACACGGTGGTGACCGAAACAATGATGTGTCGCAACATGGGCCAGTTCCTTTGTGGTGAGGCGTACCTGTTGCGATGGTAGTTGAGGGTATGTGACAGGCGTTCAAGTGCGTGACATCGCTGAGCGCTCAGAGCTTACCTTTCACGCAGCGTTGCAGGTGGGGGAAGGTGTCTGTCGCGTAGTAGTGGTAAGTGCCTTTGGGGAATTCGGGCGTGACGCCTGTGCGGCCGTTGCATTCGTCCAGGTCACCCGCACCCGCCACGTATTCGTAGTCTTGCGTGAACGTCCCCATCGC
>JAIFMP010000172.1 GCA_020048405.1 Hydrogenophaga sp.
GCCTGTCCGTAGTCGGCAAACTGGGGCTGCTCCAGGGTGGCCAAGCCTGGGTGCGTGTGGCGAATGACCTGCGCCATCGGCACCAGCAGGTACCACTCGGCCCGGCGGTCCGCCATTTCAATGAAGGCTCGCTCGTCCGCGTCACGGCCCATCAGGTTGGGCTCGGGGTAACGGCCTTCCAGCCAGGTGCAGATCGCCCGGCTTTCGGACAACACACGCCCGTCGCCCAATTCCAGCGCGGGAACGGTGGTCAATGGGTTGATGGCTTTGAATGCATCGGTTTTGTGTGCCAAGTTGTTGATGTCGACATTCACCAGTTCAATACCGGCAATCTGCTTTTCGGCGGCGAACATCATCACGCGGCGGGGATTGGGAGCGCGGGGGGCGATGTGCAGTTTCATGGGTGGCCTGAGCTGAAAGAGAAAAGAAAAAGCGGCCCGAAGGCCGCTTCATTGTGTGGGACAAACCCGCCTCAGGCTGTCACGCCCTTGGCAATGTCTGCGTACTCTTCGATCTGGTCGAAGTTCAGATACTTGTAAATGGCCGCACCGTCCTTGTTCACGATGCCCATGGCTGCGTGGTACTCGGCAACGGTGGGGATGTGCCCCAGCTTTGACGCAATGGCGGCCAGCTCCGCAGAGGCGAGGAACACGTTGGTGTTCTTGCCCAAGCGGTTGGGGAAATTGCGTGTGCTGGTGGACACCACTGTGGCCCCCTCGCGTACCTGGGCCTGGTTGCCCATGCACAGGCTGCAGCCCGGCATTTCGGTGCGTGCACCGGCCGCGCCGAAGTTGGCGTAATGGCCTTCTTTGATGAGTTCGCTCTCGTCCATCTTGGTGGGCGGGGCCACCCACAGCTTGACGGGGATGTCGCGGCTGCCGCCGAGCAGCCTGGCAGCTGCACGGAAGTGGCCGATGTTGGTCATGCAGCTGCCAATGAAGGCCTCGTCAATCTTGGTGCCGGCCACTTCAGACAGGAACTTGGCGTCGTCAGGATCGTTCGGGCAGCACAGGATGGGTTCCTTGATGTCGGCCAGATCGATCTCGATGACGTGTGCGTATTCGGCATCCTTGTCGGCTTCGAGCAGCTCGGGATTGGCCAGCCAGGCTTCGACCTTCTCGATGCGGCGCTGCAGGGTGCGCGCGTCGGCGTAACCGTCGGCGATCATGTTCTTCATCAGCACGATGTTGCTGGTGAGGTATTCCTTGATCGGCTCGGGGTTGAGCTTGATGGTGCAACCAGCGGCGGAACGCTCGGCGGATGCGTCGGAGAGTTCAAACGCTTGCTCGACCTTGAGGTTGGGCAGGCCTTCGATTTCCAGAATGCGCCCGGAGAATTCGTTGATCTTGCCGGCTTTGGCCACGGTCAGCAAACCGGCCTTGATGGCGTACAGCGGAATGGCATGCACCAGATCGCGCAGCGTCACGCCGGGCTGCATTTCGCCTTTGAAGCGCACCAGCACCGACTCGGGCATGTCCAGCGGCATCACGCCGGTCGCAGCGCCAAACGCCACCAGACCGGAACCGGCGGGGAACGAAATACCGATGGGGAAACGGGTGTGGCTGTCGCCACCAGTACCGACGGTGTCGGGCAGCAGCAGGCGGTTGAGCCAGCTGTGGATCACGCCGTCACCGGGACGCAGGGCCACACCGCCACGGCTGCTGATGAACTTGGGCAGTTCGCGATGGGTTTTGACGTCCACAGGCTTGGGATAAGCAGCGGTGTGGCAGAAGGACTGCATCACCAGGTCGGCGCTGAAGCCCAGGCAAGCCAGGTCTTTCAGCTCGTCGCGGGTCATGGGGCCAGTGGTGTCCTGGCTGCCCACGGTCGTCATTTTGGGTTCGCAGTAAGTACCGGGGCGCACGCCCTGACCTTCTGGCAGGCCCACGGCGCGGCCGACCATCTTTTGCGCCAGTGTGAAACCGGCGTTGGTCGCGGTGGGTACGCTGGGCAGGCGGAACAGCGTGGATGCGGGCAGGCCCAGGAACTCACGGGCCTTGGCGGTCAGGCTGCGGCCAATGATGAGGTTGATACGGCCACCGGCTCGCACTTCGTCAAACAGCACGTCGCTCTTGAGTTTGAACTCGGCCACGGTCTCGCCGTTTTTGACCAGCTTGCCGTCGTAGGGCAGCACGTCGATGACGTCGCCCATTTCCAGCTTGGACACATCCACTTCAATGGGCAGCGAGCCGGAGTCTTCTTGTGTGTTGAAGAAGATGGGGGCAATTTTGCCGCCCAGGGTCACACCGCCAAAGCGCTTGTTGGGCACAAACGGGATGTCCTGGCCAGTAGCCCAAACCACCGAGTTGGTGGCTGACTTGCGGCTGGAACCGGTGCCCACCACGTCGCCCACGTAGGCGACGAGGTTGCCCTTTTTCTTCAGGTCTTCGATGAACTGCATCGGGCCGCGCTTACCGTCTTCTTCAGGCTTGAAAGCTGCGTCAGGACGGGTGTTCTTCAGCATCGCCAGGTAGTGCATCGGGATGTCCGGACGCGTGGTGGCATCGGGCGCAGGCGACAGGTCGTCGGTATTGGTTTCGCCAGGGACCTTGAACACCGTGACGGTGATTTTTTTGTCGACTTCAGGGCGGCTGGTGAACCACTCACCATCGGCCCACGACTGCATGACTTCTTTGGCCGTGGCGTTACCGGCTTTGGCTTTTTCGGCCACGTCGTTGAAGTAGTCGAACATCAGCAGCGTTTTCTTCAGCGCTGCGCCGGCCACGGCAGCCACTTCGGCGTCGTCCAGCAGTTCGATCAGTGGGTGCACGTTGTAGCCACCCACCATGGTGCCCAGCAGTTCGGTGGCCTTGGCCTTGGAGACCAAGCCCACAACGATGTCGCCATGGGCCACAGCAGCCAGAAAACTGGCCTTCACCTTGGCCGCATCGTCCACACCTGGTGGCACGCGATGTGTCAGCAGATCCATCAGGAATGCGTCTTCGCCGGCGGGTGGATTCTTGATCAGCTCGATCAAGGCGGCCACTTGCTTGGCATCCAGAGGCAGGGGCGGAATGCCCAGCGCAGCGCGCTCGGCAGCATGGTCACGGTAGGCTTTCAACATGGGGAACTCCAGTCGTTGTCAAGAAAAATAATGGGCCATTTCGGCCGGTATCGCACGCCCAGTCTGGTGAGCGCGCTCCAATGTTTGCCAGTAAAACCGGTAGCTGGCCCGGTCATGCAATTTGCCTGCCACCTGGGTCGGTGCCCACTCATGGCTGGCAGCTTGCTGGATGATGTGCGTAGCTTCGTCCACCTCGCCCAGCGTCGGTGCGAACACATCCACAATGGTGCGAATCTGGTCAGGGTGGATGCTCCACATGCGGGTGTAGCCCATCTCATTGCGGGCCTTGAGCGCTGCCGCCCGCAACGCAGCAGTGTCGCGAAATTCGGTCACCACACAGTGGGAAGGTGTTTTACCAAATGCATGGGCAGCGCTGGACAGTGCAAGCTTGGCACGGACCACCAAAGGATGCGCGAACTGACCATCAACCCCCATGCCTGATGACGGAATGGCACCGCCATGGGCTGACACAAAGTCCATCAAACCGAAACTCAGGGACTCCACCCTTGGATGAGCGGCAATCTCGAATGCATGGTGGATGGCCAGCGGGGACTCCAGCAGCACATGAATGGGCACGCTGTGTGCGCCCGCAGCGTCCAGCACAGCAATGGCCTGCAACAGTTGTGCCGAACTGTCGACCTTGGGCAGCATGACGAAGGCAGGTTTGACCGACGCATGGCCAAGCAAGGTGGCAACGTCGGCCCCAAAAGCCGGGTGGTCAACAGCGTGCAAGCGCACACCCACCCGACAGGTGGGGCTGACGCCCTGGAGGAGGCTCAGCACCAAGGCCGCATGGTCGGCCTCGCCGCCGACAGGGGCACCGTCTTCACAGTCCAGGGTGACATCGAACACGCAAGCTCCGAACTCCTGCGCGATCTCGGCCTGCATCTGCAGGCTTTTGCGCATCCGCGCTTCAACGCCGCTGTAGTGATCGCACACCGGAAGGAGTGCCCTCTCGGCCTGCGCACCCAGCAACACGTCGCGCGGATGTTTCACGCCATCACCCCGGGTGGTTACCAACGGGTTACAGCAGGTGCTTCACGCCGTCTTGCTCGCCCTGCAGCTCAGCCAGGGTTTTGTTGATGCATTCCTGCGAGAACGCGCAGATTGGCAGGCCTTCAACGATTTTGTACTCGCCGCCTTCGCATGTCACGGGGTAACCAAACATGACTTCGGCGGGAATGCCGTACTCGCCTTTGGATGGGATGCCCATGGTGACCCACTTGCCGTTGGTGCCCAGAGCCCAGTCGCGCATGTGGTCGATGGCGGCATTGGCGGCGGAGGCGGCAGACGACACGCCACGGGCGGCGATGATGGCAGCACCGCGCTTGCCCACGGTGGGCAGAAACAC
This sequence comes from Hydrogenophaga sp., assembly GCA_020048405.1. Taxonomy (GTDB): domain Bacteria; phylum Pseudomonadota; class Gammaproteobacteria; order Burkholderiales; family Burkholderiaceae_C; genus UBA2334. The sequence continues at coordinate 4,416 of JAIFMP010000172.1, forward strand.
GTCGCGGTTCCACACGTCGTCATTGATCATGTCCTTGACGGACTGGCCATCGATGGTGGCAAAGCGGTAGTCGGCGTACATGGTGGGAGAGTGGTTGCCCCACACGGCCAGCTTCTCGATGGCGGCCACAGGCTTGCCGGTCTTGGCAGCGATCTGGCTGGCGGCGCGGTTATGGTCCAGGCGAAGCATCGCGGTGAAGTTTTTTGCTGGCAGGTCGGGGGCCGACTTCATGGCGATGTAGGCATTGGTGTTGGCGGGGTTGCCCACGACCAGCACCTTGACATTGCGGCTGGCCACAGCATTCAGGGCCTTGCCCTGTGCCGTGAAAATCTGCGCATTGGCGGCCAGCAGGTCGGCACGCTCCATGCCAGGGCCACGGGGACGTGCGCCGACCAGCAAAGCGTAGTCGGTGTCTTTGAAGGCCTGCATCGGGTCGCTGTGCGCTTCAATACCCGCCAGCAGCGGAAACGCGCAGTCTTCGAGCTCCATGATCACGCCCTTGAGGGCTTCCTGCGCCTTTTCCATCGGGACTTCCAGCAACTGGAGGATCACGGGCTGGTCTTTGCCGAGCATTTCACCGGAGGCAATGCGGAACAGCAGGGCGTAACCGATTTGACCGGCAGCACCGGTGACAGCAACACGAACAGGTTTCTTGGACATGGCAAAAACTCCAGAGAGACAGAAAGTTTGAAAAAAGTGCTTGTGGTAGATGTGCGAGAAAAACCTGGCAGCGCAACCGATGTGATGTGCCTCACATCACGCGAAGCGCTCCAAATTCGTTCACCAGTGTACCCGCCAAAACCTGCTCCGTCAATTTGTCTTATGTCTTATATAAGATATGATTGCGGCGAGGCAAACATGAATCCAAACACACAGCCACCAGACCTTGTGGAGCCCGTCGGCATCACAGCCACACCAGCGTTCAGCCCGCTGTACCAGCAGATCAAAACCCTGATCCTGCAAAGCCTGCAGGGTGGCGAATGGAAACCAGGCGATGTCATGCCTAGCGAACAGGATCTGGCCGCCCGCTTCAGGGTCAGCCAGGGCACGGTGCGGAAAGCCATTGACGAACTGGCAGCAGACAACCTTGTGGTCCGGCGCCAGGGCAAAGGCACCTTTGTGGCCACACACTCGGAGCGCCACATCCAGTACCGCTTCCTGCGGTTGCAACCCGATGCGGGGCAAGAAGACCGCGCGGAGCGCACGATCGTCGAATGCAGGCGCATGCGCGCCACGGCAGAGGTCGGCCGACTGCTGGGCCTTCGCAGCGCCGACCCAGTGGTGCTGGTCAAACGCGTGCTGGCATTTGCAGGCGTGCCCACCATCCTGGAAGACGTGTGGCTGCCCGGCATACCATTCAAAGGGCTGACACAGGAGGCCTTGTCCTCGGACCAGGGACCGATGTACGCATTTTTTGAGAGCGAATTTGGTGTCCGAATGGTCAGAGCTGAAGAAAAAATCAAGGCCGTGGCGGCCAGCGCCGAGGCAGCAGCCCTGCTGGGTGTGGAACCCGGCCACCCGTTGTTGGGGGTTGAACGCATCGCCTATACCTACAACGATGTACCCATGGAGTTGCGACGCGGTCTGTACCGGACCGACATGCATCACTACAAAAACGAACTTAGTTGACTGCGCAACACGGCAAACCCCGATGTTGAAAGGTTCGTGAATGCTGCGTTGCAATAGAATTTGAAAGCCATCCCGCCTGGTTACCAAAGAGTTACCACTCTGACCATCCTCCCCCCGAAAGCGCCCACATGACCCCCCTGAACAAGACGCGCCCCGAGTTCCGCAACATCAATGCGTTCACAGACCTCACCACCTACCGCTTGCCCTTGGCTGGCTGGGTGTCCATCCTGCACCGGCCCTTCATCGTGTGGATGTTTGATGCCTCGGTATCGTCGGAGATATCGTTTGGCACGTTCACGTCGGCACTGTCTTCGGGCCTGTGGATTTTCCCCGGTGTGCTGGTCAAACTGGTGGTGCTGGGTCTGATGTGGGCCTACCTGCATCACCTGATTGCCGGTGTGCGCCACCTGTACATGGATGCCCGCCACGCCGTCAGCAAAGAATTCGGCGCATCCTCAGCGAAGGTTGTGCTGGTGCTGAGCATCGGCCTCACGCTCGTCCTGGGTGCCAAGCTGTTCGGGCTGTACTGAGCACCCCCTTCACACGAACATTCAAGGAAACACAAACATGGCTGTTAATTACGGTTCAAAACGCGTGGTGGTCGGTGCGCACTATGGCTTGCGCGACTGGCTGGCACAACGCCTCACAGCAGCACTGATCGTGCTGTTCACCGTAGTGGTTTTGCTGCAGGTGCTGACGACCAGCGGCCCCATCGGGTATGAGAGCTGGGCAGGTATTTTTGCTGCGCAATGGATGAAAGTGCTGACCTTCTCCGTTTTTGTCGCATTGTTCTATCACGCATGGGTTGGCATGCGTGACATCTGGATGGATTACGTCAAGCCGCCCGGCATGCGCCTGGCACTGCACACATTCACCATCGTCTGGCTCGTGGGTTGCCTGGGCTGGGCCATTCAAGTTCTCTGGAGGCTCTAAAGCCATGACAAAAGCTTCTTCTGTGACCAAGCGCCGTTTCGATGTGGTTATCGTCGGTGCAGGCGGCTCCGGCATGCGTGCCTCCCTGCAACTGGCTCGCGCCGGCCTGAATGTGGCCGTTCTGTCCAAGGTATTTCCCACCCGCAGCCACACGGTGGCTGCCCAGGGTGGTATCGGTGCTTCTCTGGGCAACATGTCCGAAGACAACTGGCATTACCACTTCTACGACACCATCAAAGGCTCCGATTGGTTGGGCGACCAGGACGCCATCGAGTTCATGTGCCGCGAAGCTCCCAAGGTGGTGTACGAGCTGGAACACATGGGCATGCCTTTTGACCGCAACCCAGATGGCACGATCTACCAGCGCCCATTTGGCGGCCACACCGCCAACTACGGTGAAAAACCCGTTCAACGCGCTTGCGCGGCTGCTGACCGCACCGGTCATGCCATGCTGCACACGCTGTACCAGCAGAACGTGCAAGCCCGCACCAACTTCTTCGTGGAGTGGATGGCGCTTGATCTGATCCGCGATGCCGACGGCGACGTGGTGGGCGTGACCGCCCTCGAAATGGAAACCGGCGATATCCACATTCTGGAAGCCAAAACCACACTGTTGGCCACCGGTGGTGCAGGCCGCATTTTTGCCGCCAGTACCAATGCCTTCATCAACACCGGTGACGGCTTGGGCATGGCCGCCCGTGCGGGCATTCCATTGCAAGACATGGAGTTCTGGCAGTTCCACCCCACCGGCGTGGCCGGAGCTGGCGTGTTGCTGACCGAAGGACAGCAACGGCGAACGCTTCATGGAGCGTTACGCGCCCACACTGAAAGACTTGGCTCCGCGCGATTTCGTGTCTCGCTGCATGGACCAGGAAATCAAGGAAGGCCGTGGCTGCGGCCCCAAAAAGGACTTCGTTTTCCTGAAACTGGACCACCTGGGTGCCGACACCATCCACAAGCGCCTGCCATCGGTTTACGAAATCGGCGTGAACTTCGCAAACGTGGACATCACACGCGAGCCCATTCCCGTCGTGCCAACCATCCACTACCAGATGGGCGGCATCCCCACCAACGTGAACGGGCAGGTGGTGACCCCCGATGGTTACGGCAACCAGAAAGTGCTGAATGGCCTGTACGCGGTGGGTGAATGCTCGTGCGTCAGCGTCCACGGCGCCAACCGCCTGGGCACGAACTCATTGCTCGATTTGCTGGTGTTTGGCCGGGCAGCCGGGAACCACATCGTTGACTACAACCTGAAGAACAAGAACCACAAAGCCTTGCCCGCTGACGCGGCCGACAAGACCCTGTCGCGCCTGGCCCGACTGGACAACAGCACCAGCGGCGAATACGCCCAGGACGTGGCCAACGACATGCGCGCCACCATGCAGCAACACGCCGGTGTGTTCCGCACGCAGGCCAGCATGAACGAAGGCGTGGTGAAGATCAACGCTTTGCGCGACCGCGTCAACGCCATCACGTTGGGTGACAAGTCCAAAGTGTTCAACACCGCCCGCGTGGAAGCGCTGGAAGTGGAGAACCTGATGGAAAGCGCACAGGCCACCATGACTTCCGCAGCCGCGCGCCAGGAATGCCGTGGTGCCCATACCGTGAGCGACTACGAGCGTTCAGCCGACGATGCCGAATGCCCTCTGGGCCGCAACGACGCGGTCTGGATGAAGCACACCCTGTGGGACAGCGCCACCAATGGTTTGTCCTACAAGCCGGTCAATCTCAAGCCCCTGACGGTGGACTCTGTGCCACCCAAGGTTCGCACGTTCTGAGTTGCACCCCTCAAAGCTGAACAGTCTGGAGCACACACATGGCACTGCGCACATTCAAAATTTACCGCTACGACCCTGAGAAGGACGCCAAGCCTTACATGCAAACCATTGAGGTCGAACTCGATGGCCACGAACGCATGCTGCTTGATGCCCTCATGAAGCTGAAAAAGGTCGATCCCACCATTTCCTTCCGCCGCTCATGCCGCGAAGGGGTGTGTGGCTCCGATGCGATGAACATCAATGGCAAAAACGGTCTGGCTTGCCTGACCAACATGAACACCCTGCCAGGTGTCATCACACTCAAGCCTCTGCCAGGCCTGCCTGTGGTGCGTGACCTGATCGTGGACATGACGCTGTTCTTCAAGCAGTACAACAGCATCAAGCCCTACCTCATCAACGACAACGTGCCGCCCGAAAAAGAGCGTCTGCAGAGCCCCGAGGAGCGGGAAGAGCTGAACGGCCTTTACGAGTGCATTCTGTGCGCCAGCTGCTCGACCAGCTGCCCCAGCTTCTGGTGGAACCCCGACAAGTTCGTGGGCCCCGCTGGCTTGCTGCAGGCCTACCGTTTCATCGCCGACAGCCGCGACCAAGCCACAGCTGAACGACTGGACAACCTGGAAGACCCCTACAGGCTCTTCCGCTGCCACACGATCATGAACTGTGTGGACGTGTGCCCCAAGGGGCTGAACCCCACCAAGGCCATCGGCAAGATCAAGGAAATGATGGTCATGCGCGCCGTTTGATCGGCCGGCACACACCATGAACGACAGCGCACTTCTCGACGAACGTCAACTGAGCAAACTGAAGTGGCGCTGCCGCCGCGGTTTGCTGGAGAACGACCTCTTCGTCGAGCGGTTCTTTGCCAGGCACGCTTCTGGCTTGACGGTTCACCAAGCCTCAGGGCTTGAGATCCTGATGGACCTGTCTGACAACGACCTGCTCGATCTGCTGCTGGGGCGCAAAAACCCCGAAGGCGATCTGGACAGGCCCGATGTCACCGAGGTTCTGAGCATGTTCAGAGTCCCCAAGAGTTGAATCGCACATCTGATTAACGCCACACCGAAGGAAAACAAATGAAACTCGCCGACAACAAAGCCACCCTGTCGTTCAGCAATGGCAGCCCCAGCGTGGAAATGCCCGTTTACAGCGGCAACATCGGGCCCGATGTGATCGACATCCGCAAGCTGTACGCACAAACCGGCATGTTCACTTATGACCCTGGCTTTTTGTCGACGGCGTCTTGCCAGTCGGCCATCACGTACATCGATGGCGACAAGGGTGAGTTGCTGTACCGCGGTTACCCCATCGAGCAACTGGCCACCCAGTGTGATTACCTCGACACCTGCTACCTGCTGTTGAACGGCGAACTGCCAGATCCCACCCAACGCAAAGATTTCCACAAGCTCGTGATCAACCACACCATGGTGAACGAGCAGATGCAGTTTTTCCTGCGTGGTTTCCGTCGTGACGCGCACCCCATGGCAGTGTTGACCGGCCTGGTGGGCGCCCTGTCGGCCTTCTATCACGACAGCACTGACATCAACAACCCAGAGCACCGCAAAGTGGCAGCCATTCGCCTGATCGCGAAGATGCCGACCCTGGTTGCCATGGCATACAAATACGGCGTGGGCCAGCCGTTCATGTATCCACAGAACGATCTGAGCTACTCCGGCAACTTCCTGCGCATGATGTTCGGCACGCCTTGCGAGCCCTACAAAGTCAACCCCGTGCTGGAGCGTGCGCTCGACCGCATCTTCATCCTGCACGCCGACCACGAGCAAAACGCCTCCACGTCCACCGTGCGTCTGTGCGGCTCGTCTGGTACCAACCCGTTTGCAGCCATCGCCGCGGGCGTGGCCTGCCTGTGGGGCCCTGCCCACGGTGGCGCCAACGAAGCCTGCCTGAACATGCTGGAAGACATCCAGCGCCAAGGCGGCGTGTCGAAAGTCGGCGAGTTCATGGAAAAGGTGAAAGACAAGAACTCCGGCGTCAAGCTGATGGGCTTCGGTCACCGCGTGTACAAAAACTACGACCCCCGCGCCAAGCTCATGCAGGAAACCTGCAACGAAGTGCTGGCCGAACTGGGCCTGGAAAACGATCCCCTGTTCAAGCTGGCCAAAGAGCTGGAGCGCATCGCGCTGGAAGACGATTACTTCGTTCAACGCAAGCTGTACCCCAACGTGGACTTCTACTCCGGCATCGTCCAACGAGCCATTGGCATCCCAGTGAACCTGTTCACCGGTATCTTTGCGCTGGCCCGCACCGTGGGCTGGATTGCGCAGCTGAACGAAATGATTGGCGACCCTGAGTACAAAATCGGCCGCCCACGTCAGTTGTTCACCGGATCCCCACGCCGTGATGTGCCTGCCAGCATGAAGCGCGTCTGATTCGCCCTCTGTCCAACGCGTCGGCCTGCTGGCCGGCGCGGGGCTAGCTGAACAACCCGGTCGGTGCTCACCCTCCGGGTTTTTTCATGGGCAACACCCCCCTGGCACCCGCGCATAAAATCGCGGGCTCCAACGAACACAACCACAGACTGAATGCCATGGGACGCACCCTTTACGACAAGATCTGGGACGAGCACGTCGTCCACACCGAAGAAGACGGCACTTCCATTCTGTACATCGACCGGCATCTGGTGCATGAAGTCACCAGCCCTCAAGCCTTCGAGGGCCTGCGCCAGGCAGGCCGCAAGGTGTGGCGGGTCAGCTCCATCGTTGCCACAGCAGACCACAACACCCCCACCAACGGGTGGGAGTTGGGTTACGACGGCATCACCGACCCAGTCAGCAAAGAACAGATCACCACGCTGAACGACAACATCGCCGAGTACGGCGCAGCGGCGTTTTTCCCGTTCATGTCCAAGCGTCAGGGCATCGTGCACGTGATTGGCCCTGAAAACGGCGCCACCCTCCCCGGCATGACCGTGGTGTGCGGCGACAGCCACACCAGCACCCATGGTGCTTTCGGTGCGCTGGCCCACGGCATTGGCACCAGCGAGGTGGAGCACGTCATGGCCACCCAGACGCTGCTGGCCAAAAAAGCCAAAAACATGCTGGTCAAGGTCGAAGGTACGCTGCACAAAGGTTGCACGGCCAAAGACATCGTGCTGGCCATCATCGGCAAAATCGGTACGGCGGGCGGCACCGGTTACACCATTGAATTTGCGGGCTCCGCCATCCGCGCGCTCAGCATGGAAGGCCGCATGACCGTGTGCAACATGGCCATTGAAGGTGGCGCACGCGCAGGCCTGGTGGCGGTGGACGACAAAACCATCCAGTACGTCAAGGGCCGCCCCATGGCGCCCACTGGCGTGGAATGGGACCAGGCCGTGGCCTACTGGCACACCCTGCATTCCGATGCCGACGCTGTATTTGACGCAGTGGTGGAGCTGGATGCCAGCCAAATCCTGCCCCAGGTGACCTGGGGTACGTCACCCGAAATGGTTCTGGGAGTGGACGCACGGGTGCCCGACCCGGAAAAAGAAAAAGACCCCAACAAACGGGGTGCCATCGAACGCGCGCTCACCTACATGGCACTGGAGCCGGGCAAACCGCTGGCTGACATTTTTGTGGACAAGGTGTTCATCGGCTCTTGCACCAACAGCCGCATCGAAGACATGCGCGAAGCCGCTGCCGTGGTCAAAAAGCTTGGAAGGAAACTGGCCAAGAACATCAAGCTCGCCTTGGTGGTGCCGGGCTCTGGTCTGGTGAAAGAACAGGCCGAGCGCGAAGGCCTGCACGAGATTTTCAAGGCTGCTGGTTTCGAGTGGCGCGAACCCGGTTGCAGCATGTGCCTGGCCATGAACGCCGACCGGCTCGAACCCGGCGAGCGCTGTGCCAGCACCAGCAACCGCAACTTTGAAGGTCGCCAGGGTGCGGGCGGCCGCACACACCTGGTCAGCCCCGCCATGGCAGCGGCAGCGGCCATCCATGGTCACTTCGTTGACATCCGCCAATTTACCTGACCGCGGAAAAGGAAACCACATGAACAAGCTGTTGAGTTTCACCGTGATGGCCTTGGCTTTCGCATTGTCCGCATGCAACACCGTCAGGGGCGTAGGACAAGACATCCAGAAGGCGGGTTCGGCCATTGAAGGAGCTGCCAAAAAATGAACAAATTTACCGTGCACAAGGGCTTGGTGGCACCGATGGACCGCGAAAACGTGGACACCGATGCCATCATCCCAAAACAATTCCTCAAGTCCATCCGCAAAACCGGCTTCGGACCCAATCTGTTTGACGAGTGGCGCTACCTGGATGCCGGCTACCCCGGCCAAGACGCCGCCAGCCGCAAGCCCAACCCGGACTTCGTGCTGAACTATCCCCGCTACTCTGGCGCGTCCATCCTGCTGGCTCGCAAGAATTTTGGTTGTGGCTCCAGCCGAGAACACGCTCCCTGGGCCATTGACCAGTACGGTTTCCGCGCGCTGATTGCGCCCAGCTACGCGGACATCTTCTTCAACAACTGCTTCAAAAACGGCCTGCTGCCCATCGTGCTGCCCGAGGCCGTGGTGGCCCAGTTGTTTGACGAAGTGGCGGCCTTCCCCGGCTACCAGCTCACCATCGACCTGGACCGCCAGGTGGTGGTCAAGCCCCAGGGCGAGGAAATTCCGTTCGACGTGCAGGCCTTCCGCAAGTACTGCCTCATGAACGGGTTGGACGACATCGGCCTGACCCTGCGCCACCGCGACAAGATCAGCAGTTACGAGTCGCAACGCCTGGCCACCAAACCCTGGCTGGCCCACACCATGGTGCCCGGCGCTTGAATTTCAAGCTTTTTAGGCACCTACCGCTTTACTGACATGGCTTTACAGCTATCAATTCAATGAAAATCGCAGTTCTTCCTGGTGACGGCATCGGCACCGAAATCGTGGCCGAAGCCGTCAAAGTGCTCAACGCCCTCGACCTCAAGTTTGAAATGGAAACCGCCTTGGTGGGCGGTGCCGCTTACGAGGCGCACGGCCACCCGCTGCCCGAGTCCACCCTGAACCTGGCCAAAGCTGCTGATGCAGTGCTGTTCGGCGCCGTGGGCGACTGGAAGTACGACAAGCTTGACCGCCCCCTGCGCCCCGAGCAAGCCATTCTGGGCCTGCGCAAGAACATGGGTTTGTTTGCCAACTTCCGTCCTGCCATTTGCTATGAGCAGCTGGTGGGCGCGTCCAGCTTGAAGCCCGAGCTGATTGCGGGCCTGGACATCCTCATCATCCGCGAGCTGACCGGCGATATCTATTTCGGCCAGCCCCGTGGTCGCCGCGTGGCCACCGACGGACACTTTCCCGGTGCAGAAGAAGCCTTCGACACCATGCGCTACAGCAAGCCCGAGATCGAGCGCATCGCCCATGTGGCGTTCCAGGCCGCCCGCAAGCGCAACAAAAAGGTCACCAGCGTGGACAAAGCCAACGTGCTGGAAACCTTTCAGTTCTGGAAAGACGTGGTCACCGAAGTGGGCCAGCAGTACCCCGACGTGGAGTTGCAGCACATGTACGTGGACAACGCGGCCATGCAACTGGTCAAGGCACCCAAAGCCTTTGATGTGGTGGTGACCGGCAACATGTTTGGCGACATCCTGTCTGACGAAGCGTCCATGCTCACCGGCTCCATCGGCATGTTGCCCTCGGCCAGCCTGAACAGCGCCAACCAGGGTCTGTACGAGCCCAGCCACGGCAGCGCACCCGACATCGCTGGAAAAGGCATCGCCAACCCGCTGGCCACCATCCTGAGTGCCGCCATGATGTTGCGCTTCAGTCTGAACCAGGAAGAAGCCGCGCTTCGCATCGAGGCTGCCGTTCAAAAAGTGCTGGCCCAGGGCCTGCGCACCCCCGACATTTACAGCGACGGTACCACCCGCGTGTCCACCCTGGAAATGGGCAACGCCGTGGTCAAGGCGCTGTAAGGCTTCTTTGTACAATGGGTTTCATGTCACAGCCGCTTTTCACCCCTGTACCGCGCGCTCCCCAAATGGGAGCAATGGTCAAGTGCGTGAAAGTGGCCGCGGCATCGGCATGGTCCTGCACGACCAAAACGACAACCATTACTGGCTGACTCAGCCCGGTTTGTCGCGCCCTTTTCCCGGCCTGACAGGCCGGGCAGATGAAATCCTTGTATTTCTCACATCTGAAAGGGCATTTTCATGAAAACAGGTAATCTGGTCGGCCTCGTGGGCTGGCGCGGCATGGTCGGTTCGGTCCTGATGGACCGCATGCAAGCCGAGGGTGATTTTGATCTGATCGAACCCGTGTTTTTCTCGACGTCCAACGCGGGCGGCAAAGCACCGGCGCAGGCCAAAAACGAAACCCAGCTGCAAGACGCGTACAACATCGACGCATTGAAGCGCTGCGACATCATCATCACCGCCCAGGGCGGCGACTACACCACTGAGGTGTTCCCGAAGCTGCGCGCTGCGGGTTGGAACGGTCACTGGATCGATGCAGCCTCTACCCTGCGCATGGACAAAGACGCAGTCATCATCCTCGACCCCGTCAACATGCCCGTCATCAAAAATGCCCTGACCAACGGTGGCAAGAACTGGGTGGGCGGCAACTGCACCGTCAGCTGCATGCTGATGGGCGTGGGCGCTTTGTACAAGGCAGGTCTGGTGGAGTGGATGAGCACACAAACCTACCAGGCCGCATCGGGCGGCGGCGCACAGCACATGCGCGAACTGCTGACGCAATACGGTACGCTGAACGCGTCGGTGCGCAACCTGCTGGACGACCCCAAGAGCGCCATCCTGGAAATCGACCGTCAGGTCATTGCCACACAGCGCGGTCTGTCAGCCGCTGAAACCGCCAACTTTGGCGTGCCACTGGGCGGTTCACTGATTCCCTGGATCGACAAAGACCTGGGCAACGGCCAGTCCAAAGAAGAATGGAAAGGCATGGCCGAGACCAACAAGATCCTCGGCATGGGCGAAGGCTTCGGCTCCAGCGCCATTCCGGTGGACGGTTTCTGCGTGCGCGTGGGTGCCATGCGCTGCCACAGCCAGGCCCTGACGTTCAAGCTGAAAAAAGACGTGCCCACTGCAGACATCGAGGCCATGATTGCCGCAGACAACCAGTGGGTCAAAGTGGTGCCCAACACCCGCGAAGCCACCATCAAAGACCTGACGCCTGTGGCCGTGACCGGCACCATGACCATCCCCGTGGGTCGCATCCGCAAGCTGGCCATGGGGCCTGAGTACGTGGGCGCATTCACCATCGGCGACCAGTTGCTGTGGGGTGCTGCAGAGCCTTTGCGCCGCATGTTGCGCATATTTTTGGGTGCATGATGTGCCCTTGCTTGCCGCGGCCCAACTGCGGCAAGCAAGCCTTGCGTTGCACACAGGCAACGCGCCGCTGGCTCAGCCACACCTCATTTGGGTGCTATCAAACTCAGGCAGCACCGCAGCTTGTCAGCGTAACGCGTTGATGCTAAGGTCAATTTCCGGCCATTCCCGTCGAGGTTTTTGTGCTTCCCATTTCTCCAATGCCACATTCGTCCCACCGCACCGCCACGGCCAGCCCGACACCTCCACACGCTCGGAGTCACGGTCTGTCCCATTTGGCTGCGGCTGTAGTACTGACCTTTGCGGCCATCGCACCACTGGAGGCCCAGGCGCTGGCTCTGGGGCGATTGGTGGTTCAGTCTGCGTTGGGGGAACCCCTGCGGGCCGAAATCGATCTGGCGCAAGCCACACAGGCCGAGATCACGAGCTTGACTGTGGGTCTGGCACCAGCAGCAGCATTCCGCGCAGCAGGTCTGGAGTTCAACCCAAATCTCAACAGCGTCAAGGTCAGCGTGCAACGCCGTGCCGATGGTCGCCCGTACCTGCAGCTGTCTGGCAATCGGGCAGTGAATGAGCCTTACCTCGATTTGATTCTGGAAGCCAACTGGTCAGCGGGCCGAATCGTTCGCGACTACACACTTTTGTTTGATCCGCCGAAGCAGCAAACCCCCTCTGTACCGGTCAGTGAGCCAGTGGCGGCAGCGGTCACGCGCCAGCCACTGCCTGAGCCAGCCCCCATTCTTCCTCCTCCCACGTCCTCCGCAGCTCCCGCCACTTCAGCGCCGGCTCCAGCGGCTCGGCCGACACCGGCACGGGCAACTCCAGTGTCACCAACAGCCCCAACCAGAGCAGCCACTGCGCCACAAAGACCAACATCTGTGGCAGTGCGCGCTGGTGAGACAGCTGGCCGCATTGCGAGCATCAATAAACCTGCCGGGATTTCGTTGGACCAAATGCTGGTCGCCATGTTGCGCGGCAACCCCCAGGCGTTCATTGATGGCAACATCAACCGCATCAAGGCGGGTGCCATCGTCGACCTTCCTGACGAAGCGTCTGCCGGCCAGATTGCGGCAGAAGAGGCAACACAGATCATCGTCGCGCAAAGCAAGGATTTCGGTGCATTTCGGCGTCGTTTGGCCAGCACGGTGCCTGCCACCGCTGCCGCCACCCCGCAGCGCCAGGTGACTGGGAAAGTGCAATCGGACGTTACTGACAAGAACAGCAGCGCTCCAGCCGCCGATCAACTCAAACTCTCCAAGGCCATCAGCACCGAAGGCAACAGCGCGGAAGAAAAAATTGCCCAGGAGCGGCAGAAACAGGCCACCACGGACAGGGCCGCAGAGTTGACGCGAAACATCGACGAACTGGCCAAACTCGGTGCCAGCACAGCTGCTCCTGCTCCTGCTCCTGCTCCTGCTCCTGCTCCTGCTCCTGCTCCTGCTCCTGCTCCAGAACCAGCGCCAGCTGCACCGCCGACAACTGAAACCCCTGCCCAGCCTGCGGCTCCCGAACCTGCGACACCACCCGCATCCCCAGCGGAGCAGGCCTCTCCCACTCCTCCCGCCCCCACACCTCCTGCAAGCCCTGCCGTCGAAGCCAACGCGCCTGTGACCGACGAACCAGGCTTCCTGAGCGAGTTGACCGATAACCCGCTGGTGCTTCCTGCGGCAGGTGGCTTGCTGGCCTTGCTCGCCGGGTTTGGGGCGCTGCGCTGGAGACAGCGCCGCAAACAGTCAGGCGTTGACAGTTCGTACCTCGAAAGTCGCCTGCATCCAGACTCCTTCTTCGGTGCCAGCGGCGGGCAGAATGTCGATACCGCCGAGGCCGTTGCATCCGGATCCTCAATGATGTACTCGCCCAGCCAGCTCGACGCGGGCGGTGATGTGGATCCGGTGGCAGAAGCCGATGTGTACCTGGCTTATGGTCGGGATCTCCAGGCTGAAGAAATCCTCAAAGAGGCATTGCGAACCAACCCGTCGCGTGTGGCCATCCACAGCAAAATGCTGGAGATTTACAACAAACGCCGGGATACCAAATCGTTTGAAGTGCTGGCCTGCGAGGTATATGCCCTGGTGCAAGGCAATGGCCCGGAATGGGATCACGCCTGCCAGCTCGGCCGGGAGTTGGACCCCAGCAACCCGCTGTACCAACCCGGCGGTGCTCCGCAGCCGGTCGAGGGTGCCACGCCACAAGATGCCGATGTACCTCCAGGCATGGCCAATACACGGCCTTTCGATCTGCCGGCGTCACCCGCACCCGAGAGCGACAGGGCGCTGGACTTGGACCTGGACTTTTCGCTGGACGAAGCTGCTCAACCGGCATCGGCATCCGCTTCTCAGCCCGACAACGCCCTGTCCTTCGACCTGGACGATCTCCCTGGGCCCACCCATTCTGCGGCCAACGTTGAACCTGAATTGCCGCCTTTTGACCTGAGCAGTACCGACCTGTCTTTTGACACAGACGAGCCGCTGCCAGACCAAGGGCCCAACACCCAACCCGGGGACACGGCCGCCATTGACAGTGACCTGTCAAGTTTTGAGCTTAGTTTTTCAGACGAGCCCACAGCCACCACCAAGCTGGAAGTCAGCCCCCCGGCTCCTGAGTTGACCGGCAACGCCCCACTGTCTTTTGACCTGGGTGACTTGTCACTCGATCTGGGCACTGAAGCCTCATCAATCGATATGCCTGTGGACGACATCCCAGCTGGCGACCCCCTGGAAACCAAGTTGTCGCTTGCTGCCGAATTCCTAGCCATCGGCGACATGGAGGGCGCGCGATCACTGGCCGAGGAGGTGGTTGACCAGGCCACTGGCGCACTGCAAGCCAAGGCACGGACGTTCTTGTCCGACCTGAGCTGACACTGGCATCCGCACCTTGAGGATTGCGCTCGGACTCAGCTACGCGGGCGGTGCATACGAGGGCTGGCAAAGTCAGCCCAGCGGGCACACCGTGCAAGACAGGCTGGAACACGCCTTGGGCACATTCCTGGCGCTGCCGCCGCCGAACGTCATGTGCGCAGGCCGCACCGACGCCGGAGTGCACGGCCTCATGCAGGTGGCGCACTTCGACACCGACGTGGAGCGCACCGACAGCTCTTGGGTTCGCGGCACCAACCGGTATTTACCCTCCGACATCGCCATTCAGTGGGCACGCCATGTGCCCGATGCGTTTCATGCCCGGGCGTGTGCCACCTCACGGCGGTATAGCTACGTGGTGCTGGAGTCACCCGTTCGCCCCAGCATCGACGCCGGACGGGTGGGCTGGGTGTTTCGCCCACTGACGTTGCAGCCCATGCTGGAGGCTGCAGCCTTTTTGGCTGGTGAACACGACTTCACATCGTTCAGGGCGGCGCAGTGCCAAGCCTTGTCACCCGTCAAAACGCTGCAGCCCGTCACCATCACACGCCACGGCGCTTACTGGCGGTTTGACTTCGAGGGCAGCGCGTTTTTGCACCACATGATCCGCAACATCATGGGCTGCCTGCTGGCCGTGGGCCAAGGCTTGCGCGACCCTGCCTGGATGAAAATGGTGCTGGATGCACGCTCACGCGAGGTGGCCGCGCCCACGTTTTCGCCCGACGGCCTGTATTTCCTTGGCCCCCGCTACGGTGCCCAATGGGGCCTGCCCGACGCGGTGCCCGGCTTTGACTGGTTGCCTTCACACCCATGACACCTGTGCCACACCGCACCCGAATCAAAATTTGCGGCCTCACCCGCGAGGACGACGTGGACGCGGCTGTGCACGCCGGGGCAGATGCCATTGGTTTTGTGCTGTACCCCAAAAGCCCGCGGTTTGTGTCGGCCCAGCGCGCGGCAGAGTTGTCGCAGCGGCTGCCCGCGTTCGTCACACCCGTGCTGTTGTTTGTGAACGAGACCACACCCAACGTGGTAGCAAGCTTGTCAATCAACACAAGCGCTGTGGCCCAGTTTCATGGTGATGAGAGCCCTGAAACCTGCGCCGCCGCGGGGCACCGCCACATGCGGGCCGCGCGCATCCCCACCGCACCAGGTGCACCGGGGTTCGATCTTTTAGAATACGCGTCTCGGTACCCGCTGGCCCACGCCATCCTGCTCGACGCACTGGTGGACGGCTTTGGCGGTGGTGGCAAAACCTTCGACTGGACAGCCTTCAATTGGTCACAGCTTCCTCCAAGCGTCAGCTCTCGCCTCGTTTTGTCTGGTGGACTCGACGCTGCAAACGTGACCGATGGCATCTTGACGGTGCGCCCGTGGGCCGTTGACGTCAGCTCCGGTGTGGAGCTGACCGGGCCCGACGGCAAACCCGTCAAGGGTCGCAAAGACCCCGACAAAATGGCGCAATTCGTGGCTGCCGTGCGCGCAGCCGATGCACAGTTGAACTCACCGCGCTGACCCCACCAACAGGGGTTGGCATCTCCCCAGAGGCACCCCATGTTTGAATACCAGCAACCCGACGCCCGCGGCCACTTTGGCATTTACGGCGGCAGTTTTGTGAGCGAAACGCTCACCCACGCCATCAACCAGCTGCGCGAGGCCTACGCCAAGTACCAGCACGACCCCGAATTTCTGGCGGAATTCAGAAACGAGTTGGCGCACTTTGTGGGCCGCCCGTCGCCCGTGTACCACGCGGCCCGCATGAGCCGCGAAATGGGCGGCGCGCAAATCTTCTTGAAGCGCGAAGACCTCAACCACACCGGCGCACACAAGGTCAATAACACCATCGGCCAGGCCATGCTGGCCAAGCGCATGGGCAAGCCCCGCGTGATTGCCGAAACCGGCGCGGGTCAGCACGGCGTGGCCACCGCCACCATCTGTGCACGCTACGGGCTGGAATGTGTGGTGTACATGGGCGCGGAAGACGTGAAGCGCCAAAGCCCCAACGTCTACCGCATGAAGCTGCTGGGTGCCACCGTGGTGCCCGTGGAGAGCGGCAGCAAAACCCTGAAAGACGCGCTGAACGAGGCCATGCGAGACTGGGTGGCCAATGTGGACAACACGTTCTACATCATCGGCACCGTGGCAGGCCCGCACCCCTACCCCATGATGGTGCGCGACTTCCAGAGCGTGATCGGCAACGAGTGCCTGAAGCAGATGCCCGAAATCATGGCCGAGGTGGGCCTGCCCGGCAACCAACCCGATGCGGTGATTGCGTGCGTGGGCGGCGGCAGCAACGCCATGGGCATTTTCTATCCGTACATCGGTCACGAGGCCACCCGGCTCATCGGCGTGGAAGCGGCGGGCGAAGGCGTGGACTCCGACAAACAAAAAGGCAGCCCCGGCGTGTTGCACGGCAACCGCACCTACATCCTGCAGGACGACAACGGCCAGATCACCGAAACCCACAGCATCAGCGCCGGGCTGGACTACCCCGGCGTGGGCCCCGAACACGCTTTTTTGAAAGACATTGGCCGCGCCGAATACGTGGGCATCACCGACACCGAAGCGCTGGAAGCCTTCCACTACCTGTGCCGCACCGAAGGCATCATTCCCGCGCTGGAATCGAGCCACGCCGTGGCCTACGCCATGAAGCTGGCCAAGACCATGCGGCCTGACCAGAGCATTCTGGTCAACCTGTCGGGCCGGGGCGACAAAGACATCGGCACCGTGGCCGATTTGTCCAACGCCGATTTTTATTGCCGCCCCAGCTGCCGTGGCCAGTCGGTCAAAGGTGGCATGGCTGAGAGCGCCGAACACATTGTGAAAGTCGTGAAATGAGCCGCATCCAATCCAAACTGGCCCAACTCAAGGCCGAGGGGCGCAAGGCGCTCATTCCCTACGTGACAGCAGGCTTCCCATACGCCGACATCACACCCGATCTGATGCATGCCATGGTGGCCGCTGGGTCTGACGTGATCGAGCTGGGCGTGCCCTTCTCTGACCCCATGGCCGATGGCCCCGTCATTCAAAAAGCCGGTGAAAAAGCGCTGGGCTTTGGTGTGGGCACCACCCAGGTGCTGGGCATGGTGAAAACATTCCGCGAGTCAGACGCCACCACCCCCGTGGTGCTGATGGGCTACGCCAACCCGGTGGAAGCCTACAACCTGAAGCACGGCCCCGACAGCTTCATCCGCGACGCAGCAGCAGCGGGCGTGGATGGTGTGCTCATCGTCGACTACCCGCCCGAAGAGTGCGAGCAGTTTGCCGCCACCCTCAAGGCCCACGGCCTTGACCTCATCTTTTTGCTGGCCCCCACCTCCACCCGTCTGGCCAGCGGCTATGTGTATTACGTGTCGCTCAAGGGCGTAACGGGCGCAGGCAACCTCGACACTGCGGCCGTGGAGGCCATGCTGCCGCGCATCCGCCAGCACGTCAGCGTGCCGGTGGGCGTGGGCTTCGGCATCCGCGATGCAGCCACAGCCACAGCCGTGGGCCGTGTGGCCGATGCGGTGGTGATTGGCACCCGCCTGATACAGCTCATTGAAAACCAGCCCCGCGAAGGCGTGGTGCCTGCGGCGGCCGAGTTTCTGTCAGGCATTCGCCAGGCGCTGGACGTGCAGGCCTGACCCACCCGGCGGCCCACGCCACCGCGCATAATCCGCTGACTTATTTCAACCCGGCCCCCGCCGCACGGCGAGCGGGGTTTTCACCGCAAGGAGTGACCGATGTCCTGGCTGGAAAAATTGCTGCCCCCCAAAATCACCCCCACCGACCCGAGCGAGCGCCGCACGGTGCCCGAGGGCCTGTGGATCAAGTGCCCCAGTTGCGAGGCCGTGCTGTACAAGACCGATCTGGAAAAAAACCAGAACGTGTGCCCCCAGTGCAGCCACCACCACCGCATTGGGGCCCGCGACCGCCTCAACGCCTTTCTGGACGGCGAAGGCCGTTACGAAATCGGGCAAGAGGTGTTGCCCGTTGACGCACTCAAGTTCAAAGACAGCCGCAAATATCCCGAGCGCTTGAAAGAGGCGCTGGAGAACACCGGCGAAACCGATGCACTCATCGTGATGGGCGGCGCCGTCATGTCCATTGACGTGGTGGTGGCCTGCTTTGAATTCGACTTCATGGGCGGCAGCATGGGCAGCGTGGTGGGCGAGCGCTTTGTGCGTGGCGTGGAAACTGCCATCGAACAAAAGGTGCCCTTCATCTGCTTCACAGCCACCGGCGGCGCACGCATGCAAGAGGGCCTGCTGAGCCTGATGCAAATGGCCAAAACCAACGCGGCCCTCACCCGCCTGGCCAAAAAGGGCCTGCCCTACATCAGCGTGCTGACCGACCCGACCATGGGCGGCGTGAGTGCAGGCTTTGCCTTTGTGGGTGACGTGGTGATTGCCGAGCCCAAAGCACTGATTGGTTTTGCCGGCCCCCGCGTGATCGAGAACACCGTGCGGGTGAAGCTGCCCGAAGGCTTCCAGCGCGCAGAGTTTTTGCAAACCAAGGGCGCGGTCGACTTCATTTGCGACCGCCGCGAACTGCGCAGCACCGTGGCCAACACCCTGGCCATGTTGCAACGCCAGAGCGCAGACGCAGTGCAATAAATCCATCCAGCGCTTGTCTGTATTGGTTTGTTTGCTATTTATTTAAATTTATAGCTACAAACTCAATGCTATCAAGCGCCAGCGGCATTTTTTATATATGAATCATGTCTGAATCGCCCCCGCTGACCCTGACACGCCTGCCGCTGTTCCCGCTGCAAACCGTGCTCTTTCCCGGTGGTTTGTTGCCGCTGCGCATTTTTGAGGTGCGCTACCTCGACATGGTGCAGCGCTGCCACCGCGAGGGCGCGCCGTTCGGCGTGGTCAGCCTGACACAGGGTGCAGAAGTCGCCACCGCCCCACGTCACGGCCCAGACACCGAGGCGCCCGAGGCTTTCCAGGACGTGGGCACACTGGCACGCATTGAACTCATCGAACAGGTGCAACCCGGCTTGCTGCTGGTGCGCTGCCGGGGTGAACAGCGCTTTCGGGTGCAGCAGCGCGAGAAGCTGAAGCACGGTCTCTGGGTGGCCGATGTTGAATTGCTGGCGCAAGACATGCCCACGCCTGTGCCCGAAGAACTGTCTGGCACCGTGCGGTCTTTGCAGCAAGTGCTCGACAGCCTGCGCGCCCAAACCACCAGCCCGGACCAACTGCCCATTGCACCACCCTGGAACTGGCACGACGCCGGCTGGGTGGCCAACCGCTGGTGCGACCTGTTGCCTGTGGGCGGCGAACTCAAGCAGCGGCTGATGTCACTCGACGCCCCATTGCTACGGCTGGAGCTGGTGGGAGATGTGCTCGACAAACTCCGGCTCGACGCAGAGCGCTGAGCCAGCCACCGCCATGACAGCGCCCACGCCGCCCGCCTCTCAAAGCCGCAGGGCTGCGCGCCTGGTGGGGCTGTACTCCACCCTCAGCCGCTGCGACCAAACCATCATCCGCAGTGGCGGCGAGCAACCGCTGTTCGAACAACTCTGCCAGGACCTCGTGGCCAGAGATCCGCTGCAGGCCGCCTGGGTCAGCATGCGCAACGCCGACACGGGGCAGCTGGAGCCTGTGGCGTTTGCGGGTGTGGGGCGAGAGCACATCAGCACCAGCGGGCCGGTACAGCGTGCGCTTGACAGCCAAACTGCAGAGTGGGTCACCCCCGTTGAAGGAGCACCCTGGCACGCATCTGCGGCCCTACCCCTGCTGCGCGAGGGGCAGACCGTTGGGGTGCTCTGCCTGCACGCCAGGCACAGTAACGCGTTCGACCCCGGCGTCAAAACGATGCTGCTGCAAATGGCGGCCAACATCGGTTATGCCCTCGACAACTTCGCCCGCAACCGCCAGCGCGATGAAGCGGAGGCACAGGCCAGCCGTGCCCAGCGCCTCACCCAAGCCTTCATCGACCAGTTGCCAGGCACCGTGTTCCTGAAAGACGCCAATCTGCGCCTTCTGATGGTCAACCGCTACCTTGCCCAGTCGCTGGGGGCCGATGCCGCTTCGCTGATCGGGCGCAACAACGATGAGCTGTTTCCTGGCCCGTTCGCCGAGGCGGCCAACGCACTCGACCGCGCCGTGCTTGCCAGCGGTCTGAATCGGATCGTGCCGCAAACCTTCCAGGACCGTCACTTGGAAACACGATTGTTCGTGGTGGACGGCGGGCAAGGTCAGCGCCTGCTGGGCGGCATCAGCCTGGACGTGACAGACCAGCACCATGACAACCAGCGCACACAGGCACTGCTGGCCCTGCAGGAAATGGCCGCGCGGCTCGACGAACGCACCTTGCTCAACCAGGGGCTGGAGACCGCAGAACGGCTAACGCACAGCCAGATCGGTTTTTTGCACTTTGTGAACAACGACCAGGAAACCCTGGAACTGGTCACCTGGACCGGCGGCGCGCTGAAGGGTTGCACCGCAGCGCACGACAGCCACTACCCCATTTCATCGGCAGGTGTCTGGGCGGACTGCTTCCGCAACCGCGGCCCCGTGGTGGTGAACGACTACGACTCCCTGGCGCACAAACACGGGCTGCCCACCGGACACACATCTTTGCAGCGGTTTGTGTCAGTTCCCGTCATCGAAGGTGAACGCGTCTGCATGATGCTCGGCGTTGGCAACAAATCGTCGGACTACACACAGACCGACGTGGACACCCTGCATCTGCTGGGCAACGACCTGTGGCGCATGACGCAGCGCACCCGCGCCGAGCAGGCGCTGCAACAACGCCTGCATGAACTTGAAGCCGCCAACGCCAAACTGGCTGACATGCAACTCCAGCTCCTGCAAACCGAAAAAATGGCGTCCATCGGCCAGCTGGCGGCCGGGGTGGCACACGAAATCAACAACCCCATCGGGTTCGTGCGGTCCAACCTGGGCACGCTGGCGCGCTACGTGTCTGGCCTCATGGCTGTGGACGCTGCCTACCAGGCGATAGAGGCCGAACTGGGTGAACCCCACAGCTCAGCCTTTGCGCCCGTGCATGCACTCAAACAGACACACGACCACGAGTTTGCGGTGGCCGAGTTGCCTGAGTTGATTGCCGAGTCGCAAGACGGCATCGAGCGTGTGCGCAAGATCGTGCAAGATCTCAAAAACTTCTCACGCGCCGGAGACACCGACTGGCAGTGGGCCGATCTGGCCCAAGGGCTGGAGAGCACCATCAACATGGTGTGGAACCAGATCAAGTACAAAGCCGAGCTGCGCCGCGAGTACCAGCCCCTGCCACAGGTGTATTGCGTGGCGTCTCAGATCAACCAGGTGGTGATGAACCTGCTGGTCAACGCAGCGCAGGCCATCGAGCAGCGCGGCACCATCACCGTGCGCACCGGTGCTGACGAACACCAGGCGTGGATCGAGGTGGAAGACACCGGTTGCGGCATGACGCCGGGCCAGATGAAGCGCATTTTCGAGCCCTTTTTCACCACCAAACCACCCGGCCAGGGAACCGGTCTGGGCCTGTCGATTGCCTGGAGCGTGATGGAGCGGCACCACGGCCACATCGACATCCATTCCGAGCCCGGCGTTGGCAGCCGGTTTCGCGTTCGCCTGCCCATCGACAGTCGCCAGCCCGACGCTGCAACGGCCCCCACGGACCCACCAGCCCCATGACAGACACCCCAACCCCCATCACCCTGCTGCTGGTCGACGACGAACCCAGCATCCTCTCTGCGTTGCGGCGCCTGCTGCGCCCCACTGGCCACACGGTGCTGACAGCCACCAGCGGCGCCGAAGGACTGGAATTGCTGGCGGCCACGCCCGACATAGCGGTGGTGGTGTCAGACATGCGCATGCCGGGCATGGACGGCGCACAGTTTCTGGAGCAGGTGCGCGCCCGGTGGCCCGACACCATGCGCCTGCTGCTGACCGGTTATGCCGACATGACGTCGACCATCGACGCCATCAACCGGGGAGAAATTTACCGCTACATCGCCAAACCGTGGGACGACCATGAGCTGCTGCTGGTGATACGCCAAGCCATCGAGCAGCGTCATCTGCAGCGCGAAAACCGGCGGTTGCTGGCCCTGACGCAAACCCAGAACGCCGAGCTGCAAACACTCAATGCAGGGCTGGCCCAGACCGTTGAAGCCCGCACCAGCGAGCTGGCCCAACTCAACGAGTTTCTGAACCTGGCCAATGCCCAGTTGCGTCAGCAGTTTCTGACCACGGTCAAGATGTTCAGCAGCCTGCTGGAAATGCGCGGTGGCGGCGTGGCGGGCCACGCCAGGCGCGTGGCAGACCAGGCCCGCAAATTGGCTCACACCATGGGCATGAGCGCCGCACAACAGCAGGACGTTTTTCTGGCGGCCCTGCTGCACGACATCGGGAAAATCGGTTTCCCCGACAACTTGCTCAACCGCCCGGTGTCCTTGCTCAACAGCCGGGAACTGGCCGAGTACCGCCGCCACGCCAGGGTCAGCGAAAACGCACTGCTGCCGTTGCATGAACTGAAAGACGTGGCACACATGGTGCGTTCGCACCACGAGCGGCACGACGGCCGTGGCTTTCCCGACGGGTTGGCCGGAGAAGACATTCCACTGGGCAGCCGCGTCATTGCGCTGGCCAACGACTTTGATGGGCTGGTGTCGGGCACCCATGCCGAGCGCGCCTGCACCACCGACCAGGCTCGGAGCCTGATCAAACAGGCCCGGGGCCACCACTACCACCCAGACGTGGTCGATGCCTTTCTGATTTTGTGGGACAGGGGTGAGTGGCTCACACAAGACACCCAACTGACCCCGGCCAGCAAACTGGCGCCCGGGATGGTGCTGGCGCGCGACTTTGTGACCGAGCAAGGCACCCTGCTGCTGGCGGCCGACCAGCGGCTGACGCCGCCCATCATTGCCCGCTTGCAATCCATGACCCGGCGCGATGGCGCCGAACTGGCCCTGCCCATTCGCACTTGAGCCCAAGCCCTGCCATGCCTCCCGTCAACCCCGCCCCCACCCCGAAGACACACCGCATCTTGCTGGTTGACGACGACATCAATGTACTCAAGGCACTGCGCCGCGTGTTGTCGCTCACACCCTGCGTGGCTGGTGCCAAACGTTTTCACCTTCAGGTAGACGCTTACGACTCACCCACCGCCGCCCTGGCCGTAGCCCATGAGCGCCCCTACGACCTGGTGCTGTCCGACTACCGCATGCCGGGGATGGACGGCACTGAGTTTCTGACCACGTTCCGGGCGGTGCAACCCCATGCCGCACGACTCATTTTGTCGGGCTATGCCGACTTGAACGGGCTCATTCGCGCCATCAACGACGTGGGCATACAGCGTTTCATCTCCAAGCCCTGGAACGACTACGAACTGGTCAACGCGGTGGCTCAGGCGCTGGCCCTGCGCGACCTCACACTCGAAAACGAACGCCTTGCCGACCAAGCCCGCCTGGCCACCGGCCAGATGTCGCCACAGGAAGTCGAGATGAAGCGCATAGAACTGGAAGACCCCGGCATCACCCATGTCGAGTGGGACAGCGACGGCTCCGTCCTGCTGCTCGACCTCCCACCCGACGGCAAGGACCTGTTGTGACCTTCATGGCATGGAGCCGGCACTTTGAAACCGGCTTTGAATCGGTGGATCGGCAGCACCGTGCGCTGGTCGAACTGGTCAACCAGGCCGCTCCGTTGCTGGCCACGGCGGGCAGCTCAGGCATTGCCAGCGCCGACCATTTGCTGGACCAGTTGGGCCACTACGCCACCGTTCACTTTCAGGACGAAGAGCGCCTGATGCGCGACGCAGGGCTGGACCCGGCCTACCTGGACCACCACCACCACACCCACCACGCCTTCGCACAAGCGGTGGGCACCATGCGGCAGCAGGCCTCGCAAGACGGCCAGTTGACCGGCAATGAACTGCTGCGCTTTCTGACCAGCTGGCTCACCTTCCACATCCTGGCGGAAGACCAGAGCATGGCCCGGCAAATGCGTGCCCTGCAGGCCGGGCAGACCCCGGCACAGGCGTGGGCTGCCGAATCAGAAACCGATGCCGATGCCCCGCACGCGGTCTACACAGGCGCGCTGATCGACCTGTTCAGTGTGGTCACCCAACGCAACCGCAGCCTGACCGAGGTCAACACCCGCCTGCAACACACCCAGCAGCAACTGGCCGAGGCCAACCGCGTGTTGGAAGACCGTGTGGCCGAGCGCACGGCCGAACTGGCACGCGCCAACGACAGCCTGCGGACTGAGCAGGCGGCATTGAAGGCATCGCTATCGCGCCTGGAGCAAACGCAGCAGCAACTGCTTCAGTCCGAAAAAATGGCCGCCGTCGGCCAACTGGCGGCTGGGGTGGCCCATGAAATCAACAACCCCGTGGGTTTTGTGAACGCCAACCTGGCCTCACTGGGCAGCTACACAGCGCAGCTGTTTCGGCTCATTGATGCCCAGTCAGCCGCGCTGGCCACACACCCACCCCTGCCGCCGGGCAGTGCGGCGGCAACCGCCCTGTCCGAGGCCGAAGCCGCCGCAGACCTGGGCTACCTGCGCCAGGACGTGCCTGATTTGCTGCGCGAATCACTGGATGGGCTGACTCGGGTCAAACGCATCGTCAACGACCTGCGCGAGTTTTCGCACGCCAGCAACGACGAATGGCACCCGGCCGACTTGAACGCCGGGCTGGAAAGCACGCTGAACGTGGTGTGGAACGACATCAAGTTCAAAGCTGACATCGTGCGCGAGCTGACACCGCTGCCACCGGTCACTTGTATTGCGCCGCAAATCAACCAGGTGTTCTTGAACCTGCTGGTCAACGCGGGCCAGGCCATAGACACACATGGGCGCATCCGCCTGGCATCGGGCACGCTGGAGCGCGACGGCCAGCCGTGGGTGTGGGTGGAGGTGGCGGACACCGGCAAGGGCATGCCCGAGGCAGTGCAGCGGCGCGTGTTCGAGCCGTTTTTCACCACCAAGCCGGTGGGCACAGGCACTGGCCTGGGGCTGTCGGTGTCATGGGAAATTGTGCAGCGCCACCACGGGGTGCTGAGCCTGACCAGCACCGAAGGCGTGGGCACCACCTGCCGCTGTGAATTGCCTTGTTCTCCGCCCACGGCATCTGCACCGCGCCCAAACCGGGCCTGATGCTGCGTCAAGCCACGGGATGCCGGGGCAGCCACACACGAAACGTGCTGCCCAGCCCCAGTTCGCTCTCCACTTCGATGCGGCCACCGTGTTTTTTCACGATGCCATAGGCCATGGACAACCCCAGCCCCGTGCCCTTGCCCACCGGCTTGGTGGTGAAAAACGGGTCAAAGATGCGCGCGAGGTTGGCCGGTGGAATGCCCTTGCCGGTGTCCGCCACCTCCACCCACACCCAGGCGTCGTCAAAACCCGTGCGCACGGTGATGCGGCCTTTTCCTTCGATGGCCTGGCCTGCATTCACCAGCAAGTTCATGAACACCTGGTTGAGCTGGAACGGGTGGCACACCACCTGGGGCAAGCCTGCAAACTCCTTGTCGACCGTGGCCTTGTACTTCAGCTCGTTCCAGACCACGCGCAGGGTGCTTTCCAGGCCTGCTTCCAAATCGGCCAACTGGCGCTCGGACTCGTCGGGGTGCGAGAAGTTTTTCAGGTCTTGCACGATGCGCCATCGAGCGACTCAGCCTGTTGGCGCCAATTCAAAATTGACCACCTGTGCCAACTCAGTAGTGTCCCAACGTCTTCACATCAGGGCTTCGTAAGTTGATCCTGAATCCGTAACCACGCGGTCAAAAAGTGGTGATTTCCCATTGAAATCAACGATGTAGGCTCCAAATTCGTTTCACCCAGCAGGTGAAGGCGAACATGACCGACTTTGTAATCAAACAATTGCCCTACGACCTGAGCAACCAGGCCGGGCTGGCAT
>JAIFMP010000035.1 GCA_020048405.1 Hydrogenophaga sp.
CAGCCTGACGCCCACGCACCGGCGGGTGCCCACAACTGCCAGCCCTGGCAGTTATGGGCACCCAGGCGGCAGTGTCTGGCGCTTCATCACTGGAGACTTTCGCGGCAAAGAATCGAAAGTGCTTGATTTACAAGCAGTTTTCGGGCACCGGTGGCACCGAATGGATTGGCACAGGACTTGATACCTCTTTCAAGCCCAAGCCTCTCCACACCGCCATCTGCCATGAACAACATCTCGCCCGCTTTTGCTGCTTTGTCTCCAAATGCCTCTGACCACGACGCCGAGCGCCGCCAGATGTTGCTGGCCACAGCGGGTGTGGCCTGTGCTGGCACGCTGGTGACGGCGTGGCCGTTTGTGTCGTCATTTGCCCCCAGCGAACGTGCCCATGCCCAAGGCGCAAGTGTGGAGGCGAATGTGGACGACATCCCGCCCGGTGCCATCAAGACCGTGGAGTGGCGGGGCAAGCCGGTGTGGATCATGCGGCGCACCCCTGAGATGCTGGCGGCCCTGCCCTCCCTGAACAGCCAACTGGCTGACCCCGACTCTCAGCGCGACCAGCAACCCGACTACGCCCGCAACCCTGTCCGTTCCATCCAGCCCGAGTTGCTGGTGGTGACGGCCATTTGCACTCACTTGGGCTGCTCGCCCAACATGGTGGCTGAGGGCTCAGGCAACCCCAGCGTGCCCACCGACTGGAAAGGTGGCTTCTTTTGCCCTTGCCACGGTTCTACCTTCGACTTGGCCGGGCGTGTATTCAAGAACAAGCCCGCCCCCACCAATCTGGAAGTACCACCTCACACATTCCTGTCTGCCGACCGGGTGCTGATTGGCGAAGACGGCAAAGCTTGACTGACAACAGACACTTGACGAGAGAAAGCCCACCATGTGGTTCCGCCAATTGGTTGACAACCAAACCCAGGCACTCACCTACTTGCTGGGAGACAACTCCAGTGGCGAAGTGGTGGTGCTGGACCCGCAACCCCGCGATTGGCCTCTGCTGCAGGCGCTGGTTGATGACTTTGGCGGCAGGCTGAAAGCCATCTTGCTGACGCATAACCACAAACCCGAACGCCTGCAGCAATTGTTGGCTCTGGAGTACCCTTTGTTTTGCGCTGGGCAATGGCACCATGCACCCAGTTCAGGCCCTGGATGGCACGCCAGCCACTTGCCATTGGGGCAAGCAGCGTTGCGGATGCTGCCCACACCAGGACACACCTTGGACTGCACCAGTTTTTTGTGGGAAGACCGCCTGTTTTGCGGAGACTTGCTCGACACGTCCCTTTGCACCGAGCAGCCCCACCCGCAGGACTGCGCACGGCTGTGGGAAAGCCTGCAACAACAGGTGCTGACACTTCCTGGCGACACCTTGCTGTACCCCGCACACACCCTCCACGGCCGGATGGTGCTGAACCTGCACGATTACCCAAGGCTGGCCGCTGGCAGCGAGCGGCTGCGCTCGCGTGATGTGTTCATGGCTGCGCTGGACAACCACTGATCCCGACGGGGCCGCAGGGCTTCACCTCTGAGGGTTGCTATGCCTGAAAATGGACCCTATCTCATTTGAGTGGCGCGGGCACCGCGCCACCACACGCACATGCGCAACAACCAGCCCGTCACGCCAAACAGCCTCAAGGTTCACCCCGACCAGACGCTGATTTCGGTCACCGATCTGAAGGGGCGCATCACTTACGCGAACAAGGCGTTCATATCGTTGAGTGGTTACTCGAACGAGGAACTGCAGGGCCAGGCGCACAACATCGTTCGCCACCCCGACATGCCCGAGGAGGCCTACCGCGACATGTGGGCCACACTGGAAGAGGGCCTGCCTTGGACAGGCGTGGTGAAAAACCGCCGCAAAAACGGCGACTTTTATTGGGTGCGGGCCAATGTCACCCCCATGCGCGACGGCGACCGCACCGTGGGTTATCTGTCAGTCCGCACAGCGCCCACAGAGGAAGAAACCCAGGTCGCCGAAGCCCTGTACGCCACCATGCGACAGGAGGCAGCACGCGGCCATCTGCGCCATGTGTTGCGCCACGGCGAGGTGCTGCGGGCGGACATCATCAGCCGCCTCATGCATTTCGCACGCCCCAGCGTCAGACAGCAGCTATGGTGGCTGGTGTTCTGGCCCGCAGCCATCCCGCTGATGTTGCAAGTGGCGGGCGCTCCCCTGTGGGCCGGACTGCTGTCAGGCGTGGCCACAGTGGTGGTGTCCGGCATCTGGGCTTGGCACCTGCTGGGCTCGCGCCTGCTCGACGTGGTGAGCAGGGCCAACCGCCTGGCAGCCGGCGACCTGACCGAAGTCCACACCCTGAATGCGCGTGGCCCCATCGGCGACCTGCAACGGGCCATGGCCCAGATGAGCTTGAACGTGCGCACGGTGGTGCGCGACATTCGCCATGAAGTGGGCAACCTGCGCGGAGGCACGCAGGAAATTGCCTTGGGCAACAACGACATGTCCGCCCGCGTCGAGTCCCAGGCCAGCAGCCTGGAAGAAACCGCTGCGTCGATGGAAACCATCAACGGCACGGTGGAGCAAACCAGCGCTGCAGCCAGCGAAGGTGCGCAGCTGGCGGCAGATACCCTGGGCATGGCACGGCGCAGCCAGGGCTCGGTGGAAGCGGTGTCTGAGGCGATGGACGGCATTGCGGCTTCGTCTCGCCGCATCGGCGACATCATCCAGGTGATAGAAAGTGTCGCTTTCCAGACCAACATACTCGCTCTCAACGCCGCCGTGGAAGCAGCACGGGCGGGTGAGGCCGGACGCGGTTTTGCCGTGGTGGCCAGTGAAGTGCGTGCGTTGGCCCAACGCACCAGCGCGGCCGCCCGCGAAATCCGCGACCTGATCGAGGAATCAAGTCATCGGGTGGAAGAGGGCAACCTGCGCGCTGACGAAGCACGCAACCGGGTGACCGAGGCCATGGCAGCCGTGGACATGGTGGCACAGCGGCTGGAGCACATCCGCCATGCCACGCATGAACAACTCTCGGGCACTTCGCAAGTGACGCAGTCGCTGTCAAAAATGGACGGCATCACACAACAAAACGCCGCCATGGTGGAAGAACTGGCCGCCGCATCGCAATCGCTGAACGAGCAGGTGGACACGGTGCACCACTCGATCCGGGTTTTCAGGCTGTTTGCAGGTGACAAGACGCTGGCAGAAGACGATGCAAAGCCCCTGCAGCCGTGGACGAAGCAGGCGCCATTGATTTCGACAAAGTGATTGCAGGGCACCAGCAGTGGCGGGTGACGCTGCGCAACGCAGCCCTCAAAAACAAGAAAATGGATGCAGCCACTCTCCGCCGCGACGACTGCTGCGCACTGGGCCAGTGGATATACGGTGCGGGCGGCAAACGCTGGGGACACGAGCAGATCTTCACCCACTTGGTGGGCCATCACAAGGCTTTTCACACCGAGGCGGGCAAAGTGGCGGAACTCATCAACGCTGGCAGCCTGGAGGAAGCCGAGCAGCACATGGGCCCCGGGACCGCGTTTGTGGAAGCCGGGCACCACGTGACCCGTACCATACGCCAGCTGCGTGCGGTAACTGCCAATTAGTTGATCTAAACGTACTTCTGCGCCCAAGTACCCCACGCAAAATGCGGCCCGATGGCAACTGCACCACGGGGGTTTTATGCGCAACAACCAGCCTGTCACTCAGTCTGAACTCAAGGTTCCAGCCGACCAGACGCTGATTTCCGTGACCGACCTGAAGGGTCGCATCACCTATGCCAACAAGGCATTCGTGAGCATGAGCGGCTACATGGAAGAAGAACTTCTGGGCCAAGCCCACAACATCCTGCGCCACCCCGACATGCCTGCAGAGGCGTTCCGCGACATGTGGGCCACCATCGAAGCAGGCCTTCCCTGGACCGGGGTGGTGAAAAACCGCCGCAAAAACGGCGACCACTATTGGGTCAACGCGAGTGCAACGCCGGTGCGCGACAAAGACCGGATCACCGGGTACATGTCGGTGCGCGTTGCGGCCACCGACGAACAGATTCAGGCGTGCACAGCGCTCTACGCCACCATGCAGAAGGAAGCCGAAAGGGGTCGTCTGGTGCATGTACTGGACAAAGGCAGGCTGCGCAAAAAGACTCTGGTGGGCATGGCCGCTGTGTGGATGAAGCCCAGCATGCGCTCGCAGTTGTACTGGCTGGCGTTCTGGCCGGCGGCCATCCCGATGTTGCTGCAATGGGCGGGGTTGCCACTGTGGATGAGCGCGGTGGCGGGTGTGGCAACGTTCATCGTGTCGGGCACCTGGGCCTGGCAACTGTTGGGGGCCCCGCTGGACGGCGCCGTTGCCAGTGCGAACCGCATGGCGGCAGGCGACCTGTCGGAGAACATGACCATCAGGCACCACGGGCCCATCGGCCAACTTGAGCGGGCGCTGTTGCAGCTCAGCCTGAACGTGCGCACTGTGGTGCGCGACATAAGGCACGAAGTGGGGAACCTGCGCGGTGGCACACAGGAAATTGCGCAGGGCAACGAAGACATGTCCTCCCGAGTGGAACAACAAGCCTTCAACCTCGAGCGCACCGCCGCCTCCATGAAGGACATCAACCAGACCGTGCAGTCCACCACAGACACCGCCACCCAGGGCGCCAACCTGGCGGCAGAAACGCTGGGCTTTGCCCGTCGCAGCCATGAGTCCGTGCAGGCGGTGGCTGACACCATGAAGGGGATTGCCGAATCGTCTCAGCGAATCGGCGACATCATCCAGGTGATTGAAGGGGTGGCTTTCCAGACCAACATCCTGGCCCTGAACGCGGCAGTGGAAGCTGCCCGCGCCGGTGTCAGAAGTGCGGGCCCTGGCACAGCGCACCACCGGCGCCGCCAAAGAAATCCGCCTGCTCATTGAGGAGTCCCGCCACCGGGTGCAGGAAGGCGATGCCCGCACGCGCGAGGCCACCAACCGCGTTGACGAAGCGATGGCGGCAGTAGACCGCGTGACGGCGATGTTGCAAGACATCCGCTCGGCCACCACCGAACAACTCGCGGGCACGTCGCAAATCGCACAGACCCTGAACGAGATGGACGACATCACCCAGCAAAACGCTGCCATGGTGGAAGAGTTGGCAGCGGCCTCCAAGGCGCTGGACGACCAGGTGGACACGGTACACAAATCCATCCGCGTGTTCCGCCTGTTCCCGGGCGACAAAACCGCTGCGGAAGACGATGCCGTGGAACTGCGCAAAAACATCAAGGACGGCACACGCGAGCTGCAGGCCGACGAAATCGACTTTGACAAGGTGATTGCAGCCCACCAGCAATGGCGGGTCACGCTGCGCAACGCCGCGCTCAAAGACAAAAAGCTGGATGCGGGCACCATTGCGCGCGACGATTGCTGCGCCTTGGGCAAATGGATTTACGGGGGCGGTGGCGCCAAGTGGGGCAAAACACCGGGCTTTACCAAGCTGGTCGGACACCACAAAACCTTCCACAAGGAAGCCGGCTTGGTGGCTGAAACCATCAACAAGGGCCAAACCGACAAAGCCAAGGCCATGATGGAATCGGGCACGCCGTTTGTGGAAGCCGGGCACCGGGTGACGCAGGCCATCCGTGGCATCCGGGGCACCGTGGATGGGTCAAGCCCCGCCCCAGCCCTGAGCGCGCCAAGCGCAAAACCCGCCGCCAGAAAACCAGCTGCAGGCGTGAAGGCGTTGCCGGCGGCCAAACCCGTGGCAGAGGCCCACGACGGCAGTTGGGAAACGTTCTGAACCTGCGCGACTTCACACTGGGCGGTCACCAGACTCCCAGTCGGCATCGCAGCCCACCCCGGCTGCCACCCAGCGCCGGGCCAGACGGCTGAACAGGCCTGCACCCCATGCCCAGCGCGGCCCCAGCACCCCGGCAGGGTCTGAGATGGCGCTGCACTGATACCGCCGGGCCTCGGCATTCCAGCGCAGTGCATCACACGCCCCTGTCCGCCTGCGTGAAATCAGCATGCCCAGCGGACAGGGTTCTGCCAGGCAGCACAGCCCACACCCGTTGCAAGGCGCGCCTTCGGCGGGTTTGGGCGGGGCTTCGGGTTGCAGGTAGATGATTTGGTGCTGAGGCATACAGGGAAACGACGGCACCGATGCTTGCGAAACCGCTCTGCCAACCGCTTTTCAGCGGCGGCCGGTGGCTTCCAGTTTGGCTTTCAGGAAACCGCCGGTGCCATACCGCGTCACTTTGCCATAACAATCGGCGCTCAGCCGTTGCACCATGGCGGTGTAGTGGTCAATCAGTTCTGCTTCGATGCTGAAATGATCGTAGTTCACCACCACCGCCACGCGTGCGCCCACCGGTGACAGACACCGCCTGACGGCAGACTCGATATCGGCGACGGTGTGCGCGCTTTGGACGCGCAAGCCTGAAAAATCGATGTAGAGCAAAGCCCGCTCCAGGTCCAACTCCAGCCGTTGGGCCAGCGGTATGCCCAGCAACTGCTCCCGCAAGCCCATCGGTTGTTCCATGAACAGGCGGGCATCCATGGTCTGCATGGTGGGGCTGACGGCCGGCACAAAGTCCATCTGCGCCAGGACGTCACGCTGCAAGTCGATGCCGGGCGCGATTTCAATGAGTTCCAGCCCACCAGGCACCAGGCGGAACACGGCGCGTTCGGTCACATACAGCACGCGCTGGCCCCGGCGCAAGGCTTCGCGACCACTGAAGGTGCGGTGTTCAACCTGTTTGACAAACTTGGTGGCGGCACCCTCCTGCCGGATATGCAGCCGCCCATCACCGGCGCCCACGCTCTGCTTGCCCGCCCGGAAAGTGCCCACGAACACCACCGTTTTGGCGTTCTGGCTGATGTTGATGAACCCACCTGCCCCCGCCAGCCGCGGCCCGAACTTGCTGACATTCAGGTTGCCCTCCTGATCGGCCTGGGCCAGGCCCAGTACGGCAAGGTCAAGCCCTCCGCCATCGTAAAAATCGAACTGATAGGGCTGATCGATGATGGCCTGCGGGTTGACAGCCGCACCGAAATTGAGGCCGGAAGCGGGTATGCCCCCGATCACGCCCGGCTCGGTGCTGAGCGTCAGCAGGTCAATGATGCGTTCTTCTGCCGCCACGCTGGCCACCCCTTCGGGCATGCCGATACCCAGGTTCACTACCTGGTGCGACCGCAACTCCAGTGCGGCCCGGCGCGCCAACACCTTGCGCTCTGACAGGTGCATGGGCAACACGCTGTTCATCGGCACCCTGATTTCTGCGGCAAACGCGGGGTTGTAGGCCTCGACAAACGTCTGCATGTGGTGGGCCGGGTCACGCACCTGCACCACGGCATCGACCAGCACACCCGGCACCTTCACCTGCCGTGGGTTGAGTGAACCGCGCTCGGCCACACGCTCCACCTGTGCAATGACAATGCCCCCGCTGTTTCGCGCCGCCATGGCGATGGCCAGCGCCTCCAGCGTGAGGGCTTCGCGCTCCATGGTCAGGTTGCCGTCCGGATCGGCCGTGGTGGCGCGGATGATGCCCACGTGGATGGGAAAGGCCTTGTAAAACAGGTAGTCCTGCCCATCGATGGGCATCAGCCGAACCAGGTCTTCGGTGGTGCGGGCATTGATCTTGCCGCCACCGTGGCGCGGGTCCACAAAGGTGTCCACGCCCACGCGGGTCAGCGTGCCGGGCTTGCCTGCGGCGATGTCACGAAACAGGTGGGTGATGACCCCCTGGGGCAGGTTGTATGCCTCGATGTCACCGGCAACGGCCAGCTGCTGGATTTTGGGCACCAGCCCCCAGTGGCCACCGACGACACGCTTGAGCATGCCGGGCTGCCCCAGGTGGTTCAACCCGCGGTCTTGCCCATCTCCCTGGCCAGCGGCATACACCAGCGTGAGGTTGCGCGGCGTGGCGGTTTGCTCGAACCGACGGGCCAGGGCCACAGCAATGGCCTCGGCAAAACCGATGCCAACGAAACCACCGGTGGCCACGGTATCGCCATCGTGAATCAGCATCACGGCTTCATCTGCGGTGACGAGCTTGCTGCGGTGCGGGTCGGCGTGCAGGCCGGCGTCGGAAGGAGCGGGTGTGTCTGAATACATGGTGGCAATCGATGTATGGCGCAATGACGATTGACCAGCATAGATGCGACCTCATGACCTGTCTGTCGGGGCATACCCGACAGGGGCGGGCTACCGCACGTGAATAAACAGGTGCTTGCTATGAACTTTATTTAATAGCTAACAAGCGCTCAAGAGAAAGCGGCAGGGCCATTTTTAACGCTTGTTTTCCTGCCGCCACACCCAGGGCGGCGTGGGATGGGCCTGCGCCCAAAGCCCTTGCCGCTGTGCCTTGGCCTGCGCCTCGAATGCCTCGAACTCGGGGTGGCGGTTGTA
>JAIFMP010000155.1 GCA_020048405.1 Hydrogenophaga sp.
GGCTGCATCGACACCCGAGCATCGAACACCTCGCCACACTGCCCGCAGCGCACCCATCCGTCTGAAATTTTGAGCTGGTCAACCACCACCCGGAAGTGGGTGCTACAAGCGGGACACTGGGTGACGTGGCTCATGCCGGTGTCCGTCTGTTCGCCGTTCAGGCCCGGGGTGCAGTGGCCGTCATGAGCACCCAGCCCTCCTGCTCGTAAGCGACCGCCAGCGAGACATGGGGCGCGTAGGCCGCGGTCAATTCGTCGGCCTGACGGGACAGGATGCCAGCCAGCACCAGAGACGCACCCGGCGCCAGGTGGCTGCACAGCAAAGGAGCCAGCACTTTCAAAGGCGTGGCCAGTATGTTGGCCAGCACCGTCTGATACTGCCCGCTGGCCAAGTCTGGGAGGCCGACATTGAGCGTGACATGGTTGGCTGCCGCGTTGATGGTGGTGGACGAGACGGCCGCCGGGTCGATGTCCACGGCATCGGTCTCGCCGGCGCCGTGCAGCTGGGCCGCCATGGCCAGAATGCCCGAGCCGCAGCCATAGTCCAGCACGCGCTGGCCCGCCAGCGGGTGGCTGGCAATCCAGCGAAGGCACATGCGGGTCGTGGGGTGGGTGCCGGTGCCGAAGGCCAAGCCCGGATCCAGGCGCAAAAAGCGTTCGGCAGCAGCAGGTGGCTCGTGCCAGGTGGGGACGATCCAGAAGCTGGGCGTGATTTCCACCGGGTCGAACTGCGATTGCGTCAAGCGAACCCAGTCTTGCTCGGGCACGGGTTTGATGCCCACCACCTCGCTGCCGTCGAAAAAATCTTGCAACGCCAGCAAGCGTGCAGCCTCGTCGGCCAGCGCTTGCGTGGCGAACAAGGCCACCACGGTGGACCGCGCCCAGCCAGCCTTGGGTGCCGGCATGCCAGGCTCACCGAACATGGCTTGTTCGTCAGGCGTCTGGGCATCAGCATCTTCCACTGACACGCTCAGCGCATCCAGCGACTCCAGCGCGTCGCTGACCAGCTCCACGCCGTCTTCGGGCACCCGCAACACCAGTTCAAACATCGGCGCTTTCGTTCAGCGCTGGCGGTTGGCCAGCCACTCTTCCAAGTAGTGGATGTTGGTGCCGCCGGCCATGAAGCTGGCGTCGACCATCAGCTCGCGGTGGAGCGGGATGTTGGTGTTGATGCCTTCCACCACCGTCTCGGCCAGCGCCGTGCGCATGCGGGCCAGGGCCTGCTCACGCGTGTCGCCGTGCACGATGATTTTGCCCACCATCGAGTCGTAGTTGGATGGCACAAAGTAGTTGGCGTACACGTGCGAGTCCACCCGCACGCCGGGGCCACCAGGCGCATGCCATGTGGTGATTCGGCCCGGAGACGGCGTGAATTTGTAGGCGTCTTCGGCGTTGATGCGGCACTCAATGGCGTGCCCGCGCAGTTGGATTTGGCGCTGCGTGAACGGCAGCTTTTCGCCATAAGCCACCGAAATCTGCGTGCGCACGATGTCGATGCCAGTGATCATTTCCGTGACCGGGTGCTCCACCTGCACGCGGGTGTTCATTTCGATGAAATAAAACTCCCCGTTCTCGAACAGGAACTCGAAAGTACCCGCGCCGCGGTAGCCGATTTTTTTGCACGCAGCAGCGCAGCGTTCACCGATTTTTTCAATCAGGCGACGGGGAATGCCCGGTGCAGGCGCTTCTTCAATCACCTTCTGGTGGCGGCGCTGCATAGAGCAGTCGCGCTCGTGCAGGTACACCGCGTTGCGGTGCTGGTCGGCCAGAATCTGAATTTCGATGTGGCGCGGGTTCTGGAGAAACTTCTCCATGTACACCTCGGGGTTGCCAAAGGCAGCCCCTGCCTCGGCCTTGGTGGTCTGCACAGCGTGCAGCAACGCGGCCTCAGTGTGAACCACGCGCATGCCACGCCCACCACCGCCACCCGCAGCCTTGATGATGACCGGGTAACCAATGGCCTTGGCCGTGCGCTTGATGACCACCGCGTCATCGGGCAGGGCACCTTCCGAGCCGGGCACACACGGCACACCGGCGCGGATCATGGCTTGCTTGGCTGACACCTTGTCACCCATCAGGCGGATGGATTCAGGCGTGGGGCCGATGAACTTGAAGCCGCTCTTTTCCACACGTTCGGCGAAGTCGGCGTTTTCCGTAACCCGGGTGGATGGCCTCGGCGTCGGTCACCTCAGCCGCCGAAATGATGGCCGGCATGTTCAGGTAACTCTGTGCAGACGCAGCGGGCCCGATGCACACCGATTCGTCGGCCAGACGCACATATTTGGCATCGCGGTCGGCTTCGGAATAAACCACCACGGCCTTGATGCCCATTTCGCGGCAGGCGCGCTGCACACGCAGTGCAATTTCGCCGCGGTTGGCAATCAGGATTTTTTTGAACAACAACGGCTGTCCGTACTCAACGGCTTCGCCGTTGTCGATCAGGATCTGCGTGACGGTGCCGGATTTGTCACACTCGATTTCGTTGAGGATCTTCATTGCCTCGACGATGCAGATGGTGTCACCTTCTTTGACCACACTGCCCAATTCCACAAACGGTTTGGCACCGGGGCTGGCAGAACGGTAGAAGGTGCCCACCATCGGTGACTTGACCTGATGCCCCGTCGTGGCGGCAGGCGCTGCCTCGGTCACGGGTGCGGCCAGCACTGGAGCAGCAGGCGCAGGGACCGGCGCTGCGGGCGCAGGGGCGTACACCATCGCAGGGGCGCCGGGTGCGGCTCCGGGGCTCTTGACGATGCGCACCTTGCCTTCGGCTTCGGTGATTTCAAGTTCTGACACGTTGGATTCGGACACCAGATCGATCAGGGTTTTAAGTTTGCGCAAATCCATATCTTCTCCAACGAATGTTCATCAAGTGATCTCAAGTTGCGGTAATTTTCACCAAACCACACACAACCAGACCCAGCACGGGGTGGCAGTTTACACGACCAGGGCAACACGCAACCGGCCGCAAGCAGCGTTCATCACCCCAGTTGAGACCACTGTTTCAAGTCATCTGCCGACACTTTGCCCAATTTTCGGTGCGCGATAGCACCTTTTGCATCCACCACGACGGTGAAGGGCAGTCCTCCGGTGGCATTGCCCAG
This sequence comes from Hydrogenophaga sp., assembly GCA_020048405.1. Lineage (GTDB taxonomy): Bacteria > Pseudomonadota > Gammaproteobacteria > Burkholderiales > Burkholderiaceae_C > UBA2334. The sequence continues at coordinate 3,104 of JAIFMP010000155.1, forward strand.
AGACTTGGCCAGATCGGTCCCGCCCAGCCCCGCCATCGCCACCGGAAAGTCCAGCGGCAGGCGTTGAAGGAACGTTCGCACCGCAGCGGGCTGATCCACCGCCAAACCCACCACCTGCCAACCCTTGGCGCGCTGCTCACCATAAAACGCATTGAGCATGGGCAACTCTTCCACACACGGGGGGCACCATGTGGCCCAGAAATTCACCACCAGCGGCTTGCCACGGAACGACGACAGTGCCACGGGCACACCCATCGGGTCATCCAGGGTCAGTGCCCACAGGCCGTCCAGCGCAGACGGTTCGATGGCGGTGGGCTGATAACGCCACCAGGCGGTTGCCACGCCAGCGAGCCCGGCGGCGGCTGCAGCCCCCAACCACCAGCGGCGGGGCATTGAAGGAGGTGAAGGGGACGTTGTCATGGGAGGCCGAGTTTATGCCCGCGCGCCCAACAACTGACGCAATGCACTGGCATCCCCCCTGGGTTTGCGACCCTGCACATCGGGCTTGAGCGCACCGCGCAGGTCATCGGTGTCATAAATCAGCAGGTGTACCCCCACGGTTTCGTTCAGCTCAGCACACCGGCTGCGGATGCTCAACACGTCCACCATCTCGCCCCTGAAACCAGAGGTGCTGCCCACTTCATAACTGCAACCTTGGTTCAACAGGTGGATTTCTGCTGCCTTCGGGTCATCGCAAAACAACTGCAGGAACACATCGTTCAGGCGTGTGGCCGTGCCATGCCACACCGCCCCACTGATGTGGGGCCTGAAAGCGTTCAGTCTGTCCATCCACACCAGGGCCAATTCGCGCAGGGCCTGCAACTCGGCAGGCTGGGTGTCGCCGCAAAACAGTGCAATGTGTTCACGCACCGCAACTTCCACCGCGTTGTTGTCGGGCAGCCGTGTGCGGGCTGGCAGACCCAGTTGGCGCACCGCGCGGGTCTTGGCAGCGCCGTATTCCAGCCCTTCTTCCACCACCAACCGGGCAGCGGTGGCGGCGATCTCGTCTTCAACGGTGTCCATGAGCCGCATTGTGCCTTCGTAGAATCGCGGCCCATGCACATTCACATTCTGGGTATTTGCGGCACCTTCATGGGTGGCGTGGCCGCGCTGGCGCGCGAAGCGGGACACAAGGTCACGGGTTGCGACGCCGGGGTCTACCCCCCCATGAGCGACCAGTTGCGGGCCCTGGGCATCGAGCTGATCGAAGGCTTCAGCGCCGATCAGATGTCCCTGAAGCCCGACATGTATGTGATTGGCAACGTGGTGTCACGCGCCCGACTGCCCGACGGCACACCCAAGTTTCCGCTGATGGAAGCCATTTTGGATGCGGGTGCGCCCTACACCAGCGGCCCGCAGTGGCTGGCCGAACACGTGCTGCAAGGCCGCCACGTACTGGCAGTGGCGGGCACTCACGGCAAAACCACCACCACGTCGATGTTGGCGTGGATTCTGGAGCACGCTGGGCTGCAACCGGGGTTTCTGGTGGGTGGTGTGCCCCTGAATTTCGGTGTGTCGGCGCGGCTGGGAGGTGGGGCGGCTGTGCGTTCTGCGCAGGTCAAGGAGGAGCCCGCGCAGCGGGCGGGGGACACGGAGCGGAACGCACAGCCGCCCCACCTCCCTCTCTTCGTCATCGAAGCCGACGAATACGACACCGCTTTTTTTGACAAACGCAGCAAGTTTGTCCACTACCGGCCCCGCACGGCGGTGTTGAACAACCTGGAGTTCGACCACGCCGACATTTTTGACAACCTTGCCGCCATCGAACGGCAGTTTCACCACCTTGTGCGCACGGTGCCAGCCAACGGCCGTGTAGTGGTCAACGGGCTGGAGGAAAGCCTGACTCGCGTGTTGCACCAGGGCTGCTGGAGCGAGGTGCGCAGCTTTGGCAGCGCCGTGAGCGACTTTGTGGCTGAGGGCGATGCGTCCGACTTTGCGGTGTTGCAGGGTGTGCGGGAGGTGGCACGGGTCACTTGGGGCCTGAGTGGCGTGCACAACCAACTGAACGCATTGGCTGCCATCGCCGCTGCCGAGCACGTAGGTGTGCCACCCGCTGTGGCAGCCGAGGCGCTGGGGCAGTTTCAGAACGTGAAGCGGCGCATGGAGGTGCGCGGAAGCGTGCGTAGCATCACCGTGGTGGACGACTTTGCCCACCACCCCACCGCCATTCGCACCACGGTCGACGGGCTGCGCAAACAGCTGGACCAGGCCACGCCCGATGGGGCGGCGCGTCAGCGCATCCTGGCCGTGTTCGAACCGCGCAGCAACACCATGAAACTGGGGGCCATGAAAGCCCAGCTGCCTTGGAGCCTGGAGAACGCTGACCTGGCGTTTTGCCACGCCGCCGGGCTGGGCTGGGACGCCGCCGAAGCGCTGGCCCCCATGGGCTCACGCGCTCAGGTGGCTCACAGCATTGACGACCTGCTGACCCAGGTACTCGCCCACGCACGGGAGGGCGATACGCTGCTGTGCATGAGCAACGGGGGCTTCGGCAACGTGCATCAGCGCCTGCTGGATGCATTGGCGGCTTGAATATTCAATAGCTAACAATTGAATACCATCAAGCGTCAGAGGCCTAATTTTTATTTAATTCAGTACCCAATGGACAGGGTGGCGACATCCACCCGCACCACGGGTTTGGCAAGGGCGGCACTGACGGCACGCGCATAGGCCTGCGCCCAAGTCGCATGTTCAGAGGCTGCGAAGCGGTCTTGCCCGGCACCTTGCGCGACGGCCACCACCTTGTCGGCAATCAGCACCTTGCCGGTAGCGCGGATGGGTTCGCACTCCAGGGCCACAAACTGCTCGTCCAGCCAGGCACTGGGCTGGACTTCTTCCAGGTCAAAACGGTGGGTGGCGTTCTCGCCCCAGCTCACGGTCACTTCGCTGCGCATGGTTTTGGCTCCTTATGGGGTTGTGCGATATCGAAACCCCATTCTGCAACAGGGATCGCGCCCGAAACTTGAGGGCCGTCAAGCCCGGTGCGAACCCTGCCACAAAAACACGCCTCAACCCCGGCGTTGGCGCACAGCCTGCGCCAGCACATCGAGCGCAGCCAGCGAGTCGTCCCAGCCCAGACAGGCATCGGTGATGCTTTGGCCATAGGCCAACTTGCTCTGGTCGTCCTTGCCTGGGGTGTACTTTTGCGCACCGGCGTTCAGGTGGCTTTCAATCATCACACCGAACACACTGTGTGAACCGGCGCGGATTTGCCCGGCAATGTCTTTGGCCACATCCAGCTGCTTTTCGTGTTGCTTGGAGCTGTTGGCGTGGCTGAAATCCACCATCAGTTTGGGCGGCAGCTTGGCGGCCTCCAGGTCTTTGCATGCAGCGGCCACGCTGGCGGCGTCGTAGTTAGGTGCTTTGCCACCACGCAAGATGACGTGGCAGTCCTTGTTGCCGTTGGTTTGCACGATGGCCACCTGGCCATTTTTGTGCACCGACAGAAAGTGGTGCCCGCGCGCCGCCGCCTGGATGGCGTCGG
>JAIFMP010000137.1 GCA_020048405.1 Hydrogenophaga sp.
ACGGCCTTGCGACTGCACGGGATACTGGCGCATTGGTCAGAGACTGCCTCTGCCGAGTGGCTGCCCGGCTTTATTCAGTGGGAGGAGGATGCCCGCGCACAACGCTCTTTGGAGCGGCGCATTGGGTCCGCGCGTATCGGACGCTTCAAAGCCCTGGCCGACTTTGATTGGGGTTGGCCCAAGCAGTGTGACCGGGGTGCGGTTGAGGGCTTGATGGCCCTGGACTTCATCAAGGAAGGTGCCAACGTGGTGTTGCGTGGCCCCAATGGCGTGGGCAAGTCGATGGTGGCCAGGAATGTGGCGCATCAGGCCTTGGTCAAAGGGCATACGGTGCGCTTCACGACTGCCGGCGAGCTGCTGGGGGACTTGGCCGCGCTGGACAGTGATGCGGCTTTGCGCAGACGCATTCGTCATTACGCTGCCCCCGACTTGTTGGTGATCGATGAAATTGGCTATTTGTCGTATTCGAACCGCCACGCCGATTTGTTGTTTGAGTTGGTCAACCGTCGCTACGAGTCCAAAAGCACGATGGTGACGACCAACAAGGCGTTTGGCGAGTGGAACACGGTGTTTCCGAATGCTGCGTGCGTGACCACGCCGAATTGATCGACATTGATGGCGAGTCGTACCGATTGAAGGAGGCCAAGGAGCGGGCGGCGCAGCGCGGTTCCAAGCGAAAAAAGGCACAACCATGAACCACTTGCATTTGCCTTCTGGCTTGAACTGCGGCATTGCCTTGCTGATCGATAAGAGTTGGACGCCAGAGCAGGCATTGGCGGTGGTCGAGTTGCTGGACGATTTGCGCGAGGTCATCGTTCGTCACTATCAACCCCAACTTCAGCGGCTCTTGCAACAGGATCAATGCCAACCCGTCCAGTCCGATCTCCCTCCCTTCAGCGAGGGNNNNTGACCAAGCAAGGGGCCGCTGGGGCCCCTTGCTTTTGCCTGACCTTGGAAAACTCCGCCATTTTTACGCGGCTTTATGTCGCCGGTGACAGCAAGAGCTATCGGCTCAATGAGGCTGCCGCGCGCATCGCCCTCAGCCCCGAATCGTCATAATCCGATCGGTCTTGCCGGGGGAGTTTGAGGTGGCCACAGGTGGGGGAATTTGAACTGGCCATCGGGGGCAGAACCAGCTGACCCAAGAGCACATCGACAAAATCATCCGCACCTACCAGCACCGCACTGAAGAGGCCCGCTACTCACGCCGGGTAGAGATGGCCGAGATTGAGAAAAACGATTTCAACATGAACATCTCGCGCTACATCAGCACGGCGGTGGGCGAAGCAGAGATTGACTTGGCTGCCACGCATGGCGAACTGGTCAAAATTGAAGAGGCGGTTGCTACTGCCAAGCAAAAACACAATGCATTTTTGCTCGAGTTGGGCTTGAAACCATTACCATAAAAAAATAGCACCTAGCGCTTTACAGTCAAGCGCTGGTTGCCAATTTGATTCACATTTTCAGCTGAGCGCCAACCGGTTTCGAGCCTCTGCGTATTCCCGCTTCAACTGCGCCACCAGTTCACCGGCAGGCTGGACCTTGGTGATGGCGCCGATGCCCTGGCCGCAACCCCAGATGTCTTTCCAGGCTTTGGACTTGTCGCCGCCAAAGTTCATTTTGCTGGGGTCGCTGACCGGCAGGTTGTCCGGGTCCATGCCGGCGGCTCGGATGCTGGGCGCCAGGTAGTTGCCATGCACACCAGTGAACAGGTTGCTGTAGACGATGTCGTCGGAGTTGCTGTCCACAATGGACTGCTTGTAAGCGTCGGCTGCGCGGGCTTCGTCGGTGGCAATGAAGGCTGAGCCGATGTAGGCGAAGTCTGCACCCATGGCCTGCGCGGCCAGCACCGCACCACCCGAGGCAATGGAGCCACTGAGCGCCACCGGGCCATCGAACCACTGACGGATTTCCTGAATCAGCGCAAACGGGCTTTTCACACCCGCATGGCCTCCTGCACCGGCGGCCACTGCAATCAGGCCATCGGCGCCTTTTTCAATGGCTTTGTGGGCATGCTTGTTGTTGATGATGTCGTGCAGCACCACGCCGCCGTAGCTGTGGGCGGCGGCGTTGATGTCTTCGCGCGCACCCAGGCTGGTGATGATGATCGGCACCTTGTACTTCACGCACAGCGCCATGTCGTGCTCCAGGCGGTCGTTGCTTTTGTGCACGATCTGGTTGATGGCAAAGGGCGCCGCCGGGCGGTCGGGGTGGGCTGCGTTGTGGGCGGCCAGCGCCTCGGTGATTTCAATCAACCACTCTTCCAATTGCTCGGCCGGGCGGGCATTGAGCGCGGGCATGGAACCCACCACACCCGCAATGCACTGCGCCACAACCAGCTTGGGGTTGCTGATGATGAACAGCGGCGAACCGATGACTGGGAAAGGCAGGTGCGCCAAGGCGCCGGGAAGAGCAGACATTGCAAAAACTCCATTTAATTGAATCAGGCACTTCAAGCACGATCTTGGAGCATCAATTTTTTATTCAGAATTAATCTGAACTCTTTTAGCTGGGCCAACTCGGCAGCACCACGACCCCCCCCTTCTTTCGACAAAATACACATGAACTCATTACCACTCACTGGCGTAGCCATTCTAGGAATCAGATTAATCAAACCCAAGATATAAAGCTCTATAACAATCAAAACAAAACTATCTGGATTGAATGTCCAATTATGGATATCCACATAACCACCACCTGCACCTATTGACTCACAAAACTTCTTGTAAGCGTCCTCAATGGAAAAACTATAAGAAAATTGATCCTCATTCAAAACAACTCGACCAGGATTAAGACTTATATGACGAGCATAAAACTCAAATACATTAACGCCTGATGGAACTTTCTCGTTGCTGTGATATTTTGAAATTACATCCCCCGTTGATGACAAACTTCGCAACGCATCAAAGGTGCAACAACGGGTAGGAATGATAAATGCAACAGCCCCATTGTCATCTAGCACATTCTCAACTTCTTTCAAATGAGTCAACAGGCAAGGTTGATGTTCAATAGCATGGGAGCTGAACACAAGGTCAAACTTGTTACCACAAGTAGACTCAATCAATTTTCCATCTTTACACACATAATCCACAGTAGGAAATTCGCGATTCTCAATACCGGAGATCCCGTAGTCATTAATAAAATGCGCCTTCACCTCTTCCGTTGAATAAAAATCCAGCGTTTTATAGTTAATAAATTTTTCACGAGTAAAAACCGAACCCAACCCCGCACCAATCTCAAGAATTCTGGACTGAGGCGGAGTTACATAGGCCAAAGTCAACCGAAAAAGATTTGCACCAGGATTAGTCTTGCCGAGTTCCTTCAGCGCACCATCAATCAACTCAATATCAATCAACATTACACCCTCCACAAATAAAAACAGAAGCTATAAACATGAGCACAAAGAACACAATCTTGAATCAGCGAGTTGACGATCAGAATAGTACTGATTTACTATTGAAATCAAAGACTTAGGTTCTACATGCCTTTCACCCCGCAGGTGAAGGCACCCATGAGCGATTTCATTCTCAAGCAATTGCCTGACGACTTGAGCAATCAGGCTGGTCAGGCATTGATTGGCAAGTATCTCAAGCGCATCAACATCAACAGCTTGGTCGACCCGGCCCTCTCGGTTCGCAGCGGCATTGCCAACAGCGACATCTTCAAGAGCTACCTCGGTCTGCTGTGCCTGGGCAAGAATGATTTTGATGCCATCGAGGGCTTGCGCAAAGACGCGTTCTTCGCCCGTGCTCTGGGCCTGCGCGCCGTGCCCTCGTTGCCCACCCTGCACCAACGCATGGACACGCATGCTGGCGCATGGTTTGGCCGCCTGGTCGACCGCATCAACGCCGCTGTCTTTGGCCTCAAGATCAATGGCAAGCCTGTTGACTTCGGTGTGCTGCACTGTGGTTACCTGCCGTTGGACGTGGACACATTCGCCATGGACCAAAGCGGCACGGCCACAGAGCATGTGGACCGCACCTATGCGTGGGTAGATGGCTACTGCCCCTGGGTCGCGTACCTGGGCACCCAAGGCTTTTGTCTGGAGTTGGCCCTGCGCCCAGGCACTCAGCACTCGATGTGCGCCATCAACCAACAGGCCCAGGTGCTGGGACGGCAAGTCGCCTTCATCGTCAAATGGGTGCGCACCCAGGCCTTGGTGCGCCCAACAATAGCTCGCCTGTCCAGGAGGCGGGCAAACACGTGTTGTTTGGCTGGCTGTGGCGGGCATGTCGCGCAAGTCAGATGACGAATGGGTGGGAAAACTGAAGAATCAGGTTGAAAATTGGCTTTCACCAAGGCTGTTCAGCGTCACTTCGGCTTTGGAGAATTGGATGCCACGGATTCAGGTCAATTTAAAAATCACCGATTTCCAAGCCAGTGACACTGCCTGCCCCGTCCACGACTGCGTCGCGCACGCCGGGCACCCGGGCCAGGATGTGGTCGGCGTAAAAACGGGCGGTGGTGATCTTGGCTTGCATGAAGGCGGGGCCGAATTCGGCCTCGGCCACCAGCAATGCTCGGCCAAGCTGCCAGCCTGCCATCAGGTTGCCGGCCAGCATCAGGTAGGGCACGCTGCCAGCAAACGCCGCGTTGGGGTTGCTGCGGGTGTTGGCCACGATGAACTCCACCACGTCCACAAACGCCAGGCGTGCGGCCTTCAGCTTTTTGGCCACTGCAGCGGCGTTGGCACCGCCTTGCGCCAGCAGTTCGACCTCGGTTGCTTCCACCTGCGCGGCCAGTGCCTTGGCGGTCTGGCCGCCGTCGCGAGAGGTTTTGCGGCCCACCAGGTCGTTGGCCTGGATGGCGGTGGTGCCTTCGTAGATGGTCAGAATTTTGGCGTCGCGGTAGTACTGGGCCGCACCGGTTTCTTCAATGAAGCCCATCCCGCCGTGCACCTGCACGCCCAGAGAAGTGACTTCCAGGCTCTGCTCGGTGCTGTAGCCCTTGACCAGCGGCACCATGAATTCGTAGAACGTTGCGTTGTCTTTGCGCACGGCCGCGTCGGGGTGGTGGTGGGCTGCGTCGTAGGCCGCAGCTGCGGTCAGCGCCAGGGCGCGGCAGCCCTCGGTGCTGGCCCGCATGGTCATGAGCATGCGGCGCACGTCGGGGTGGTGAATGATGGGACCGGCCGCGCTCAGACTGCCGTCCACCGGGCGGCTTTGCACGCGGTCTTTGGCAAACTGGGCAGCCTTTTGGTAGGCGCGCTCGGCAATGGCAATGCCCTGCACGCCCACGGCGTAGCGGGCGGCGTTCATCATGATGAACATGTATTCCAGGCCACGGTTTTCCTGGCCCACCAGGTAACCCACCGCACCGCCGTGGTCGCCAAACTGCAGCACGGCCGTGGGGCTGGCCTTGATACCCATTTTGTGTTCGATGCTCACGCAGAACACGTCGTTGCGCGCACCCAAGGCACCGTCTGCACCCACCATGAATTTGGGCACCACGAACAGGCTGATGCCCTTCACGCCTTCGGGCGCGCCTTGCACACGGGCCAGCACCAAGTGGACGATGTTGTCCGCCATGTCGTGCTCACCGTAGGTGATGTAAATCTTGGTGCCGAAAATCTTGTAAGTGCCGTCGGGCTGTGGCTCGGCGCGGGTGCGCACCGCTGCCAAGTCTGAACCGGCCTGGGGCTCGGTCAGGTTCATGGTGCCGGTCCACTCGCCGCTCACCAGTTTTTCCAGATAGGTGGCTTTCAGCTCGTCGGAGCCGGCCGTCAGCAACGCTTCAATGGCGCCGTCGGTCAGCAGCGGGCACAGGGCAAAACTCATGTTGGCGCTGTTGAGCATTTCGCCGCAGGCTGCGCCAATGGTTTTGGGCAAGCCCTGGCCACCAAAATCGGCCGGGTGTTGCAGACCTTGCCAGCCGCCCTCGGCGTATTGTTTGAATGCCTCTTTGAAGCCAGGCGTGGTGGTCACCACGGTGTCTTTCCAGCTGCTGGGGTTTTTGTCGCCTTCCCAATTGAGGGGTGACAGCACGTCCTGGTTGAACTTGGCGCACTCTTCCAGCACGGCCTGCGCGGTGTCGTAACCGGCCTCCTCAAAGCCCGGCATCTGCGCCACCTGGTCGATGTTGGCCAGGTGCTTGATGCCAAACAGCATGTCTTTGACGGGGGCGATGTAACTCATTGCAGGGTCTCCGATATTCGATTTCAATAGCTTAAAACGCTTATCCATCAAGCGGCTCAAAAAAAGCGTCCCGAAGGACGCTGGGGCTCAAGCCGATATCACAGGCTGTTGATCAGCTCTGGCACAGCGGTGAACAAGTCAGCCTCCAAGCCATAGTCGGCCACGCTGAAGATGGGGGCTTCAGGGTCTTTGTTGATGGCCACGATGACCTTGCTGTCCTTCATGCCAGCCAGGTGCTGGATGGCGCCGCTGATGCCCACCGCCACGTACAGCTGGGGCGCGACGATCTTGCCGGTCTGGCCGACTTGCCAGTCGTTGGGGGCGTAGCCCGCATCGACCGCCGCGCGGCTGGCACCCATGGCTGCACCGAGCTTGTCGGCCAGCGGGGTCATGACTTCGTTGAACTTTTCGCTGCTGCCCAAGGCACGGCCACCGCTGACGATGATCTTGGCAGCTGTCAATTCAGGGCGGTCGTTCTTGGCGATCTCGCTGCCCTTGAAGCTGCTCTTGCCGCTGTCGGCCACTGCACCAGCGGTTTCCACCGCAGCAGAGCCGCCCGTTGAGGCTGCCGCATCAAAACCCGTGGTGCGCACGGTGATGACTTTGGTGGCGTCGGTGCTTTGCACAGTGGCAATGGCGTTTCCGGCGTAGATGGGGCGCTCGAAGGTGTCGGCGCTGATGACTTTGCTGATTTCGCTGACCTGGGCCACGTCGAGCTTGGCGGCCACGCGGGGTGCGGCGTTTTTGCCAATGGCGGTGGCTGCAAACACGATGTGGCTGTAGCTGCCGGCCACAGCCAGCACCTGGGCGGCGAGGTTCTCTGCCAGGGCGTGTGCATGGGCTTCGCTGTCGGCGTGAATGACTTTGCTCACACCCGCAATCTGTGCGGCAGCGGCGGCGGCGGCGGATGCGTTGTGTCCGGCCACCAGCACGTGCACGTCACCCCCCATTTGGGCGGCGGCGGTGACTGTGTTGAGCGTTGCGCCCTTGATGGACGCGTGATCGTGTTCGGCAATGACAAGTGCGGTCATGGTGTGCGTCCCTTCAGATGACTTTGGCTTCGTTCTTGAGCTTGGCCACCAGGGTGGCGACGTCGGGCACCTTGATGCCGGCGCTGCGCTGTGGCGGCTCGCTGACCTTCAGGGTTTTGAGGCGGGGGGCCACATCCACACCCAGGGCCGCAGGGGTCAGCGTTTCCAAAGGCTTTTTCTTGGCCTTCATGATGTTGGGCAGGGTGACGTAGCGTGGCTCGTTCAGGCGCAGGTCGGTGGTGACCACCGCAGGCAGGCTGAGAGCCAGGGTTTCAAGACCACCGTCGATTTCGCGGGTGACCACAGCCTGGCCGTCGGCAATCTCGACCTTGGAGGCAAACGTGGCTTGGGGCAGATCGGTCAGGGCAGCCAACATCTGGCCGACCTGGTTGGCGTCGTCGTCGATGGCTTGTTTGCCCAGAATGATGAGGCCGGGTTGTTCTTTGGCCACCAGGGCGGCAAGGAGTTTGGCGACGGCCAATGGCTGCAACTCGTCCGCGCATTCAACCAGGATGGCGCGGTCCGCGCCGATGGCCATGGCAGTGCGCAGGGTTTCCTGGCATTGGGTGACACCACAACTGACAGCGATGACCTCGGTGACCACACCTTTCTCTTTCAGGCGCACGGCTTCTTCAACGGCGATTTCGTCAAACGGGTTCATGCTCATCTTGACGTTGGCAATGTCCACACCCGTGCCATCCGATTTGACGCGGACTTTCACGTTGTAGTCGACCACGCGTTTGACGGGGACCAATACCTTCATGCGAGTGCTCCTGAGTTGTATGTGACGGGGTCACTGATTGACGTTACGTAAACGTCAGATTCTAGGGCCCAGCCGATGAGCGGCCAAGCAAAACAAAAAAAGAACGATCGTGCTTTTCCGAGAATTATACGGACTTTGGCTCAGTCTGCAGCAACCCGCGTGTGCACCACTCGTTGCGGGAAGGGAATTTCGATCCGCTGCTCGCGCAAGCTCGCCAGAATGGCCATGTTCACAGCCGACTTCACATTCAGTTGCCCGTTCTCGGGGTCGGCAATCCAATACCCCACGGTGAACTCCAGCCCGTCGGCACCAAAGTTGGACAATGACACTGCCGGCCCGGGCTCACGCAGCACGCGCTCCTGGCTGAGCGTTGCAGCCAACAACAGCGCCTGCACCTGCTCCACATTGCTGTCATAGCCCACGGACACCACCGTGGATTGCCACACCTTGGGGTCGGCCAGCGAGAGGTTTTCCACCCGGCTGGTGATGATCAGTTCGTTGGGCACGATGGACTCACGCCCCTGCAATGAACGGATGACCGTGTAGCGGGCATTGATGTCGGTGATGCGCCCCTCAAAGTTGTCCACCCGCACCATGTCCCCGATGCGCATGCTGCGCTCGGCCAGAATCACAAAGCCGCTGACGTAGTTGGCCGCCAGCTTCTGCAGGCCCAGACCAATGCCCACCCCGATGGCCCCGCCCAGCACCGACAGCGCCGTGAGGTCGATGCCCACTGCAGACAGCGCCATGATTACGCCCACCGTCATCAGGAGGGCGCGCGTCGCATTGCTGAGCGCCTTGCGAACACTCAGCTGGCCACCGGTGGCCGATTTCAGCAACCGGCTTTCAATGGCGGCCGATATCCACAGGGTGGCAATCAGCACGGCACCTGCCGTCAGCGCGCCTTCGACCAGATGACGCAGCGTGAGGGTGCTGCTGCCCACTTTCCAGGAGACGTCCTCCATCTCATTCAGCACCAGCGGCAGCAAGCCACTGACCCACAGCACCATGGCACCCCAGGCCACCCATGAAATGGTGCGTTCCACCACCCGCACCCAGGGCTTGTCCTGGAATGCCGCCTGCAGTACCTTGACTCCCACGCGGATGACCACCAGCGAAATCAGCACGGGTATCGCGATCTTGAACAGCGCGTGAGGAAAAAACTGGAACAGCACCGAGCGCGCTATGTAAGCCAGGCCCAGCAGCAGCGCTGGAAACAACACACCATCTACCACATGGGTGCCAAACCAGATGGAGCGCTCGTCCTGCAACTCCAGTGCACGGCGCAGCCCACTCACCGAGCCCCAGGCCAGCAACACACACAACAACAAGGCGGCGAGTTCCACCAGCACACCACGCTGGGTGAACATGGCGATCCAGGAAGAAAAATCGTCTAGGGCACTGGGATTCATGGCAACCATGGGTAGGTGTTTCTCACGCCCGCCAGTCGGGGGCTCGTTTTTCGGTGAAGGCCCGCACGCCCTCCTGCGCCACAGGCAAGGCCATGTTGCAAGCCATGCTTTGACCCGCCAACTGGTAGGCGGCGGCCACCCCAGTTTCGCGCTGCTGGTAAAACAGTGCTTTGCCCATGGCAATCGCCTCGGGCGGCTTGGCCAGAATGGCACACAACAATGACTCCAGCGCGCCATCCAGGGCCTCTGCTGGGGCCACTCGATTGACCAGCCCGCGCTCCAAAGCCTGCTGTGCAGTGATGAACTCCCCCGTGAGCAGCATTTCCATGGCCAGTTTTTGCGGTATGTTGCGCGACAACGGCACGCTGGGCGTGGCACAGAA
>JAIFMP010000134.1 GCA_020048405.1 Hydrogenophaga sp.
TGGGACCGTGCATGTTGCACAACCCGCACTACGACTTCAACGACGCGCTGATTCCGCTGGGGGCGAGCTTCTGGGTGAAGCTGGTGCAGGCGCAGCTGGCCTGAAATCTGGTCTTGCTTTCATAGCTGCCAACGCAATACAGACAAGCGACAGAGGCACTTTTTACTTATATTTTGAAGCGCCGCCCGGCAATTTCCAGCAGGCCGTCGAACAACAGGCCTTCCACCAGCTCGAAACGGGTGGACATGCTGGGCGCCATCTTCCAGCCCGCGCCGCCGGTCATGATGCAGTCGGGCTCGGCCCCGCAGTGGCGGCGTACGTTTTCCACCATGCGGTGCACGGCCCCGGCAATGGCAAAGGTGCCGCCGCTGGTGAGGGCGTCGCTGGTGTTGGTGGGAAAGTCACGCACCTCGCCCGTGGGCACATGCAGACCGGCAGTACCGGACTCCAACGCGCGCAGCATGATGCCGTGGCCCGGCAGGATGATGCCGCCCAGGAACTTGCCTTGGGCATCGATGGCCTCCACCGTCACCGCCGTGCCCACCATCACCACCACGCAGGGCCGAGGAGCGCCGGTGGCCAGCACGTGCTGGCGCGCGCCGATCATGGCAACCCAGCGGTCGGCACCCAGGCGACCAGGGTGGTCGTAGCCGTTGGTCAGGCCCGCCTCTGCGGTGGACGACACCACCCACTGCGGGTTGACATCCCACATTTCCAGCTGCTGTTCTACCCGGCGACGCACGGCATCGCCCGCCACCACACAGCCCAGTACCCAGCGCGGCTGCGCCAGGCGGCTCCATTCGCCCTCAGCCAGTTTTTCGATGTTCTCAAGGAACTGAGCGCCATGGCCCAGCAGTTTGGCGCCCACATGGGGGGCGTCGTAAAGGGCCCACTTCAGGCGGGTGTTACCTACATCAAGGGCGAGCAGCGTCATGGGGCGCGATTATTGACCCTTTGTGCGCAGCGGAAAGCGCACCGAGGGTTAGGCATGAGGGATCAGTTCTGCCGCCAAGGCAGGCCGTGAAAACGCCAGCCGCCTTTGTGGCCACGGTGAGCGTCGGCATCGGCGTCGCCCTCGAAGCCTTCCAGAATGTTGTAGGCCACCACGCCGAGTTCGGTGGCGCGCTTGGCAGCCGCGATGCTGCGCACGCCACTGCGGCACAGCAACACCAGCTTGCGGCCACCGGCTGCGGCCTGCACGATGCCGGCATCGAACCCGGTATTCAGAGCCATGCCGGGCCACTGCTTCCAGGCGATGGGAATCCCTCCGGGCACGCTGCCCACCCACTCGCGTTCGGCATCGGTGCGCACGTCGACCAGCACGGCTTCGCCCGCCTGCACCCAGGCCCAAGCCTGCCGGGGTGAAACGTCGCCTGCGTAACCTTGGGCGGCGGCGGGCGCGGGGTGGTTGGTGTCGGTCATGGCTGTGTCGGGTACATGGTGGTGAAGCGCGGTGTGTCAGGAGAACTTGGCCAGCATTTCTGCCACGTCATCTGCCGGCACATCGCCCTGGGAAATGACGCAGCCCACCAGCGTGTAGAAGGATTTGTCGAGGGCTTTGCGGGCAGCCGCCAGCTGCTGAGCGATTTTTTCGCAGTCCTCGTCGGTTTCGATCAGGCGTTGCACCCCCCTCAACTGGCCTTCGATGCGCTTGAGCCGCAGCACCAGGGCGCGCTTGCGGTCGGGGTCTTTGACGATGGTCATGGCGGGGCATCCTGAGTGTTTGACGCGGTGCTGCGCGCCGCGCCCGAATGTGATCGGGCTTGAATGATAGAGAGTTGGCATTCCACCTGTCTGACGGACACCGGCATGAAAACAGAGGCACGCCCGGCTTGCAGCAATTTGAGCTGCAATTTGAAAAAATTTCATGCGTGCAGTCAGACGAAAATACCGCCGCCTCTTCCCGCCGCAATGTGCTCAAAGGCGCAGTGGCCGCTGGAGTGGACCGAGATCATCGTGATCTTCATGCCCATCTCCATACCACTGCTGGACAACTTTGGTGTTGACCCATTGTTCGTTGGCTTACGGGTGGTGCTGAACCTGCAAACCGCCTTCCTGAGCCCACCCGTGGCCATGAGTGCGTTCTATTTGAAAGGAGTCGCACCCAAACACGTGACGCTGAACCAGATTTTTGCGGGCATGCGGCCATTCATGGCCATTCAGGTGCTGGCCATCATCCTGCTGTACCAGTTCCCGGCCATTGGCATGTGGCTGCCTGAAGTTCTGTACAAGTAATCAGCATCCGACCGCTGAGGCAAACGGGCACTTCGGTGCCCGTTTTTTTGGGTTTGCAGCCCCTGAGTTGGGGTGGACCCTGTGTTGACGTTTACGTCAACGTAATATCATCCACGGATACCCACAACGGCCCCACGGAGACCACGCATGACCGACCTGTCCGCAGATTTCAAAGCCCTGGCCAACTACCGCCCCACGCACAAGGTGCGCTTCGTGACCGCCGCCAGCCTGTTTGACGGGCACGATGCCGCCATCAACATCATGCGGCGCATCTTGCAAGGCATGGGGGCCGAGGTGATTCACCTGGGGCACAACCGCAGCGTGGACGAGGTGGTGACCGCCGCCCTGCAGGAAGACGTGCAGGGCATCGCCATCAGCTCGTACCAGGGCGGGCATGTGGAGTACTTCAAGTACATGGTCGATTTGCTGCGCCAGCGCGGCGGCGAGCACATACAGGTGTTTGGTGGCGGCGGCGGCGTGATCGTGCCGGCTGAAATCCGCGAGCTGCAGGCCTACGGCGTGGCGCGCATTTACAGCCCTGAAGACGGCCAGCGCATGGGCCTGGCGGGCATGATCGGCGAGATGGTGATGCGCTGCGACCGCGACCTGACGGCCCTCGCCCCCACCACGGCTTCCGCCATTCAGGGGCACACCGAAGCCGCGTGGCGTGCGCTGGCCCAACTGATCACCGCCCTGGAAAATTCCAAAGAAAATGTGCCACTAGCCCATAATCTGATTGCGCAAGCAGCTACTAGTAAAGTACCTGTATTGGGCATCACCGGCACGGGCGGCGCAGGCAAGTCAAGCCTCACAGATGAGCTGATCCGCCGCCTTCGGCTGGACCAGAACGACCAATTGCGCGTGGCTGTCATCAGCATCGACCCCAGCCGCCGCAAAAGCGGTGGTGCACTGCTGGGCGACCGCATCCGCATGAATGCCACTGGCCCGTGGCAAAACGGCAGCCGCGTGTTCATGCGCAGCCTGGCGACCCGCGACTTTGGCAGCGAAATCAGCGCGGCCTTGCCCGAAGTGGTGGCCGCCTGCAAAGTGGCCGGGTTTGACCTGGTCATCGTCGAGACCTCGGGCATTGGCCAAGGAGATGCCGCCATCGTGCCGCATGTGGACGTGCCCATGTATGTGATGACCCCCGAATTCGGTGCCGCCAGCCAGCTGGAAAAAATCGACATGCTCGACTTTGCCGAGTTTGTGGCCATCAACAAATTCGACCGCAAAGGCGCACCCGACGCGCTGCGCGACGTGGCCAAGCAGGTGCAGCGCAACAAAGAAGCCTGGACCACACCGACCGAGCAGATGCCCGTGTTTGGCACCATGGCCGCCCGCTTCAACGACGACGGCGTGACCGCGCTGTACCAGGCACTGAAGCCCCGCCTGGCCGTGACCGAAGGCCGCCTGCCCGTGGTAGCCGTGCGCCACAGCACCAACCAAACGCCCATCATCCCCGGTGCACGCACGCGCTACCTGGCAGAAATTGCCGACACGGTGCGCGGCTACAAGACCAAGGCACGTGCGCAGGCACGCCTGGCGCGCGAAATTCAGCAACTGCGCGCCTCTGCCGTCATGCTGGAAGTGGACAAGCCTGGCAAAGCCAAAGCAGCCGAGGCAGTACTCGACCTCGCCCAACAGCGGGAAGAGCGCATGGACCCCGCAGCCCGCAAACTCATCGCGCAGTGGCCCGACATGCAAAAAGCCTATGCGGGCGACGAGTACGTGGTGAAGATTCGCGACAAAGAAATCCGCACGGCACTCACCACCAAATCCTTGAGCGGCACCACCATCCGCAAAGTGGTGCTGCCCACCTGGGAAGACCATGGCGAAATTCTGAAGTGGCTGATGCTGGACAACGTGCCCGGCAGCTACCCGTACACCGCTGGCACTTTCGCCTTCAAGCGCGAGGGCGAAGACCCCACCCGCATGTTCGCCGGTGAAGGCGACCCCTTCCGCACCAACCGCCGGTTCAAGCTGGTGAGTGAGGGCATGGCCGCAAAGCGCCTGAGCACGGCGTTCGACTCCGTCACGCTGTACGGCAACGACCCCGACCGCCGCCCCGACATCTACGGCAAGATCGGCAACAGCGGCGTGAACGTGGCCACGCTGGACGACATGAAGGTGCTGTACGGCGGCTTTGACCTGTGCAGCCCCACCACCAGCGTCAGCATGACCATCAACGGCCCCGCGCCGTCCATCCTCGCGATGTTCATGAACACGGCCATCGACCAGAACCTGGACAAATTCAAGGCCGACAACGGCCGTGAGCCCACCGACACCGAGGCCGCCAAAATCCGCGAATGGGTGCAGGCCAACGTGCGCGGCACCGTTCAGGCCGACATCCTGAAAGAAGATCAGGGCCAGAACACCTGCATCTTCAGCACCGAGTTCAGCCTGAAGGTGATGGGCGACATTGCCGAGTATTTTGTGCACCACAACGTGCGCAACTTCTACAGCGTGTCCATCAGCGGTTATCACATCGCCGAAGCCGGGGCAAACCCCATCAGCCAGCTGGCATTCACGCTGAGCAACGGCTTCACGTTTGTGGAGGCCTACCTGGCGCGGGGCATGCACATTGACGACTTTGCGCCCAGCAACGGCATGGACCCTGAGTACACGGTGATGGGCCGCGTGGCCCGCCGCATCTGGGCCACGGCCATGAAGGAGAAATACGGTGCCAACGAGCGCAGCCAGAAGCTGAAGTACCACATCCAAACCAGTGGCCGCAGCCTGCACGCGCAAGAGATTCAGTTCAACGACATCCGCACCACGCTGCAAGCCCTGATTGCCATCTACGACAACTGCAACAGCCTGCACACCAACGCATTTGACGAGGCCATCACCACGCCGACCGAAGACAGCGTGCGCCGGGCCATGGCCATCCAGCTAATCATCAACCGCGAATGGGGCCTGGCCAAGAACGAGAACCCGTCTCAAGGCGCGTTCATCATCGAAGAACTGACCGAGCTCGTGGAAGAAGCCGTGCTGACCGAGTTCGAGC
>JAIFMP010000040.1 GCA_020048405.1 Hydrogenophaga sp.
CCGGCCAGGCCAAAGCCCTCGCGCCACGCCACCACCCGGCCCCGCTGCGTGTCAGACCCCCCCAGCCGCGCACCCCAAGATTGGTGGGCCACGCTGAGCCAACTGAACGCGATGTACGTCACCACGAGCGCCGCCCCGGCCCACACCAGCAGCCCACCGTGCGGCGTGTCCGCCTGGACGCCGGGAAAAAACAGCGCCCAAAAGCCCAGAAACAAGAGCAGTGACATCAATACTGACAAGCGCTGGATGCCTTTTTTATTTTCATTTTGATCTGCTGCACTGCGATCCACCCAACGGCCGATGGCAGGGTCCACCAGCGCATCGAGCAGGCGCACGACCAGCAGCAAGGTGCCCAAGGTGGCCAACGACATGCCAAAGGTGGCAGCCATGTGGTGGGGCCAGAGCACATACAAAGGCAAAGCCACGAAACGCACCCCGGCCACCCAGCCACGGGGCCCGTCGAATGCCATCACCGGCACAGGCGTGGGGGTCATGGTGAGCCCAACAAGGCCTGCCGCAGCGCAGGTTCAGACGTTTTGGGGGACAGCCAGATGCCGAAAAACAAGCGGGCAAACAAGGCGTCATCCACCTGCCCGCGCACCTGGCCGTTGAGGGTGAAGCGGGCACCCACGCCCGGCAGGTGCAGGCCCACCAGGGTGTCGCCGTCACCGACGTCGGGGAACAGCTCGGTCATGCGCGCCAGCCAGGCGGACTCGCGGCTGGCGTCGAAGCCGGGCAGAGAACGCATTTCCTTCAGGGAGCGCTCTGCAATCAACGGCCCCTTGAGCCCTCGCAGGTAGGTGAGCGCGAGCGCAAACTGTTGCTGCTCAAAGCGCAGAGGGTCGAACGCCGGTGCAGCCCACAGGCGGGCGTCGTACACCTTGAGCCCGAAAAAGGTGAGCCGGCCTTGCCCCACCAACCGGGCCCCCGGAAATTCGGCACGCAGCCATGCGGGTGCCTCGGTTTGCGCCAACGCGGCAGGTGCCCAAGCCGCGCACACAGCAGCACTGACAGCTGCCAACCCCCAGGCGCGGCGTGCAGGGTTTGCGGGCGCGGTTGGGATTGTCTTCCGGGGCACAGGCATGGCTCAGGCCGGTTTGCGCAGGGTGAACTGCATGACGTCGGTGTTGCGTTCTGCGAACGCAGCCTCGCAATACGCCAGATAGAACGTCCAGATGCGCACGAAGCGCTGGTCAAAGCCCAGGGCCAGCACGCGGCTGTGCTCGGCCACAAACTGTTCGCGCCACAGCGCCAGTGTGCGGGCGTAGTCCTGGCCAAAGGCGAACTCGTCCACCACCTCCAGACCGGCAGCAACCGCCTGTTCGCGAAAGGCGCTGGGGCTGGGAAGGCACCCACCGGGGAAGATGTATTGCTGAATGAAGTCGGTGGATTTCAGGTAGCGGTCAAACAGGGCGTCGTCGATGGTGATGGTCTGGATGCACGCCCGCCCACCGGGCTTGAGCAAGCGGGCCACGGCCTGGAAGTAGGTGGGCCAGTATTCGCGGCCCACGGCCTCGACCATTTCAATGGAGCAAATGGCGTCAAACGGTTCGTCGGGCGTGGTGACACCGATGTCGCGGTAGTCCTGCAGCCGCAACTGCGCCTGGTCTGCGGTGCCCACCGAGGCCATCCGCTGCTGGGCCCAGGCCAGTTGTTCGGTGGAGAGGGTCACGCCCACCAGGTTGGCGTTGAACTCGGTGGTGGCCATTTCGGCCAACGCGCCCCAGCCGCAGCCGATTTCCAGCACCCGGTCGCCTGGCTGAACGCCGGCCATGCGGAGGGCTCGGCGCACCTTGGCGTGCTGCGCATCGCGCATGGGTGTCTCCGCCGACTCGAACAGGGCGGACGAATAATTCATGGTGCCGTCCAGCCACAGCGCGTAGAAGGCGTTGCCCAGGTCGTAATGGGCGTGGATGTTTTTGCGGCTGTTGGCCTTGCTGTTGCGGTTGAGCAGGTGGCGCGCGCGGTACGTCAGACGGCCCCACCAGCTGCCAAACACCACATCGTCGAGTTCGCGCCGGTTTTGAATCAGCACGCGCAACAGGGTGGTGAGGTCAGACGTGCTCCAGTCGCCTGCGATGTAACTCTCGGCAAACCCGATGTCGCCTGACTTCAAGGCCTGCGCGCACACGCGCCAATGGTGGATGTGAAGCGTGGCCACATCGGCGTGGCCCGGTGCATGGCTTGCAACCTGACCGTGGTGAGTGTGGCTGCCATCTGGCCACTGCACATGCAGGCTGCCGTGGCGCAGTCGGCCCAGCAACTTCATCACGGTTTGGGCATGCAATGGCGCACGGGCAGCGGTGGGCACCAAGTGATCGGGCAATGCGGGGGATTTGAGGTTCAGTCGTGTGGGCATGGCGGCTTGGGTCAAAAACTTCGGCTGTGTGCAGATAGGGCCAATGGTTTCAAACAACAGAGGAATGGTTCAACGGGTCACGAAAGCGGCTGGGGGCACCGGTTTGCTGACATAACGTGCACCTTTACGCCAGAGCAACAAGGCTTGCCAGTGAATGCGTGCCACCACCCCCAACGTCAGCGCGGGGTGGGCCCACAACGCCCTGCGCTGGCTGGCGGCCGTCAAAGGCTCCAGCACACCGCTGACGCTGGTGTGGATCAGGGGACCGCTGTCGTCGGACAGGTCCACACGGGCCACGGTCTTGCCGTGTTCGGCATCCGTTGGCGCAGTGCGCATGAACACAAACCGGTAGCTGCCCGCCACATCAAAAAAGGGTGACACATGGAACACCTTGCGCGCGGTGGCAGGCACTCCGTAGCGCGGAGCCTCCAGCAGGTAGCAGTGGCGCTCGCCGAAGGTGTTGTTCACTTCGGCCACGATGGCGACCAGATGCCCGTCGGCTGCATGGCAGTGCCAAAAGCTGACGGGCTTGAACGTGAAACCCCATACGCGGGGGTAGGTGTGCAACCACACCTCGCCCGTGGCGGGAGCCACCCCTTCGCGCTGAAGCAATTCGTCCAGCCAGGCCAGGGCATCTGCGCGGCCGTCGCCATGGTCGGCGTCATGAAACGACAGGGGTGCCCAACGGTTGCGTGACAGCGTTCCGGCTCCGTGGGCACGCAGGCTGCGCATGGGCAGCATCAGAAAACAGCTGGCATACGCAAACTCGTGGCGTTGGGGTGCCAGCCGGGTGTGCCGCACCTGCCCGAAACCGATCAACGCTGGCTGGCATGCCACAGTGTTCATCGTGCGTCAGCCTTGCCGAGTTGGCCCCACCTGCAAGCCCGATTTCAGGCCGTCTTCATGGAAACCATAGCCCGCCCACGCACCGCAGAAATACGTGCCATGGATGCCTTGCAACCCAGGCAGGTCGCGCTGGGCTTCGATGGCAGCAAGATCAAACACCGGGTGGGCGTAGTCATAGGCACCGATCACATGCGAAGCGGGGATGTCTTGTACCGGGTTGAGAGAGACCACCACCGGTTGCTGCCAGGGCAAAGGTTGCAGTTTGTTGATCAGGTAATGCAAGCACACCTGTGCGTGCTCACGGTCCGTTTGGGCAGCACGTTCGTAGTTCCATGCCGCCCAGGCACTGGTGCGCTTTGGCAGCACAGACACATCGGTGTGCAGCACGGCCCGGTTGGCCTGGTATCGGATGGCCCCCAGCACACGGCGTTCGGCATCGGTGGGTTCAGCCAGCAAGGCCAAGGCCTGGTCGCTGTGGCAGGCCAGCACCACTTTGTCGAACCGTTCGGCACGGCCGTCAGTCACCACCCGCACGCCGTGCTCGTCGCGCTGGATCAAGCGCACCGGAGTGTTCAGGCGGGCATCGGGCATGCCCTGAACGATTTTGTCCACGTAGTGCCGGGCGCCACCTTTGACGGTGAACCACTGCGGGCGGTTGGTGACCTGTATCAGCCCGTGGTTGTGGCAGAAACGGACCATCGTGGCCACAGGAAACTGCAGCATCTGGTCGGTGGGGCAACTCCAGATGCACCCGAGCATGGGCAAAAAGTACCAGTCACGGAACTCGTCTGAGAAGCGGTGCTGCTTCAGGAATTCACCCAGCGGCTGCATCAGGGCAGCCTCTTGTCCGGGCAGATCGAGGCCTTTGGCCAGCCGGGTGGCCAAGCGGTTGAAGCGCAGCAAGTTGGCAAGCATGCGCCAGAAGCGCCCGTTGGTGAGGTTGGCTCGCTGGGCAAACACGGTGCTCAGGTTCGTGCCACTCCACTCCAGGGTGCGGTCGGCGCCTGTTCCCGGCCCGGCACCCGGCACCTGCACTGAAAACGACATGTCTGAGGGCACCACGGGCACGTCCAGCTGTGCAAACAGTGCCAGCAGGTTGGGGTAGGTGCGCTCGTTGAGCACCAGAAAACCCGTATCGACGCCGTGGGTGACAGCGTCACGTCAACCGTGTGGGTGTGGCCACCGAAGTAACTGCCCGCCTCGAACAGTGTGACGTCGGCGTAACCACGCAGGGTGTGGGCCACTGCCAAACCGGCAATACCGGAACCGACCACAGCCACGCGCAGTGGGCGGGCACCCGGACCGGCGCCCTTGGGCGGAGACTGGTCAGCGAACATGCTGGACCTCCGCTGTATAAGAAAGGCCTGCGAAGCGCCCCGGAACGAACAAGGGAGGGAGGGAGTTGCAGACCGGCGGGCACAAGTACCGCCACCGAGCAGGCTTCGCAAGCCAAAAACCGAGTCAGGGCCTGCGCTGGCGCAGTGTTGTCCCTGTGTAGGGGGTTTGTGCGTGGTGACCACTGAAAAGTTCCGCATGGACTGAACCCTGTCTGTCAATAAACTGTTGGCCCACATAATATACCGATCAGTCACTTAAATAACTGAGTGTTATTATTTTTTGCTCAAAAGTTTCTCAATGAATTGGGCAAACGCGGGGGTAGCAGGGTCTTGGGCGCTTGCAAAACTCAGTACCGCTTGCCCTTGACGGTCGATCAGGTACTTGTGGAAATTCCAGGTGGGTGCCTCGCCGGTCCTCTGGGCGAGTTGTTTGTAAAACGCATTCGCACCTCGCCCCGAGACCTCGGTTTTGCTCAGCATGGGAAACCTCACGCCAAAGGTGTTCTCACAAAAGTCGGCTATCGCCTGTGCGCTACCTGGCTCCTGCCGCCCGAAATCGTTCGACGGAAAACCCAACACGACCAGCCCTTGGCCGCGGTAGCGGTCGTACAAGGCCTCCAGACCCTTGTACTGGCCCGTGAATCCACAGTAGCTGGCTGTATTGACCACCAGAAGTACTTTGCCGGAATACTGGCAGAGGTTTTGGGGCTTTTCATCCTGCAGGCGCGGGAAGGTGTGCTGGAGCAATGCAGGGCAATCGGTGGCTGCCTGCGCGGGGATCGCTCCGACACCACCCCATGCCAGCAACAGTGGGGCAAGACACCTGACCAAACTCTTCCGTTGGGACATACTCTGCTCGTTTCTATTTGCAACTTATTGGTTGCACATTGTGCTGCAGAGTACAAAAACACGATGGTCGCGGACAAAAATATCAAAATACAGAGCTAACTATCTAATTCAGAAAACCGATATTGGCCAAAAAAATTAAATTTTTGGCAGGGCCGGAGCCGCCACACTGCGCCACACCAGCAGCATCAGCAGGCTGAACAACACCCCCGCCACCGCCCCCGTGAGGTGGGCAGCCTGCACCACCGACATGTCAGCGCTGTTGCTCCACACAACTGGCCAGTGCCAGCCCTGCTCCAGCAGCAGCTTGGCGAGCAAGCCTGCTGCCAGCAGCCCACCCCAGCGGCGGCTGCTCGGGACGAAGCGGTCTTGGTCCAGCAGCAAATGAACAGCGACCACCGCGACTGCCGCGTGAATCAGTCCCGACAGCCCCACGGCATAACCAATATGCGGCCACAAAGGCAACACCAGGGCAACGGTGGGCCAGGCCAGCAGCCAGGCCACACTGGCCACGGCGTTTGGCCTGACCAGCCAAGCCATTGCCGCCAGGGCACCCACCGCCATCTGGTTACCAATCAGATGTGGGGTGTTGATGTGGACCCAAGGCGTGGTCCACAACGTCCAGGGGTGCTGCCACCAGGTGTCGGCACGCCAGGTGAGCACCTGTGCAACCGGTGGCCCACCCCACCACACCAGCATGCTGGCCACAGCGTGCAGAAAACACAGGCTGAGCCAGAGTTTGGACCGCACCGCCTCAGGCCTTATGCGTGGCCACCGTTGGGCACAACACATGGGCCCACAAACGCAAGATGGCCTCGCGCTGCCACTCAACAGTGGCTGGCTCCACCTGAGTGGGGGCCTCGTCGAGGCGGGCGCGGTGCTGCAACTGGCGCAGCTCACGGTAGGCATCTCCTGCCGCGTGGCCCCAACCTGCTGGCACAAGCCCCACGTCTTCAGCCCGCTGAAGCAGCGCAATGTTGCCCACGTTTGCCTGCAACAAGGGGTGAGCCCTGGACTGCGACAGCACCAGAAACTGCACCGCAAACTCGGCATCGACCATGCCGCCGGGGCTGTGCTTCACGTCGAAACGACCCTCTTTCACGGTGTGGGCTTGGCGCACCTTGTCGCGCATGGCGCAAATTTCGGTGGCAAGACCGACCACGTCGCGCTCGGCGGTGATGACCGCCAGCCGGACTTCATCGAAGCGGCGGGCCAGATCGGGCGTGCCCATCACGAAACGGGCCCGTGTGATGGCCTGGTGCTCCCAGGTCCAGGCGGTGTTGCTCCCCCGGCCATGCTGGTAGTTGGCATATGCCTCGAATCGGGTGACCAGCATGCCCGAGTTGCCGTTGGGCCGCAGGGCGGTGTCGATTTCATAGAGATCTCCCTCGCCGGTCCGCACGGTGAGCCAGTTGATCATCTTGCGCACCAAGGTGGCATAGATCTCGGCTGCATCAAGGTGATCGTCTTCGTACACGAACACGATGTCGAGGTCGCTGCCGTAACCCAACTCTTTGCCGCCCAGCTTGCCGTAGGCCAGGATGGCAAAACCGGGCTGGTCCTGGTGGCGCTGCTTGAGCCGCTGCCAGCACCAGCGGGCTGTGACCCGTAGCACCACGTCAGCCAAGGCACTGAGGTCGTCGGCCACCTGTTCAACGGTCAGTACGCCCTCAACATCGCGGGCCAGGGTGCGGAACACTTCGACGTGGTGAGCCCGCCGCAGCAGGTTGAGCAGGCTTTCTTCGTCGTCTTCTCCCGTGGATTTAAGAGCGGCAAGGCGCGCCTCCAGTTCGGCGTCGAACTGCTCCGGATCGAACCGCTCTGTCATGAGTTGCCGACTGGCGAGCTCGTCTATCACGCCGGGGTGTGCCTGCAAATACCGGGCTGGCCACCGCGCTGCGCCCAGCAGCCGCAGGAGGCGTTCGTGTACAGACGGGCGCTCCTGCAAGAGCGCCAAGTAACTTTCGCGGCGCAGCAGGGGTTCGATCCAATCGGCCATGCGCACCGCAGCCACTTCGCTCACACGCCCTTCCTGCAGCCAAGTTCCTGTGCGCTGCACCAAGCGAACCAGCCGCAGGCGCGCGTCGTCGCGCAGCGCACGCACCCGCGGGTGCTCTGCCCACAGGGCAATACGTTCCGCAAACACGGCAGGGAGGTCGGGCAACACGTTCTCGAGTTCCTCGCGCTCGGTGCGCGCCTTGCCGTTGCAGCCCTTACCCCGGCACTCGCTGGCGGGCTGGCCGAGCAGGGTGTCGAACTCCTGTGCCACCACTTCCCGGTGGGCGTCCAGCGCATGCAAAAACGGACACAGTCCGTCGAAGCCCATGGTCCTGGCCATCCACAGCAGATCGTCGTCGCGGGTAGGCAGCACATGGGTTTGCTGGTCGTCCAGGTACTGAATGCGGTGCTCGACACGACGCAAAAAAACATAGGCCTGCGCCAGAGCGTCTGCGGTGGCCTGCGGCATCAAACCAGCTCGGCTGAGGTGGACCAGTGCATCCAGCGTCGGGCGTTTGCGCAACTCGGGAAACTGCCCGCCGCGCACCACTTGGAGCAGTTGCACGGTGAATTCGATCTCCCGTATGCCACCGCGCGACAGCTTTACGTCGTTGGCACGCTCGGGGTGCCCTGCTGCGCGTTTGGCCGCATGGTCGCGAATCTGTCGGTGCAAGGTGCGCAGCGCCTCGAACACGTTGTAGTCAAGGTAGCGCCGAAACACAAACGGCAGCACCACCGAACGCAGGGGCTGCGCCCCGCCACTGGCAATGCACGACCACGGGGCCACCACCCGGCTTTTGAGCCACGCAAACCGCTCCCACTCACGACCCTGCACCTGAAAGTACTCCTCCAGCGCCCCCAGCGAAACGGAGGCAGGCCCGGAATTGCCATTGGGCCGCAAGGCCAGGTCCACCCTGAACACGA
This sequence comes from Hydrogenophaga sp., assembly GCA_020048405.1. GTDB lineage: Bacteria > Pseudomonadota > Gammaproteobacteria > Burkholderiales > Burkholderiaceae_C > UBA2334. The sequence goes on from JAIFMP010000040.1 coordinate 8,311, forward strand.
AACCATGCTCGGTGGTGTCACCCACCAACTGGTACATGTGGCGCACCACCTTGCCAAAATACTCATGGTTGGAAATGCGGCCCCGACCCTGGGCGTTACCAGCTGTTTCGCCGTCGTGGTCGTAAACGTAAATGAGGTCGATGTCGCTGGAGACATTCAGCTCACGAGCGCCGAGCTTGCCCATGCCAATCACCCACAGTTGCGCGACCTGCGGCTCGGCCCCTGGCACAGCGGACGAAGCCAACGGGGTGCCATGCAACTCGTTTAGCGCGGTGCGTGCGTGACCCAAGGCCTGGTCCAGCGCGATTTCCGCCAGTTCGGTCACAGCGCGGGTGACCACAGACAGCGCAGAGGCCTGCTCACAGTCGAGCACCACCAGGCGCTCCATCACCAACTGGCGCAGCACTCGCAACGCCGCACCCAAAGCCAGCCCCTGCGTTTGCAATTGGCGCAGACAAGTCAACATAGACTCGCGCTCAGGCGGTCCGTCCGGCAAGCAGGCACGATCGGCTTCGTAACGCCGACGCACGCGCTGGACCAGCCGGGAATGGCCAGCAGAGCAGGCGGACAGGTCACCAGACACAACAGGTTCGACGCAAGACAGGAGGGACATGGCGGTGGGTGGCGTGGTCGGGAGGACTGTGAGCAGACAGAGGCGGGCGCAGGGGCACGGACCGTGATAATTTCAGGGCTGATGACTCAACCGCCATTGCATCCCTCCCGCCCCCTGAAATGGGCGGCCATTCTCACGCGTGCCCTGCTGTGGGCCGTGCTGGGCGTGTGGATGACGGTGGGGCTGGCTTGGGGAGCAATTCACTTTTTCATTGTGCCGCGAATCGGCGAGTGGCGCGGCGAGCTGGAGACACTGGCCACACGGACAGTGGGTGTGTCTGTGCGCATAGGGCACATTGAGGCAGAAACACAAGGTCTGATACCTTCATTTGCGCTCAGCGATGTCCGCTTGCTTGACCCGCAAGGCCGCGACGCGCTGGTGCTGAAACGGGTGATCATGGCTTTATCGGCCAAGTCGCTGTTGAGCGGCGGGCTTGAGCAGATCCATATCGACCAGCCCACACTGGACGTGCGGCGCACCGCCACTGGAGGCCTGCTGGTGGCGGGCCTGGACTTGTGGGGTGGCCCCACAGAAGCAGACGCAGACAACCCGGCCGCAGACTGGTTTTTTTCGCAGGCCGAGTTCGCCATTCGCTCCGGAACCCTGCGCTGGACCGACGATCTTCGGCAACAGCCTACCTTGGCTCTGGCAGATGTGGACCTGGTGGTGCGCAACCCCGGTCGCCAGCATTTGCTGCGGCTCGATGCGACACCGCAAGACCAAATAGGCCAGCGCTTCACATTGCAAGGCGTGTTCACCTCGCCCTTCCTGTCGATGAGGCCGGGCCAGTTGAGTGACTGGAGCGGGACTGCCCATGCACACCTACCAGCGGTAGATGTGGCGCGCCTGTCTGCGCCCGCAGCGCTGGCTGAACGGTTTGGACTGACCGTCCAGCAAGGGGTGGGCGCGTTGCAGTTGTGGGTCGATGTGAAAAACGGTCAGCCCACAGGGGGCACGGCCGATCTGGCCCTGACAGGCGTGCATGCGCGGTTCACAAAGGCCATCCAGCCCTTGTCTTTGGCCCGGTTGACTGGCCGGGTGAACCTGGCACTGGGCGCCGACTCCATTTCCATCGACACCCAAAACCTGACGTTTGACACCGAACAAGGCACGCATTGGGCACAGGGCGACATGTCACTGAAACTGTTTCAGTACCCGGAACACACCCGTGGTGAGCTGCAGGCCAACCGCATTCACCTGGCAGCCCTCCATGACATTTCCGCGGCCCTGCCACTGGCACCCGAACAACAAGCCCGCTTGGCGACACTCGACCCGAAAGGTGAGATGACGGCGCTCAAGTTGAATTGGCGTGAACAGGATGGGCTGTGGTCCAGCTTTTCGGCGCAAGGCAAGGTCACCCACCTGGCTTTGGCACCGGGCGAGACGCCCCCAACCGAGCCGTTGGGTCCGGGCGAATCGGCACGGCATGTGCCTGGGCGGCCGGGTCTGGCAGGTGCCGCCGTGGACTTTGACCTGAACCAGGATGGCGGCCAGGCCAAGGTGTCGATGGGGCGTGGGTGGTTGTCCTTTCCAGGCGTGTTCGAAGACCCACTTATCCCATTGGACCAGTTGTCGGGCGACGTGCGCTGGCAGTTGAAGGGGGCTGATGTTGCTGTGCAAGTGGCCAACCTTCGCCTGGCCAATGCCGACCTGCAAGGCCAGGCGAGCGCCCAATGGCACACCAGCGACCCCGCCACCAGCCCGTCGGGTGGCCGCCTGCCCGGTGTGCTGAAGCTCGATGGCGTGATCAGCCGCGGCAAGGCCGAGCGCGTGCACCGGTACGTCCCATTGGTCATCGGCCCTGTCGCCAAAAACTATGTAAAAGAAGCCATCCTCAGTGGAAAAACCTCGAATGTGCGGTTCCGTCTGGCCGGTGACCTGTGGCAGGTGCCCTTTGCCAACCCTGGCGAGGGCGAATTCAAAGTGGTTGCACAGATCAGCGGTGTGGACTTTGCTTTCATTCCCCCGGGGTTTTCACCCGCGGAAGGGCCCCATTGGCCGGCGCTGAAGCAAGTGGCAGGGGAATTGGTGTTTGATCGGACCAGCATGACAGTCCATGTGGCACGGGGCAATGTGGCCGATGCACCGGCGCTTCGGGTGAGCCAGGGCAAAGCTCACATCGCCAATCTGCAGGACCGATCAGTGGTCGAGGTGAACGCTCAGATTGACGGCCCTCTGAACCAGGCCCTGGGGGTGGTGCGGCGGTCGCCGCTGGCGGTCATGACCGCCCAAGCGCTGTCCACCACCACCGGTACCGGGAACGCCAGCATCCATTTCGGGCTGTCGGTACCGTTGTACGACACGCTCAAAACGCAAGTCAAAGGCCGTGTCAGCCTGGCTGGCAACGACTTGCAAATCACGCCGCACAGCCCGTTGCTCGGACGCGCCCGTGGTACGGTGGACTTCAATGAAACAGGGTTTCAGGTGACACAGGCCACAGCCCAGTTGCTGGGCGGCGAACTGAGCTTCTCGGGCGGTTTGCGCCCCGACACGGGCGGCGGCACGGTGCAGTTCAGCGGACAAGGCACCGCCACTGCTGCGGGACTCTCTCAAGCAGCCTATCTGGGACTGCCATCGGCGCTGGTCGGTCGCACCCAAGGAGCCACCACCTATGCGGTCCAGTTGGCGTTCAATCAGGGATGGCCTGAATGGGCAGTACAAAGCTCGCTGACTGGCTTGACCGTTGACCTTCCGGCTCCGATGGCCAAGACGGCTGATCAGAACTGGGCCTTGCGTTACCAGAGCCGCAAGGAAGCCGCATCGGCAGCCACCCCGGGCAACCGGGAAAGTGTGCAACTCGGCTTCTCAACGAATGAGCGCACGCGAGGCCTGGTTTCTTTTTCCCGCACAGTGGGCGAGGCTGGAGCACAGATTGAACGAGGCCTGGTGTTTCTGGGGCCATCCGACGCGCCCATGCCGCCTGCCCCCGCCAAAGGAATGATCGCTCACCTCATGCTCCCCTCGTTCGATGCCGACGCGTGGCTGGCCGCACTGGATATGCCGCCCAACAGCGGTGTCATTGGCACGCCAGGCAACGATGCCACTGACCAATGGGTGCCCGACCGCGTGCACTTGGACACCGATAGGCTGCAACTGGCCGGACGGTCTTTCCACAAACTCAAGCTGAATGCCAACGCCGTTCAATTGCCCTCCGACAGCAAGCGCCAGCGCTGGCAAGCGAACGTGCAGGCCCAGGAACTGGCTGGCAGCCTGACTTACACAGCACCCCATGCACCTGGATTGCCACAGGCACCTGGCACCACCGACACGCGGGACGGTCAACTGACTGCGCGTCTTCAGCGCCTGGCACTCAATACCCAAGCCGAGAACAGCGTGCCGCCCCCTTTTGCCACCCGCATGGCCCAGGCCGCCACACTGCCTGCACTTGACGTGGAGGTGGACCGCTTCACATTGGACGGGCGCGACCTGGGGCAACTCAGCCTTGATGCCACGAACCGCACATCGAGCATGGCCACCGCGCCGCGCGAATGGCTGCTGCACAAACTGGTGCTCCGTGTGCCGGAGGCAAGACTCACTGCCAGCGGTTCCTGGGCACAACCGTCTGCCCAGGAACAGGGGCCCACACCCCACGGTGACCCCAGGCGTACCCAGTTGACAGTGGCACTGGACATCGAGGACTCTGGTGCCTTGCTGCAACGCTTCGGGATGCCAGGGGTGTTTCGTGGGGGCAATGGCAGCCTCAAAGGCAGCTTGGGCTGGCAAGGCATGCCCAGCCGACTGAACACAGCCAGTCTCGACGGACAACTCAAGCTGGAACTGGCCTCAGGCCAGTTCCTCAAGGCCGACCCCGGTCTGGCCAAACTGCTGGGTGTGCTCAGCCTGCAATCGCTGCCGCGTCGGCTCACCCTGGATTTCAGCGATGTGTTCGCACAGGGTTTTGCATTTGACTTCGTGCGCGGCGACGCCCGCATAGAGCAGGGTGTGGTGCACACCAACAACCTGCAGATGAAAGGCCCCAACGCCGCCGTGCTCATGGAGGGCGAGGCCGATATTTCGCGCGAAACCCAGCACATACGCGCCGTGGTGGTGCCAGAACTGAATGCGGGTACGGCCTCGCTCATCGCCACTGTCATCAACCCGGCGGTGGGGCTGGGCACTTTTCTGGCCCAGGCCATGCTGCGCCAACCGCTGATTTCAGCGTCGAGCCAGAGTTTTTTGATCCATGGCCCCTGGGCCAATCCGCAGGTTGACAAAGTCCCAAGTCTGACTCCTGCCGAGCCCACCGAAACCACTCTACCCCGAACAGGCACAACCCCATGAAAATCGCAGCCATCCAAATGGTGTCCGGTACCGACCTGGCCAGCAACCTCGCCAGCGCCCGTCGCCTGCTGGAGCAGGCAGCACAGTGCGGCGCAGAGCTGGCCGTGCTGCCCGAGTATTTCTGCCTGATGGGCCACCGAGACAGCGACAAGCTCGCCATCGCCGAACAACCCGGCCATGGCCCGATACAGGCCATGTTGCAGACCGCGGCGAGAGAGCTGGAGATGTGGGTGGTGGGCGGCACCCTCCCCATGGCCACACCCGACCCGCTGCATGTGGCCAACACCACGCTGGTGTTCACGCCCGAAGGCGCACAGGCTGCCCGCTACGACAAGGTGCACCTGTTCCGTTTTGACAATGGACGTGAGAGGTACGACGAATCGGCGGTGCTGGTTCGGGGGCACGAACCCGTGGCCTTCGACCTCACGTCCCGCGCAGGCGAAAACCTGCGGGTGGGCCTGAGCGTTTGTTACGACCTGCGCTTTCCCGAGCTGTACAGACTGCTGAACGCCGACCTCTTGCTGGTGCCTGCTGCGTTCACCCACACCACAGGTCAGGCGCACTGGGAGGTGCTGCTGCGTGCACGCGCCATTGAAAACCAGGCCTACGTCCTGGCCAGCGCACAGGGTGGCACGCACAGCAACGGGCGCAGCACATGGGGGCAAAGCCTGGTGATAGATCCATGGGGCCTGGTGCTGGCTGCACAGGCGCACGGCGAGGGCGTGGTGCTGGCCGATCTTGACATGGCCCTGCTGCAAAAGACCCGCAGCAACCTGCCTGCGCTGCAACACCGCGTGTTTTGACCGCCACGGCCTCACCACCGCTGGCCACAGCAGCCCGCAGGCAATGGCGGCGCTGGCTGCTGTGGAGCGCTTTGCTCCTGTTGTTGGCCGCACTGCTGGCCACCGCCATGGTGCTGGCGCGGGGTTTTCAGGAAAGCCAGGCCCGCCAGCAACTCGACACCGAAACCGCCAACCTCGTCAGCGACATACGCAGCGGCCTCAACCGCAACGTACAAACCCTGCAATCACTGCACACCATGGGCCGCAGCCCCGGAGCCTGGGAGCAGTTTGCGCTGGAGGTGCTGGAACAACACCGCGAACTGGTGCGCCTGGAATGGCGTGATCGCAACCTGCGCACTCTGGCAGAGCGCATCAGCCCGTTCTACCAGCAAGGCATGGGCCCGAGGCCCCGCCAGGAGGTGGAGCAAGACGTGGCTGTGGCCTGCAACGGCGCCCGGCGCACCAGCGCGCCCGCGTACGCACCCAGCTACTTCTGGCCAGACAAAGACGGCCATGGCCAAGAGCTGATGGAGATGTGCATCCCCATGTCCGACACCGGCAAATTCACTGGTTACATCGTTGCAACCTACTCACTGCAAGGTGTGCTGACCGAATTGCTGGAGCGGCGCACCGTGCGCGGGCGCGGTGTGTCACTGACGGAAGTGGACGGCACACGACTGGCCCTGAGCGGCGCTCGTCCGCGCGGCGACAGCGTTGCCACCCAGCAACTGCTGGAGCTGCCAGGCCATGTGATGATGTTGCGGCTCGACAGTCCCCGCAGTCTGATGGGCCTGTCCCCGTGGGGCCTCACTGGGCTGGTGGGAGCACTGTCGCTGATGCTCCTGGGCGTGCTGGCGCTGCTGGCCTTTGACATGCGAAAGCGGTTGCAAGCCGAGCGAGAACTCGCCGAGGCACTCGCCTTTCGCAAGGCCATGGAGAACTCGCTGGTCACGGGCCTGCGCGCGCGCAATATGCAAGGCCAAATCACCTATGTGAACCCAGCGTTTTGTGAGCTCGTGGGTCGGCCTGCCAGCGAACTGCTGGGCCGTGGTGTACCCGCCCCCTACTGGCCCCCGGAAATGATCGACGAATACCAGCGCCGCCAGGCTGTGCGCCTGGCCGGTCGCACTTTGCCACGGGAAGGGTTCGAGTCGGTGTTCATGCGGCCCGATGGCAAACGTTTTCCGGTGCTCATCATCGAGGCCGCGCTCATCAACGCCCAGGGTGTGCAAACCGGCTGGATGAGTGCCATCCTCGACCTGAGCGAACAGCATCGCGTGGAAGCCATCTCCCGCTCCAGCCAGGAGCGGCTGCAGGCCACCGCCCGGCTCGCCAGCGTGGGCGAAATGGCCTCATTGCTGAGCCACGAACTCAACCAGCCCCTAGCCGCCATTGCCAGCTACGCGACGGGCTCGCTCAACCTCATCGAACATCCCCACGACCAGCCTGCCGATGTGCTGCCCGACATGGCGCAGGCTCTGCGCCGCATCGCCGAGCAGGCCGACCGGGCGGGCAAGGTGATCAAAAGCGTGACCGACTTCGTGCGCCGCCGCGAAAACGCCCAAGACCTGGTGCGCGAACAAGTGAGCCCCGCGACGCTGGTGCAGGCCGTGATGCCTTTGCTGACCTTGCAAGCCCGCAAAGACAACATCCGACTGCAGGTGGACATCGCCCCCCACTGCCCGGCCGCGCTGTGTGACCGCACCATGGTGGAACAGGTGCTGCTGAACCTGGCACGCAATGGCATGCAGGCCATGCCTCGGGGCACACCGCCTGACGACTCGGGCTTGCGCGTGTTGGGACTGGCGGTGTGGCCTGTGGCAGCACCGCATGCCGATGGCAGAGCTTGGTTGCAGTTTGCCGTGACCGATCACGGATCGGGCCTCTCGGACGAGGTGGCGGCACGCCTGTTCACCCCGTTTTTCACCACCAAGGCCGAGGGCATGGGTCTGGGCTTGAGCCTGTGCCGGACCGTGATAGAACAGCACGGCGGGAGCCTGGTGCACGAAGCGGCCGAACACAGTGGCACGGTGTTCCGCTTCACGTTGCCGGCCGCCACCGCCAACCCCACGCCATGAAAGCCACCGCATGACACCCGAACTGCTTCACCACCACAAAGTGTTCATCGTTGACGACGATGCCGGTGTGCGCGATGCGCTGTCGTGGCTGCTTCGCACACGGCGCCTGTTGAGCGACACCTTTGCCAGCGCCGAAGCATTTCTGTCGGAACCGTGCTGGCGTACCCCACCCGACCACGCCTGCTGCCTGCTGCTGGACGTGCGCATGCCCGGCCTGAGCGGGTTAGCCCTGTTCGAACAACTGCAGGCTCTGCCCTGGGCAGGGGTGGTGCCAGTGATTTTCATGTCGGGCCATGCCGACGTGGCCACTGCGGTGGATGCCGTCAAGCGCGGCGCGTTCGACTTTTGCGAAAAGCCGTTCTCAGACAACGCCCTGGTCGACCGCGTGGAGCAGGCCCTGGCCGCGTCGGCCCTGCAGGTGCAGCAGCGGGCCAGCCAGCAAACCCTCCAGCAGCGACTGGTCCAACTCACGGAACGTGAGCACGATGTGATGCTGCGGGTGATTGAGGGCCTGCCCAACAAGCTGGTGGCCGATCAACTCGCCATCAGCGTTCGCACAGTGGAAGTGCACCGCGCACGCGTGTTCGACAAAATGGGGGTGAAATCGGCTGTCGAGCTGGCCAACATCCTGCGAAGACTCGAAAATTAAATAGCAACAAAGCAAATACCATCAAGCGACAGGTGTAAATTTGATTTATTTTTTATCGCGATCGACTGGGTCTGTGCCGTCGTGGGGCGGCAGCTCACCGTTGGGCCGACCCGAGAACATCGTCCACCACACGATGAGCACCAGAATGATCAGGGCACCTAGGGCTTCGAGCAGCAGCAGGGTCATGGCAAAGATGGCTTTCTTGGGTCGCTGGGGGGGGGTGGCCATTGTAGGAATGCTGGCCGCCTGCTCCTCCCTGCCGCCCACAGTGTCCCCACCCGCTCCGGTGGCACTGCCTGGTCCCGGCTCTTCATCGCCCCCTCCCGCCAATGCGGTTACAGCAACAGTACCTCCGGAACTGGCGCAGGCCATGGCAGAGGCCGATGCCCGGCCCCTGCCCGCCCCCATGTCTCGCACCGCCAGCACCTGGATCCCGGTGCGATGGGCGGATTTGCCTGGTCTGGCCCAAGACCAGCTTCATGAAGCCTGGGATGCCTGGCTGCGCAGTTGCGAGCGCCCGGGCCCGACATGGGCAGCTCTGTGCCGAGACGTGCGCCCGCTGACCCTGGGCACCGATGCCGAGCGCTGGCGCTGGATGTTTACCCACCTGCAGCCCTACCGCGTGCTGGCGACTGACGGAAGCACTCCCAACGGGCTGCTCACTGGCTACTACGAGCCGGTGCTGACCGCCAGCCGCGTGCGCACTGCCACACACGCCGTGCCGCTCCACGCACCGCCCCCCGGGGTTGACGGCCGCCAACCGTGGCACAGCCGCCAGGCCATGGAAACCCTGCCTGAGGCACAGGCAGCACTGCAAGGCAACGAAATCGTCTGGCTGGCCGACCCGATAGATGCACTCATTGTGCAAATTCAGGGCTCGGGCCGCGCGGTGGTGACCGAACCTGACGGCAGTGAACGCACGGTCAGGTTGGCCTTTGCGGCACACAACGGTCACCCTTATCAAAGTGTGGGTCGCTGGCTGCTGGACCAACGCGCGGTGCGCGATGCATCGTGGCCAGCCATCAAGATCTGGGCATCCCAAAACCCTCAACGCGTGAACGAAATGCTGTGGGTCAACCCCCGCACCGTGTTTTTCCGGGAAGAGCCTCTCAGTGGCATGGAGACACAGTTCGGCCCCAAAGGTGCCCAGGGCGTGCCACTCACGCCCGGGCGCTCGGTCGCGGTGGACGCGGGCAGCATCCCGTATGGCACCCCAGTGTGGTTGTCAACACCGGGGCCCACTGTGACCCTGAACCGACTGGTAATGGCGCAAGACACAGGGGGCGCGATCGTCGGCGCGGTACGTGCCGACTATTTCGTGGGCTGGGGCCAGGAAGCCGGCACCCTGGCTGGGGGCATCAAGCAGCCACTGATGCTATGGGCACTGTGGCCGCGCCAGCCGGCGGGGGCGCCACGCTGAACACCACACCATCCGGACCCACGCGCTGCTGACGCCACATTTCAAACGCTGCAGCCGCCATCGGGCGCGACACCAGCCAGCCCTGAAGCTGGTCGCAACCGGCGGCGCGCAAAAAGTCCCGTTGCTCGGGCAGTTCCACCCCTTCGGCAACCACCTCCAAACCCAGCGCGTGCGCCATGGACAGGGTGGCACGAACGATGGCCGCGTCTTCTTTGTCATCGGGCAGGTCGTTCACAAACGATCTGTCGATCTTCACGCAGTGCAGCGGCAAGCGTTTGAGGTAGCCCAGGCTGGAATAGCCCGTCCCGAAATCGTCCAAGGCCAAGCGCACGCCCATGGCCGATATGTCACCCAGCCGGGCCACCAGCTCAGGCAAGGCCTGCATCAGGGCGGTTTCGGTGATTTCAAGCTCCAGCCGGTGAGGGTCCATGCCGGTTGACTCCAGCACCTCGCGCACACGCGCAATGAAGCCGGGGCGGCTGAACTCCACCGCTGACACGTTGACCGCCATATCCAGGCCGCCCAACCCCCTGGACTCCCATTCGCGGAGCTGCCGACAGGCTGTGCGCAACACCCATGAGCCCACCGCTTCGATCTGCCCACTGCTCTCTGCATTGGGCACGAAGCGATCGGGCATGAGCAGCCCCAGCTCGGGGTGCTGCCAGCGCACCAAAGCCTCGACCCCCATCAGTTGGCCGGTGCGGGCATCCACCTGAGGCTGGTAGTGCAACACCAGTTCGTTTTCAGCCAGGGCGCGACGCAGGCCGTTTTCCACCATCAGGCGCTGGGCCACCGACTGGTCCATCTCAGGCAAAAAACTGCGCCAGCCGTTGCGACCGGATGTTTTGGCCATGTACATAGCCATGTCGGCGTGGCGCAGCAGGGTTTCTATGTCAATGTCAGCAGCACCCTCGAACCAATCCATACCCACACTGGCAGAAACGCGCACCTCTTGGCCATGGAGGCTGAACGGTTCGGTCAGCACGTCGACCATTTTGGCGGCCACGGCGGCGGCGTCGCGGGTTTTGAGCCAGCGCAGGAGCACCACAAACTCATCCCCACCCTGGCGGGCCAACAGGTCGCGCGAGCGCAAACAACTCTGGAGTCGGATGGCCACAGCCTTGAGCAACAGATCGCCCACGCTGTGGCCCATGGCATCGTTCACATCCTTGAAGTTGTCGAGGTCAACAAACAGCACGGCCAGGCGGTCTCCGTCGGCACGCGCAGCCTCTACCGCCGCACGCGCCTCTTGCATCCAGTGTGTGCGGTTGGCCAACCCGGTGAGGGGATCGAAATGGGCCAACTCTTGCAACACGGCGTTGCTGCGGGCCAACTCGGCGGTGCGCTCATCCACCAGTCGCTCGGTGCGCCGGGCCTGGCCTGTGAACACCAGCAAAAACATGCCCAGCATCGCCACCGCCACCAAGCTGACCGTCAGGACGCCCCAAGCCGTCCAGCTGCGGGAGTGGCTTTCAAACGCAGGGCCAGAGGACACCTGAAACAACCAGGTGCGCCCACCGAACTCAACGGGTTTGGAGCTGAAAAATCGCGCAGCCCTGGCGTCCATGCCACTGCAACCGTCCGCACCCGCCAGGCGCTGGTTCTGAAGGTTGGCCGCCGGGTCAATCAGGCACAAGGCCAGGTAAGAAGGGTCGGCGCCTTCCAGTGCTGAGGCCAGCACATCGTCCATCCGAAACACAGCGGAGACGATGCCCATCGGCGGTGTGGGCGACAGGGAGTTGGTACCCACCTGCGGATAACGCGCTGCCTGGTAAAGCACGACGCCGCGTTGCTCACCGGTTTCCTGTACCAAACGGATCGGGTCGGTCACCTGTGGCATGCGGGATGACATGGCCCGGTTCGCCGCATCCGCCGTGGCCGGCAATGCCAGGATGTTCAGCCCCAACACAGACTTGTTGGTGTCGAGCGGTTCGACAAAACGAATGGGCAGGTACCGTTCGGACATCGGAGCCAAAAAAGTTTCGCCGGTTGCACTGCGGTTTTTCAGCGTGTAAGGCGCACCCAGTGCTTCACTGGCCGCCCGCTCGAAGCGGGCCCGGTCAGCATGGCGCAACCAAGGACTCCAGCCGAAGTTCTGTGTGCCGCCATACCGCTGCAACCAGATGCTGGTGGCTAGGCGGAACTCCTCGGGGTCGCTGCCGCCCACCAATTCCATCAGGCGGGTGACGGACATCACGGCATCGGTCTGCGCGTTGAGGCGGCGCTGCAAACGCTCGGTCATGAGCCCCGACTCCTGATCGAACCGCTGCGCCAGGTTTTCCCGCTCTGCGCGCTGTATTTGGAAAAACGCTGTGCCCACCACCATCAGTGCGGCAAGCATGGGCAGCGCCACTGTCTTCAGGCGCGGCCGCCAAGCCTGCGCAGGCTGGCCAAACGCCGCCAGCATCAGTGGCGTGAACAGCAGCGCTCCCAGGGTGTCACCTTGCCACCAGGTCCACCAGCTGAACCACGCGTCCGCAGCGGGAATCACACCACTGTGCACCAGAACGGGGACCGAGAGCGTGGCATTGAGCATTTGCCCGGCGGGCACCAGCACCACCAAGAACAGCATCGTGCGGCGGGCGTTGTCGAGTTCGCCCGGGTAGCCCACCCAATGGCGGACCGCCCACGCCGTGGCACCGGCCTGCACAGCAGCCCCAATGGGTGAAACCAGCAGCGTCCAGGGCCAACCGGTGATGCCGGCCATGCCGCTGGCAAGCCATTGCACGCCAAAGGAGCCCAGCGCCACACCGATGAGGACCGGCCATCCGAACACCAGCGCGGCCCCCAACGCAATACCGGCGGGCACAAAAACCAGTGAAACAAAATAGGGAGGCAAGGCCATCTTGAGCGACAGCCACCCGGTGAACACATAAGCGATGGCCACCGCAATGGGGGGGGCCAAGTCTGTCAGTCGCATGTGGCAGTGAACTTTGCAGTGTTGTGGTTTCAGCAAGCGGCTTGGAGCGGTGAGAAGAATGTAACGCGTGAGCACCAGCGTGCAAATCGAATGCAAACCGTACACTGAACGAACCGTCAAGGTGCCACATGCCCCCCAGCCCCCAAGCCCGCCCTGTTCACTTTTTGCCCGGCCAGCCCCTGGACGTGGTTGTGTTGCGGGTACAGAGCGTGCTGGCCACGGCGGTGATCACACCGTTCAGCATGTGGCGCATGGCACATGACCAACATGGGCTGGCTGCCTTGGGACTGTCGGCAGTGGCTTGTCTGGTGGCTCTGGCTTGGTTGAGTTATCAGTCAGCGCTGTTCAAGCGGGTGTCGCGCTGGGTGATGCCTGCGGTGGTGGTGGCGCAAATGGCAGTGATCGCCGGGATGGTAGCGCTGGCAGGCAGCGAAACGAAAATGTGGACCTTTCCAGTGCTGGTGTCCGCTTTTCTCTTGCTGCGCACCCGGGAGGCCACAGCCATCACGCTGCTCGGCAGCGCCACGCACGCGGTATTGGCCTACCAGCAGAGTGGGCAGGCCAGAGACACCGCCATATTTTTTGCGGCCTGTCTTCTGGTGGTGGTGTTCACGCACATATTCGCCACACGGCTCCAGGCAGACAACCAGAAATTCCGCACACGCTCGCTGCAAGATGCCCTGACCGGAATCGGAAACCGCCGCTTGCTGGACGACACCCTGGACGAGCTGACTGCACACCCAGACGACGGCGATTGGTCACTCATCATGCTTGACATCGACCATTTCAAAACCATCAATGACCGCTTTGGCCACCACATAGGGGATGCCTGCCTAAAACGGGTGGCGCACGAAGTTCAGTCACGGTTGTCGCCCTCCGACCGGCTGTTCCGATATGGCGGAGAGGAGTTTGTTGTCCTCACACCCACATCAGGTACGGTCGCCCTGACACTTGCTGAGCGCATACGCCTGCACATCAGTGGGTCTGGCTTGATCCGGCAGACACATGTCTCACTTTCGGGAGGAGTGGCACAAAGGCTGCAGGGGCAGTCGGTGCGGCACTGGTTAGCACGCGCCGACCATGCGCTGTACAAAGCCAAGGAAACGGGCCGCAACAAGGTGTTGTTGGCCCCCGAAACACTGCCTCCTTCGGCCTGACCATCAGCTGGTCTGTGGACGTTGGGGCCGCAGCAAATGCCCCAGCGGCAGTGGGCCTGCTGCCTTCACCTCCCCCAGTGAAAAGCTGGTGTGGAGATCTTTCACGTTCGGCAGGTTGATGAGGCTGTGCAGGGCAAAGCGCGAAAAACCGTCCAGATCCTGCGCCACCACCTGAAGCTCGAACGTGCCGTTGCCGCTGATGTAGTGGCACGAAATGACCTCTGGCAGCCGTCGGATGGCCTCCTCCAACTGGCGGGTGGCATCGCCAGTGTTGCGCTCGGCATCCACGCGCACAAAAGCCAACACGCCCAACCCCACTTTTCGGCGGTCCAGTTCGGCGCGGTAGCCCAAAATGAACCCGGCTTCCTCCAGCGCACGCACGCGCCGCCAGCACGGGGCCGCCGACAAGCCCACACGGCTGGCCAGCTCGGCATTGGTGAGGCGACCGTCCTGTTGCAGTTCTTGCAGGATGGCAAGGTCAAACTTGTCGATTGTTTCCATAATCGGATTATGGAGAAATCTTCTTTCTCAAGGGGGTATTTTTTGGGCACGAAACGCAAACACCTGTCGTCCCCTTCAACCTACACTTTCGCCCCAGACCAAGGAGACACCATGAACGCACCCCTGCCCGAACACCTTCGCCAAGCGCTGACCGACGTCACTCTGGACGACAAATACAGCCTGGAACGGGGGCGGGCCTTCATGAGTGGCGTGCAAGCGCTGGTGAAGCTGCCCATGCTGCAGCGCCAGCGCGATGCCTTGGCAGGCAAAAACACCGGCGGCTTCATCAGTGGCTACCGGGGCTCGCCATTGGGTGGGTATGACCAGGCGCTGCAAAAGGCAGCAACACACCTGAAGGCACAGAACATCGTGTTCCAGCCGGGCGTGAACGAAGAGTTGGCCGCCACCGCGCTGTGGGGCACGCAGCAACTGGGCTTTGCACCGCCCGGCAGCAACAAGTTCGACGGGGTGTTTGGCATTTGGTACGGCAAAGGCCCGGGCGTGGACCGTTGCAGCGACGTGTTCAAACACGCCAACATGGCCGGCACCACCCCTTGGGGCGGCGTGCTCGCGGTGGCGGGCGACGACCACATCAGCAAAAGCTCCACCGCAGCGCATCAGAGCGACCACATCTTCAAGGCTTGCGGTTTGCCTGTGTTTTTCCCGGCCAACGTGCAGGAAATTCTCGACCTCGGTTTGCACGCCCTGGCCATGAGCCGCTTTGCCGGTGTGTGGGCGGGCATGAAAACCATCCAGGAAATCGTCGAGTCCAGCGCCACCGCCGACGTGTCGCCCGAGCGGGTGCAGATCGTCCTGCCCGACTTCCCCATGCCGCCTGGCGGCGTGCACATCCGCTGGCCTGACCACCCGCTGGACCAGGAAGCACGCTTGTTTGACCACAAGTGGTACGCGGCGCTGGCCTACATCCGCGCCAACCGGCTGAATCACAACGTCATCGAAGGCCCGGCGGACCGCCTGGGCATCATGGCCAGCGGCAAGGCCTACAACGACACCCGCCAGGCCCTGGCCGACCTGGGGCTGGACACAGCCACCTGCCAGCGTGTGGGCCTGCGCCTGCACAAAGTGGGCGTGGTGTGGCCACTCGAAGCGCAGACCACCCGCGAGTTCGCCACCGGCTTGCGCGAAATTCTGGTGGTGGAGGAAAAACGCCAGGTCATCGAATACCAGTTGAAAGAAGAGCTGTACAACTGGCGCAGCGATGTACGCCCCACCGTGCTGGGCAAGTTCAACGAGGTGGAAGGCGACTTCTCAGGCGGCGAATGGAGCATGCCCAACCCCAGCGCGCACACCCTGTTGCGCGCCAATGCCGACCTGTCACCCGCGCTGATCGCCCGCGCCATTTATCAGCGGCTGAAAAAGCTGGGCGTGCCCGACGACGTGGCCGCCCGCATGGATGCGCACTTGGCACTGCTCGATGCCAAAGACCGCGCCATGACCAAGCTGGCCGTCCCCGCCGGGGCTGAGCGCCAGCCGTGGTTCTGCTCGGGTTGCCCGCATAACACCAGCACCAAAGTGCCTGAAGGCTCGCGCGCCATGGCGGGTATTGGTTGCCATTACATGTCCATTTGGATGGACCGCGCGACCGTGGGCTTTACCCAGATGGGCGGTGAAGGCGTGCCATGGGTGGGCCAGGCGCCGTTCTGCAACGACACCCACATGTTCGCCAACCTGGGCGACGGCACCTACTTCCACAGCGGCCTGCTGGCCATCCGCCAGAGCATTGCCGCCGGGGTGAACATCACCTACAAGCTGCTCTACAACGATGCCGTTGCCATGACAGGTGGCCAGCAGGTGGGTGAACGTGCCGAGGGCCACTCGGTGCTGCAAATCCAGAAAAGCCTCACCGCCGAAGGCGTGAAAGCACTGTGCATCGTCACGGACGAGCCCGACAAATACGACGGTGTGGCGCTGGAGCCGGGCGTGACCGTTTTCCACCGCGACGAACTCGACCGCGTGCAGCGCGAGTACCGCGAAATCGCGGGCACCACGGCCATCATTTACGACCAGACCTGCGCCACCGAAAAGCGCCGTCGTCGCAAGCGCGGCACCCTGGCCACGCCCGACACCACGGTGGTCATCAACGAAGCAGTGTGTGAAGGCTGTGGCGACTGTGGCGTTCAAAGCAACTGCCTGAGCATCGAGCCGCTGGAAACAGAATTCGGCCGCAAACGCACCATCAACCAGAGCAGCTGCAACAAAGACCTGAGCTGCGTGAAAGGGTTTTGCCCGAGTTTTGTCACGGTGCAGGGCAAGCCCAAAAAGAAAACAGCTGCGAGTGCAGGCGTGGGGTTTCCCCATTCGGAACTGCCCGAGCCCGTAAGCACACCATTGACGGAGGTGTGCGGCATGGTGGTGGCCGGTGTGGGCGGCACGGGGGTCATCACCATCGGGCAACTGCTGGGCGTGGCCGCGCACATGGAGGGCAAAGGCATCGTCACGCAAGACGCGGCGGGCCTGGCACAAAAAGGCGGCGCCACCTGGAGCCATGTGCTCATCGGCCCCGACCAGAGCAGCATCCACACCACCCGCGTGGGTCAGGCAGCCGCCGATCTTGTGCTGGGCTGCGACCCCCTGGTGGTGGCCAGCAAAGACACGCTGCTGCGACTGCAAGCCGGGCGCACGCGCGTGGTGCTCAACAGCCACAGCGCGCCGACGGCGGCGTTTGTGAAGAACGGCAGTTGGGACAACCCGTCCGACGGCTGCGTGGCAGCCATTTCGCAGGCCGTGGCACCCAACGACCTGGGCCTGTTCAACGCCGAAGCCATGGCCCGGGCCTTCATGGGCGACACGCTGTATGTCAACCCCATGGTGCTGGGCTACGCCTGGCAAAAAGGCTGGATTCCCCTGAGCCGCGCGGCCTTGATGCGCGCCATTGAACTCAATGCCGTGGCGGTGGATGCCAACAAGGCTGCGTTCGAGTGGGGCCGCCAGGCCGCGCACGACTGGACCGCTGTGCAACGGCTGCTGGCCCCCACCCAAACCGTGACGCTGCACAAACGCGAGACGCTGGAACACATCGTGTCCCGCCGGGTGGAATGGTTGACTGCCTACCAGAACGCGACCTATGCCGACAGCTATCGGCAACTGGTGGCCCAGGTTCAAGCTGCAGAGGCCCCGCTGGGAAAAACCAACCTGACCGAGTCCGTGGCACGCAACCTGGCCAAACTCATGGCCTACAAAGACGAATACGAAGTGGCCCGCCTGCACACACAGGCGGCTTTTCATGACAAGCTGGAAGGGATGTTCGAGCCAGGCTACCGCCTGAATTACCACCTGGCCCCGCCGCTGATCGCCAAAACCAACGACAAGGGCGAACTGGTGAAACAGAAGTTTGGCCCCGCCATGCTCACCGCGTTCAAGCTGCTGGCACCGCTCAAAGCGCTGCGCGGCACCGCGCTCGACGTGTTTGGCCGTACCACCGAACGACGCAGCGAGCGCCAGTTGGTGGCCGACTACCGCAACACGGTGACCGAACTGCTGGTCGGGCTGAACCCAGCCAACCACGCCCTGGCGCTGGAACTGGCCCAGGTGCCGGATGCCATCAAAGGCTTTGGCCACGTGAAGGAGCGCAACCTCCGCGCTGCTCGCCAGCGCTGGGAT
The DNA here is from genome assembly GCA_020048405.1 of Hydrogenophaga sp. Taxonomy (GTDB): domain Bacteria; phylum Pseudomonadota; class Gammaproteobacteria; order Burkholderiales; family Burkholderiaceae_C; genus UBA2334. The sequence continues at coordinate 26,333 of JAIFMP010000040.1, forward strand.
GGCTTGCTTATACAGTGGCGCAACGGCGGGTCCAAAATTTAATGACTTTTTGGCATCCGGCGCTTTATCTATATATGAAGTCAGCTATACATTCAGAATTTACCCACCCCCACACGGGGTGAGGCTTTGTACCCATACAAACCCGCAACGGCCTTGAAAACCGGCCGGCGGCCTACAATTGTCAGTTGCTTGCGCGCCTGCCGGGCGTGCGCCATCGCATCAATTCTGGAGCTCCCTGTGTTCATTTCTTCCGCCTTTGCCCAAACCGCTGCCGCTGGCGACACCCAAAGCACTCTGATGGGCATGTTGCCTTTGGTGCTGATGTTTGTGGTGCTGTACTTCGTGATGATCCGCCCTCAGATGAAAAAGGCCAAGGAGCACAAAACCATGGTCGAAGCCCTGGCCAAAGGCGACGAAATCGTGGTGGCCGGTGGCATGCTGGGCAAAATTGCCAAGCTTGGCGAGACCCACATCCACGTGGAAGTGGCCAGCGGGGTTGAAATCCAGTTCCAGCGCTCTGCTGTGGTGCAAGTGTTGCCCAAGGGCTCTGTCAAATAAAGTTCCGTTTCTTGCCTGTCGCAATGGCGGCGCAGACACCTACCCGGAGTCAACCCGGGCCACAGGGGTCTCGCCGCCTTTGATGTTTTTGAAAATGGTGCCCTTTCCATGAACCGTTATCCCATCTGGAAGTACGTGGTCATTCTGGTGATGCTGCTTGTCGGCAGCATTTACAGCTTGCCCAACCTGTTTGGCGAGGCCCCTGCCGTGCAGGTGTCATCTGCCAAGGCCACGTTGAAAGTGGACACTGCCACACTCACAAAAGTAGAGCAAGTTCTGAAAACCGAGAGTATCGAATCTGCGTTGATTCAGATGGACGGCAACTCTGTCAAAGCCCGATTCAACGATACCGACACGCAACTCAAGGCCCGTGATGCACTGGAAAAGGCCTTCAACCCCGACCCCGCCAACCCCACACACACGGTGGCGCTGAACCTGCTGCCCCGCACCCCAGCCTGGCTGCAGGCCTTTCACGCCAACCCGATGTACCTGGGCCTGGACCTTCGAGGTGGTGTGCACTTCCTGCTTCAAGTGGACATGCAAGGCGCACTCACCAAAAAAGCCGAGGTGTTTGCAGGCGACGTGCGGATGGCGCTGCGCGAAAAGGGCATACGCCACGGCGGAGTCCAGCGCAACGGTCAGGCACTGGAGCTGAAGTTGCGCGACGCGGCAACAGCCCAGCAAGCGAAAAACGTCCTGCAAGACCAGTTTGCAGACTTGCTGGTGGCCGAGGCCGCCGACGGGTCCGATGTGCGCCTGACGCTCACCGTCAAGCCCGAAGCGGCCCGCCGGGTGCAGGACCAAGCGCTGAAACAAAACATCACCACGCTGCACAACCGCATCAACGAACTCGGCGTGGCCGAACCCATCATCCAGCAACAGGGTGCAGACCGCATCGTGGTGCAACTGCCTGGCGTGCAAGACACGGCCAAGGCCAAAGACATCCTGGGCCGCACGGCCACGCTGGAACTGCGCATGGTGGACGAAAGCAGCGAAGGCCGGGCAGCCGAATCCGGCAGTGGTGCCGTGCCCTTTGGCTCGGAGCGCCACCTGGACCGCACAGGCCGCCCCGTCATCACAAAACGCCAGGTGGTGCTGACCGGCGAAAACCTGACCGACGCCCAGGCTGGCTTCGACGGCCAGACGCAGGAAGCCGCCGTGCACCTGACGCTGGACGCTAAAGGCTCCCGTATCTTCCGCGACGTGACCCGCGACAACGTTGGCAAACGCATGGCGATCCTGCTGTTTGAAAAGGGCAAGGGCGAAGTGGTGACAGCCCCCGTGATTCGGGGCGAAATCGGCGGTGGCAGGGTGCAAATCTCCGGCAGCATGACCACGGCGGAAGCCTCGGACACCGCGTTGCTGCTTCGCGCAGGCTCGCTGGCTGCGCCCATGGACATCATCGAAGAACGGACCATCGGCCCCAGCCTGGGCGCCGAAAACATTGCAAAAGGCTTCAACAGCGTGTTGTGGGGCTTTTTGGCGGTGGCGGCCTTCATGTGTCTGTACTACATGCTGTTTGGCGTGTTCTCCAGCGTGGCGTTGGCGTTCAACCTGGTGTTGCTGGTGGCCATTCTGTCCATGCTGCAGGCCACACTCACACTGCCAGGTATGGCCGCCATGGCACTGGCGCTGGGCATGGCCATTGATGCCAACGTGCTGATCAACGAGCGCGTGCGCGAAGAACTGCGCAATGGCGCTTCGCCCCAGGCCGCCATCCATGCAGGTTACGACCGAGCATGGGGCACCATCCTTGACTCGAACATCACCACCCTGATCGCAGGCATTGCACTGCTGTTGTTCGGCTCGGGCCCGGTGCGGGGGTTTGCCGTGGTGCACTGCATCGGCATCCTGACCTCCATGTTCTCTGCTGTGTTCTTCTCACGCGGCCTGGTCAACCTTTGGTACGGACGGCAGAAAAAGCTCAAGAGCGTGTCCATCGGCACTGTGTGGAAGCCCGATGCGCCCACGACATCCGCCAAATCATCCACGGCTGTGGCCCAAGCAGACTGATCCGGAGTCACCATGGAACTGTTCAAAATCCGCAAAGACATACCCCTGATGCGCCACGCGTTGGTGCTCAACGCGTTCTCTTTCATCACATTTCTGGCGGCGGTGTTCTTTCTGTTCACCAAGGGTCTGGCCTTGTCGGTTGAGTTCACCGGTGGCACCGTGGTCGAAGTGGCCTACCAGCAACCAGCCGACCTGAACCGCGTGCGCGACGTGGTAGCCAAGCTCGGTTACCACGATGTGATGGTGCAAAACTTCGGCACTTCACGCGACGTGATGGTGCGGCTCCCCCCCGTGGCGGGTCAGACCTCCGGCCAACAAAGCGAAGTCCTGATGACAGCGCTGACAGCCGACAACGCCGAGGTGGCTTTGCGTCGCACCGAGTTCGTGGGACCTCAGGTGGGCAAGGAGCTGGCTCAGGACGGTCTGACCGCTCTCAGCCTGGTGGTGGTGGGCATCATGATTTACTTGGCGTTCCGCTTTGAGTGGAAGTACGCCGTGTCGGCCATCATCGCCAACCTTCATGACGTGATCATCATCCTGGGCTTCTTCGCGTTTTTCCAGTGGGAGTTCTCGCTGCCAGTTCTGGCTGCCGTGTTGGCTGTGCTGGGTTACTCGGTGAACGAGTCCGTGGTGATTTTTGACCGAATACGGGAAACCTTCCGCAAGCAACGCAAGATGAACACGGTTCAAGTGATCGACCACGCCATCACGTCCACCATCAGCCGCACCATCATCACCCACGGCTCCACTCAGATCATGGTTTTGTCCATGTTGTTGTTCGGCGGTCCCACGCTGTTTTACTTTGCACTGGCGCTGACCATTGGTATTCTGTTCGGAATTTATTCGTCCATTTTTGTGGCGGCTGCGGTGGCCATGTGGCTGGGCATCAAGCGAGAAGACCTGATCAAACCCGAGAAGCGTGAAGGCAACCCCGACGACCCCAACCATGGCGCCTCTGCCTGATCCCGCCTGACGGCTCACGTACCCGGAAGCATTTGTCCATTTGAATTCTGTGTTGCCACTGTGCCAGCTCCATCGCCATTGATTGCCGTGGCACACGCCACCCGCCAGCGCTTTTGCTCGCAGGTGGGGCTGTTGTTGCCCAAAGTGTGCGACGACATGCGCGAGCACCTGAACACCCAGCTGGACAAGGCCCTTACGGCGCGTGACATGCAAACCGCGCGTGATTCACTGACCGAATTCGACCAACTCTCGCGCACCTGGATCGATGGCGTGCGTGCCGCTCTTCAGCAAAGCCTTCATCAGCGCCATGCGGCGCAGGCCGGGCACACAGTTCCAGGCCGACTTGAATTGATGGCCACAGAGGCGGTTGAAGACCAATTGTTGGCCTCCAAATTGGCTTTGGCCATTCACGATGGCGTGGGCCAGGCGTGGACGGATTTGCGCCAGCGATTGGTGTTTGCCGAGAACCGCACCGAATTGCAAAACACTGATGTGGTGCGTCCAGAAACGCTGGGCCGCATCATGTTGGATGAGTGGGTGCACGCGGGGTTGTCACGTGACAACTTGAAAATGCTCACCTCGGTCATCCACCACGGCCAGAGCAACAGGATGGCAACCGCTTACCAAGAGGCCAATCGCTTTCTGGTTACCAACGGTGTGATGCCCGAAATCCAACTCAAGCACACGGTGCGCAAGTCCCCGGGAGACGACGCGGCGCCGAAATCACACGCCAGCACAGCGGCCAACACCTTGAAAATGCCCGCGCTGGACAGCAAACCCGGGACCGCTTTTGCGCCTACTGCGCACCTCAGCGAAATGGGTCGTTCGCACGGTTCGCACACCGAGGTATGGAGCAAAGCCCGACACCAGGCACAGGAACTCATGGGCAGAATCCGGCGTTTGCTGGTAGACCGAGGTGGAGCGCCTGCAGGCCCCGGCGGAACCGGTGATGCCACCGTCAGACACCAACCGTCTCCGGGGCTGCAGACCATCCTCAACGACAGCCGCTTGCGTGGAGCAGGTCCAGCTGGGGACGACGTCGACTATCGCCAGATGGGCGACTTGGTACACCACGTCCAGCAAGCCACCGACTTGGTCCGCCAGCGCAGCAACGAACTCAAGCAGGCTGCGCGGACGCCTGATGAGAAAGCCATCATTGAGGTGGTGGCGCTGATGTTTCAGGCCATCCTGGCGGAAGACCGCATCCAAGCATCTTTGCGAATCTGGTTTGCCCGCCTGCAGATACCGGTCCTGCGTGTGGCGCTTGCCGAGCCAGACTTTTTCAGCTCCATGCAGCATCCCGCCAGGCGGCTGATTGACCGCATGGGCTCGTGTGCACTGGGTTTCGATGCAGCGCTGTCTGACGTGAGTGCCCAGGCATTGGAGGCTGAAGTTCGTCGCATTGTGCAGGTCATTGAGCAGTATCCAGAAACCGGTCGGCGCGTGTTCCAACTGGTGTTTGACGAGTTCCAGAAGTTTCTCGCCATTCAACTTCAGGCGCTGGGACCTGCGGGCAAACTCGTGACAGTGGCACAACAAGTGGAGCAAAAAGAAACGCTTGCCGTGCAATACACCATTGAGTTACGCAAGCTCCTCAACGACATGCCCGTGCGTGATGAGATCCGCGACTTCCTGTTCAAGATCTGGGCTGAAGTGTTGGCTGTGTCCACCGTGAAGCTGGGTGCAAAACACACTGAGATGGTATTGCTCAAACAAACTGCCTGTGACCTGTTGTGGGCTGCCGCTGCCAAGCCCTCGCGAGCCGAGCGGGCGCAAGCCATTTCTCAGTTGCCGGGTTTGCTGGCGCGCTTGCGCAAAGGCATGACCTTGCTGGGAATTGAGAACAACGCACAGGAGGCACACATCAAGATTCTCAGCGACATCATGGCCGACGCCTTCATGTCGCGCACCGACAGCATTCCGGCGGCTCAACTGGCAGAGGTCACGCGCAATCTGTCGGTGCTGGAAAACTTCCTGCCCGAAGGCGGCGTAGGCGACTTGGAGCTGGACCAGGAAAGCATTGAAATGATCACGGGAGTGGATGCCTCTAACATCGAAGTGATCACCACTGGCGGAACCGCAGCAGGGGATGCCAGCAGGGGCTGGGCGCAAGAACTTCAGCTCGGCAGTTGGTTCCAGCTCGATCACAACAACTCGATCAATCAAGTGCAGCTTGCTTGGCGCAGCCAGCACGGACAGTTGTGTTTGTTCACCACTGTGCACCAGCGTTGTTTTCTGGTTCAAACCACTCGGGTGGCTGCATATCTACAAGCTGGATTGCTGATACCTGCCGAGCAGGAAACCCTTACCGTGCGCGCCACCCGTGCAGCACTTGAAAAACTCGAGGCCAACCCCGAACGCCTGCTGCACTGAAGGCACCCAGCGCAGCCCCTGCAGACGGGATCAAATGCGCACCATCCGCTGAAACAAGCCACCGTTTGCGCGGGACACATGGCCATCCAGCTCAAGCTCCAACAGTTGCGCCTGCAGTTGTGCAGTTTCCAGCCCTGTGCGCGCCTGCAAGGCGTCGAGCCCGATGGGTTCGAACCCCATGGCCAGCAGCAGCGGTGCTTGCGCTGCGTCAAGACCATGGGGCACATCGTGTTCGTCGGTCGGTACGTCTGTATCTGCGGCCAACGGTGCCACGATGCGCAAGTCTTCCAGCACATCCTGAGCAGACTCCACCAGCTTCGCACCTTGGCGAATCAACGCATGGCAACCCTTGGACTGTGTGGCGTGAATAGACCCAGGAATCGCGAACACCTCCCGCCCCATGTCGGCCGCCAGTCGTGCAGTGATCAGTGAGCCCGAAGCCAGCGCCGCCTCCACCACCAGAGTGCCCTGGCTCAATCCCGCGATGATGCGGTTGCGTTTGGGGAAATGGGCTGCTGCTGGTGCGGTCCCGAGCACAAACTCGCTCACCACCAGACCGTGTTGCGCAATTCGGTGCGCCAGAGACAGGTGGCGGCGGGGATACACCCTGTCCAACCCCGTGCCAACCACGGCGATGGTGGCACCACCAGCATCCAGCGCCCCGCTGTGGGCAGCACCATCCACCCCCAAGGCCAGGCCGGAAACAACACACACGCCGGCCGCAGCCAAAGCCAAGGCAAAGTCGTGAGCGTTTTGCTCCCCTTGTGGGGTGGGATTGCGGCTGCCCACCACCGCCAGTCTCTGGGGATGGTGCAGCAATTCCATGCGTCCCATCAAAAAGAGCACCAAGGGAGGATCGGCCGTTTCAAGGAGTTCGCGCGGGTACGCTGGGTCGGCCAGAGTCAGCATGCAGTGCGCTGGGCTTTGGTCGAGCCAAGATTGGGTCTGTACCCACTGCGCCTCAAAGCCCTCAGGCAATGTCAGCAAGGCATCGGCCTGCGTGGCACTGACCACATGGCGAAGGGCTGAAACAGGCTGCTGAAAAATCTGGCTGGGGAGGCCGAATGCAGCCAGCAATTTGCGGGCACTGGCGTCGCCCACACCGTGGGTCAAACGCAGACGCAACCACGCGGCCAGTTCAGCTGGATCGGTGTCCATCAGACACCCTGCTCAGGGATTGGTGAAGCGATCGCCGACCTTCACGCTGTCGCTGATTTGCAGCACCAGTCCGTAAGACACACGCTCAAACACGCGGAACACCACCATGAGCCCGTTGCGCTCTGATGGCAGCTTGATGGTGGCGCGCTGGCTGTCGGTACGGTCTTGCAGGCGCCGTCCATCTTTGAGCACCGCCAGCACATGGCCGGGGGCCACGCCATGCTCGGCGCCCCGGTTGATGGCCACCACTTGGTTCTGCCCTGCGTAAGTGACCGCATTGCCATATACCGAAACGATTTGACCCGCCTGGTCTTGCTCTGGGGCACGGGGCACGAACAGGCTGAAATCCCGGGGGGGCTCGGGCAACATGCGGTCGCCCGCGCGGATTTCTTCCTTGGTGGCAGTGATGTCCACCGTGGCCGGCACAATTTCGGCCTCCAATTTGCCGTCCTTGCCACGCACCTGGTTGAGTTGCTCGGCCCTGGCCAGACGCACGCGCCCAACATACTGCGCTTCAAAACCCAGCACCTCGCCTGTGGTGGGGTCTTTCAGGGGCGTTGCGCTGCGAAACACCCTGAAATCGCGCGGACTGCCACGCTCAATGGTCAGCGCGCCATCACCATCAGCACCCAACAGGGATCGCGCATAGGCCCGGTCACCACGGCTGAGCAGCACACGGCCCTCCTGCGCGGCCACCAAGCGCGGTGCCTGGGCAAACTCGGCTTCGTTGACGACCTGCGCCTCGGTCAGGAATGGCTCGATGAGCTGCATTGAGATGGGCGGGATGGCGGAGTCACTCAGAGCCTCGTAACGCGTGCGGGGAGACACCCGAACGGTGGGCACATCGCCATCGGCCCCAGCCACCCGCAGCAATGCGCGCCCGCTGGATGTGTCCAGCACCAACACCTGCCCGGGGTAGATGCGGTGCGGGTTGCGGATGTCGTTCAGGTTCATTCCCCACAGCTCGGGCCATCGCCAGGGGCTGCGCAAAAAGAGGCCCGAAATAGCCCACAGCGTGTCTCCGCGCACCACGGTGTGGCGTTCGGGCGCATCGGGGGACAGGTCGCTGAGCGCAACACCGGCCTGGGCCACTTGGTTGGCAGTGGCGCGTTGCTGGGGCGTGACAGGAAAGTTCTGTGCAGCGACCACTGCGGGCAGCATGCAAGCCACCAGCAAAACTGCCAGTCGTGCTGGCGCAAACAGGCGTGCACCACACGCAGTAGGCTCAGAAAATGACACGCAACGGCGCATCGCAGTGTGGGGCGTGGCAGCAAGAATGCGGGGCATTGCGTTCATGTTCTCTGGATGAAATTGGCTTTGGATTTTGCGCGTAAGCCCCGGATTGGACAACACAACGAAGCCAACACGACCCGGTGCAACATCAAAAGTGGCGAAAATACCGACATCCCATCCGTCCTGCAGGCCCTTCCATGTGTGGGGCCCCGTTGCTTTTGATGCCAGCCATGCCCATTTTGCACATCCTGCGTTACCCCGATCCCCGTTTGCACACAGTGGCCAAGCCCTTGGCAGCTGTGGGCCCTGAGCTGCAACCGCTCATCGACAACATGCTGGAGACCATGTACGACGCCCAAGGCATAGGCCTGGCCGCCACCCAGGTAGACGTGCACCAGCGTATGGTGGTGATCGACGTGAGTGAAGAGCACAACCAGCCGCTGGTGCTCATCAACCCCACCATCGTCTGGACCAGCCCCGAACGGCACAAAGGCGACGAAGGTTGCCTGTCAGTGCCCGGCATTTACGACGGCGTGGAGCGCTCGGTGGCCGTGCGCGTCGAGGCGCTGGACCGCCACGGCAACCCCCAGACCATCGAGGCCGAAGGCCTGCTGGCCGTGTGCATCCAGCACGAACTCGACCATTTGATGGGCAAGGTGTTTGTGGAATACCTCTCGCCGCTCAAGCGCAACCGCATCAAAACCAAGTTGAACAAAGAGCTGAAAGACGAACGCTCGGCCCACGACCTGGGCGGGCGGCGCTGATGTCTGCTACCCATGCAAACAGCCTGCGCGTGGCGTTTGCAGGCACGCCCGAATTCGCCAGCGCGGCGCTGGCACGGCTGCACGCTGCCGGTTTTCACGTGCCACTGGTGCTGACCCAGCCGGACCGCCCGGCGGGCCGGGGCATGAAGTTGCAGGCCTCGCCTGTCAAGCAGTTTGCCGTTGAACACCACATACCCGTGGTCCAGCCCCACAGCCTTCGGCTGGACGGCAAGTTCCCCGACGACGCTGCTGCGGCGCAAGCCGCCCTGCAGGCGGCTGCCCCTGACGTGCTCGTGGTGGCAGCCTATGGATTGATCTTGCCGCAATGGGTGCTTGACCTCCCGAGGCTGGGGTGCCTGAACATCCACGCCTCGCTGCTGCCGCGCTGGAGAGGTGCAGCACCCATCCACCGGGCCATCGAAGCGGGCGATACCCACACCGGCATCACCATCATGCAAATGGACGCGGGGTTGGATACCGGCGACATGCTGGTGCGCGAAACCCTGACCATTGCCCCCACCGACACCACAGCCACGCTGCATGACCGCCTGGCCAATCTGGGCGGGCGGCTGATGGTGGAAGTGCTGGAACTAGCCGCTTGTGGAGGCCTGCGCCCCGTGCCACAACCCGCCGAAGGCGTGACCTATGCCCACAAAATTGAAAAGGCCGAGAGCGCGGTGGACTGGGGCAACAGCGCCGCCACCATTGAACGGCGCATCCGCTCGTTCGACCCCTTCCCCGGTGCCAGCACCACGCTGGGAGCCGACACACTCAAGTTGTGGGGCGCTGCAATCCATGAAAATTATGATAGTGAACTATTGAATACAAAAAAGCCACAAGGGCATATTTTATTCATAAACGATCTGGGCATTGGTGTTCAAACTGGTCAGGGCGTTCTCGTGCTCACCCACCTGCAACGCGCCGGCGGCAAGCGCCTGCCCGCTGCAGACTTCCTGCGCGGTTGCCCACTGGTGCCCGGCATGGTGTTGGGTGGCCCCACGGCCTGAGCGCATGTTTTTCAAGCCTGCCTATTTCCGCCACCCCGACTACTGGGCGGGCGTCCGCGACCTCGCCAGCGTGGCCACCGGCATCGCCGCGTGGGGGCTGATGACCGGGGTGGCCATGGTCAAGTCGGGTATGAGCCCGTTGGAGGCTGTGGCCATGACACTGTTTGTGTTTGCGGGCAGCGCCCAGTTGGCGGCCATTCCGCTGATCGCAGCCGGGGCACCACTGTGGGTGATTCTGGCCACCGCGTTTTGCGTGAACCTGCGTTTTGTGGTGTTTTCGGCGCATTTGCGACCCTATGTCATGCACCTGTCGCTGCGAGAGCGCCTGGTCACCGGCTACCTCACTGCCGACCTGAGCTACGTCTTTTTTGCCAAGCGTTATCCCCACGCACCCACAGTACACACCCCACCTGGCGAGCTCCTGGCCCAACAAGCCTACCTGGCGGGCAACACCGGCATCAACTGGGTGTCGTGGATGGGGGCCAGCATGGTGGGCATTGCGCTGGCCAATGCCATCCCCACCCAATGGGGGCTAGGCTTTGCGGGCATTCTGGCCTTGCTGGGGGTGATGTTGTCGCTGGCCAGTTCGCCTCTGCGCATCGTGGCCATGGCCATTTCGGGGGCGGCGGCGGTGGTCGCGTTCGCGCTGCCACTCAAGCTCAACATCGTGGTCGCCATTGCCGTGGCGGTGGCCCTGTCGCTACTGATCGACCGCCACCGCGAGGCAACGCAGCATGGTTGATGCATCGACTTTCGGCCAGACCGATGGGTGGACGCTGCTGACCATTGCCTGCCTCACCGTCGTGACGGTGCTCACCCGTTGCCTGTTTTTCCTGTCAGACAAGCCCTGGACGCTGCCGCACTGGGCCCAGCGCGGCCTGCAGTACGCACCCATCGCTGCACTGGGCGCGGTGGTCATCCCCGAGGTGGTCATGAGCCAGGGAGCGCTGATCACCACCTGGCAGGACGCGCGGGTGTTCGCGGTGATCGCCGGGTCGGCCTGGTTTTTCAAACAGCGCGGCGTGCTGGGCACCATCGTGGTGGGCATGGCGGTGTACCTGCCGCTGCGCCTTGGGCTGGGGTGGTAAGCCATGCGGCTGCTGTTGGTAGAAGACGATCCAGGCATTGCCACGGGCCTGCAAGCAGCCCTCAAGCAAGCCGGGCACGCGGTGGACTGTGCGTCTACGCTGGCCCAGGCTTGGGCCGTGCTGACGTGTGAGCCCTTCGATGCCGTGCTGCTCGATCTCACCCTGCCTGACGGAGACGGTTTAGGCCTGCTGCGCAAAATCCGCGTACGCACCGCAGGCGTGCTTCACGGCGGAAACCCCGAACTGCCCAGACCCGACCTGCCCGTGCTCATCATGACGGCGCGCGACGCGGTTCCCGACCGCATCACTGGCCTGGACGGCGGCGCAGACGACTATCTGACCAAGCCCTTCGACGTGAACGAACTCCTGGCCCGCCTGCGCGTGGCCATGCGCCGCGCCGCTGGCCGGGCAAGCCCACTCATCATCCACGGTGAGGTCTCTCTCAACCCTGCCACCCGCACGGTTGAGAAAGCAGGGCAACCCGTGGTGCTGGGCGCACGGGAGTTCAGCCTGCTGCTGGCGTTGATGCAATCCCCGGGCGAGGTGCTTGACCGGGCCCGCCTGGAAGCAGCCGTATACGGGTTTGGAGAGGAGCTGGACAGCAACGCCATTGAGGTGCACATCCACCACCTGAGGCGCAAGCTGGGTGACGGCTACATCAAGAACGTGCGTGGTGTGGGTTACTTTCTGGCGCGTGAGGCAGACACGTGAGCCAGTCATCGCCCCCACAGCGTCCGCCTCTCTGGCGCCACCTGTGGATGTGGACGCTGGTAGCGATGGCGGCCACCTGGGCCACCCTCGCAGGCGTGGCGTACTACACCGGCTTGCACGAGGCCGATGAAATCAGCGATGGCCAGTTGGTGGCTTCCGCGCAGCTATGGCTCAGCCTGCCGACACTGCAGCCAGTCACTGCGCCCGCTCAAACCGGCGGCCTCAAACCCGAGAAACACGGTTACGAGCAGCCGCAGGCCGTGATGGTTTGGCAAGACGGAATACTGGTACTCGACACGCACGGTCTGGCCAGCGGTTGGCCCGTGCCCACCACATCGGGCTACCACACGCAGCTGGTGGCCGTGGATGGCGCGACCCGACATTGGCGGCAGTACACAGCCATCGACCCAGTACGTTCACCTGGCCGGAGGGTGACTGCGGTGGTGGACCTCGATGCGCGCAACGCCCTGGGCCGCGACATCGCAGAGCACATTGCCCGTCCAGCACTGGTGGTGCTACCGCTGGTGGCATTGCTGCTGGCCTGGGCGCTTCGCAAGGGCCTGGCCCCGCTGAACCGTTTGTCGGCACAGATCGACGCGCTCGATCTGGCGAAGCATGAACGTCTGGACGGGCAACACCGATTTGAAGACTTTTCCAGCGCCGTGAAAGCGATCAACTCCCTGGTGGACAGGCTCGATGCCCAGGTGCAGCAAGAGCGCGCCTTTGCCTCGGACATTGCGCACGAACTTCGCACCCCTCTCACGGCCATCAGCGTACAAGCGCACGCCCTCACAGGTTCGGGCGACCCGTTGGCGCGGGACGCCGCTGCACAACGCATGCAGCAGCAGGCCATGCATGCGGGCGACATCCTGACCCAGCTTCTGGCCTTCGCCCGGGCACAACGGCAGGGCGAAGTTGGCTCGCAACCCATTTGCGTGGCCCATTTGGTCAAAAGTGTACTGGCGCAACACGCCCAGACTGCGCACGAGAGTGGTCATGACCTGGTGCTGGAAGTGTCCCCCGAGGCACACCGGTGGCAACTGCAAGGCCACCCTTTGCTGCTGGAACTGGCGGTACGCAATCTGGTGGACAACGCCTTGCGTCACACGCCAGAGGGCACACAGGTACTGGTATCTTTGGAACTGGACAAAGGCATGTGGGTGCTGGCAGTCAGCGACAAACCGCCTCCGGTTGCACCAGCTGCAGGCGTTGGGCCCGAAGCAGTGCACGGGCTGGGCCTGGGCCTGGCGCATCGCCAGTTGGCACGGTGCACAACTGCAGTCCGGCTCCGCAACCGCAGGCTGGACCAGCAGACACGCGCTGGTTTGGCCAGCCGACGAGATAAGACCCGGTTAAGACCCCATTAAGGCCCTCTCTGTACGCTCGTCTGCTGAGTGCGGCAACAGACGCATTGCCCCCTTCACCCCCGACCTCGCCCATGCAACCCAAGCCAACCGCGCGCAGTTCCCTCCGCAGCACCACATCCCTGCTTCAGCTGGGACAACTCTTTGTGAAACGCCACGAGTGGGGTGGTGATCGTCTTGGCCGTGTGGCTGGCATCCGTCGGCAACATAGCCCTGTGGCGGCAAATGATGGCGCTGCCCGAAATTTCCGGTACCCGCGGCCTGTTGTTCAGCCTGGGTTTTGGTGTGTGGGTGGCGGCGATCCTGTCGGCATTGTTGAGCCTGCTGGCGTGGCCGCGTGTGCTCAAGCCGGTGGCCACCGTGTTGCTGCTGATGGCCGCAGCGGCCACCCACTTCATGTGGGCCTATTCAGCCGTGATCGACCCGACCATGATCACCAACGTGCTTCACACCGACGTGCGCGAGGTTCGCGACCTGCTGTCACCCGGTTTGTTTGTCACGCTGGTGGGCGTAGGGCTGTTGCCAGTGTGGTGGCTGTGGCGCCAAACCATTCGCCCCGCCAGCTGGCAACGGCGGTTGGGCGGCAACGCTGCGTTGCTGGTCGGCAGCGTGGTGGTGGCCGGCGGTGTGCTGATGCTGATGTTCCAGGATTTCGCTTCGCTGATGCGCAACCACAAGCATGTGCGCTACCTCATCAACCCGCTCAACAGCGTGTATGCCTTGGGCAAAACCGCGGCCGACACCGTTCCCCGCAGCCAACGGCCCTTACTGGCAGTGGGCGAAGATGCCACGCTGGGCGCGAGCTACACCGGACAAACACATGCGCCTTGGCTGGTGCTGGTGGTAGGCGAAACGGCCCGTGCCGCCAACTTTGGTCTGGGTGGCTACGCACGCGACACCACACCCGAATTGCGTGCCCTTCAGGCCGAAGGCAACCTCACCTACTTTGCCAACGTGCGCTCCTGCGGCACCAACACACAGGCATCGGTCCCCTGCATGTTTTCCCATCTGGGCAAAGCAGCATTTGAGGCCAGTGATGACCGGCACGAAAATCTGTTGGATGTGTTGCACCGTGCAGGTCTGGGTGTGGTCTGGATTGACAACCAGTCTGGCTGCAAAGGCGTGTGCGACAGGGTCCCCAATGTCACGACCCGTGAGCTGAAAGAGCCCTCGCTGTGCGCCCAAGGCGAATGCCTTGACGCCGTCATGCTCGGCGAAATGGAGCGCCAGCTGGCCGCCATGCCCACCGAACGCAAGGGCAAAGGTGTCGTGGTGGTTCTGCACCAGATGGGCAGCCACGGCCCGGCTTACCACCGTCGCTCGCCCACGCAATTCACGGCGTTCCAGCCGGAGTGCCAAAGCAACGCTTTGCAAGATTGCAGCCGCGAGGCACTGGTCAATACCTATGACAACTCCATCAGGTACACAGACCATGTGCTGGCCCAAACCGTGGCATGGCTGAAGCAGCAGGCTGCCAGCACTGCGCTGCTGTATGTGTCAGACCACGGCGAATCGTTAGGCGAAAACAACCTGTATCTGCACGGCCTGCCCTACGCCTTGGCACCGGTCGAACAAAAGCACGTGCCCATGCTCACCTGGTTGTCACCCGACATGCAAAGGCGGACGGGGGTCACATCGAGCTGTCTGGCAGGCCGCACCCAGGAGCCCCTCACGCACGACAACCTGTTCCACAGCGTGCTGGGCTTGATGGATGTGTCCACCAGCGCCTATCAACCCGCGCGAGATCTGTTCCATGGCTGTGCCCGCTGAAAGGCCAGCGGCCTCGACCGCTTTCCCCTGGACCACGGTACTGTTGGGCCTGGCGGCTGTGCTGGTGTGGGACGCCTCTGGCCTCGACCTGCCGCTGGCCCAACTGGTAGGCCACGCCTCCGGTTTCCCTTGGCAGTTTCACCCGCTGCTGACAAACGTTTTCCATGAGGCTGCGAGAACCCTGGGCTGGGTGGTGTTGTGGGCCGTCACGCTGCTGGCCATCTGGCCTGTGAGTCCATTCAAGTCCCTCTCCACTCGTGAGCGGAGAGGGTGGGCAGGCAGTATTTGGGTGGCACTGTTGGTGGTGGTAGTGCTCAAAGGGATCAGCCACACCAGTTGCCCTTGGGACCTGGAGGTTTTTGGTGGCAGCGCCCAGCATATATCGCACTGGTTGTGGGGACAGCGGGACGGGGGGCCAGGCCACTGTTTTCCGGCCGGTCACGCCTCCACTGGGTTTGCCTTCGTGACAGCGCACTTCTGGCTGAAAGCCAGGCACCCCGCGTTGGCCCAGCGCTGGATGTGGGTAGCCCTGGCCGCTGGCGCAGTGTTGGGACTCAGCCAGCAACTGAGGGGCGCACACTTCATGAGCCACACTTTGTGGACAGCATGGCTGTGCTGGACACTCGGGGCCATGATGTGGCACTTCTTCAGACAAACAAATACGCAGCACAAAATTCTTGCTGAATAAGTGAGGAGAGCCAATATGCTGCATATTTTCATTGGAAGTCATGTCGGCGCCACGTGAAGTGCGTCACACCCCAGAGCCTTTGCCTCAGACATGAGCCACAGGGCCACGGCACCGCCGCAGGTTTGCCTACAATGGGCTGCCGGGTTGATCAAAACCGACACAAGCTGCACACAGCCCACGCCACGAAAGCCCACCGTGAGTTCACACACGCCTGCCTCACTGACATTGCTGGCCGTTGACGACGACCCCACCACCCGCAAGCTGGTGCAGGCCGTGCTGGGCAAACAGGGCTACCGTGTTCTGGTCGCTGAAAACGGCGCGCTGGGCGTGGAGGCCTTCACCCAGCACCGCCCGGATCTGGTGCTGATGGACGTGCAAATGCCTGGCGTCGACGGATTTGAAGCCTGCGCGCAGATACGGCGGGTGGACCACGATGTCACGCCCATCATCATGCTCACCGGCAGCGAAGACCTGGAGTCCATAGAGCGGGCTTTCACCGCCGGGGCCACCGATTTCATCACCAAACCCATCAACTTTCCGCTGCTCGCACAGCGCGTTCGCTATGCCTTGCGCAGCAGCGAACTCAACCGCGAGGTGCGTGGCACCCGCCAGCGCCAGGCATCGGCGCGCCGCATCGCAGGTTTGGGCTTCTGGGAATGGACCGTTGATTCCGACAAGCTCGAATGGTCAGAAGACGGATCCACCTTGCTGGGGCTGGAAAACGACGTGCCCGACACACTGGGTGCCCTGTTGCAACTCGTGCACCCGGGCGACCGCCTGCGTGTTCGCCAGTCGTTCGCAGCCCTCGGCTTTGCGGCTGGCAAGATGGACATTGAGTTCCGGCTGCCCGAAAAGGCCACGTCGGCCGAACGCATCATCACCATGACCGGTGAGCGTGCCGACGAGACCGAGGTGGGGCAACCCGTGCGCGTGTTTGGTGCCTTCCAGAACGTGACAGATTCACGCCGCACACAGGCGCTGGTCGACTACCTGGCCTTGCACGATGAACTCACCGGCCTGGCCAACCGGCGCATGTTTGTGCGCCAAGTGCGCGAGGTGCTGACCAGCCTCGACCTGGGCAACGACGTCGTCATGGTTTGCTGGATAGATCTGGCGCGCTTCCACCGCGTGAATGACGCTCTGGGCGAGGCCGCGGGCGATGCCCTTCTGGTTCAGGTGGCACAACGCATCAAATCGATGTCCACTGGCTACGTTGGCTTGGCACGTGTGGGTGGCGATGAGTTTGCGCTGGCCTTGCGCGGTGCCGATGAGCAGGACGCAGAAGACAAGCTGGAGCGCATCCTCCTCGCGCTGGACAACCCCTTTTCCATTTACGGGCAGGAAATTTTTGTCTCGGTGTGCGCCGGGCTCGCCCTGGGCCCACAACACGGGCACGAAGCCGAACAACTGCTGACCCTCGCCAAAGACGCGCAACAGCACGCCCGTGCCTCTGGCTTCAAGACCGCCAAAACCGGGGGCAACCTTGAGGTCAACCGCTCATTCGGATCGCTCGACGTGGAGCTGGACCTCCGGCGTGCCTTGCAAAGCGGCCAGTTTGAACTGCACTACCAGCCGCAACTGGCCTTGCGCACCGGCTCCATCGTCGGGGTGGAATCTCTGCTGCGCTGGAACCATCCCACGCGAGGCATGGTGTCTCCCGCACAGTTCATTCCACTGCTGGAAGACATGGGGCTTATCCATGAAGTAGGGGCGTGGGTTCTGAACGAAGCCTGCCGACAGGCCAAAGTCTGGGCAGATGCGGGCACCCCCTTGCGGGTGGCAGTCAACCTCTCGCCGCGACAATTTCTGGGCAGCGATCTGCACGACCTCATTCTGGATGCGGTCAACCGTGCGCAGGTAGAGCCGCACCTGATCGAGCTGGAAATCACCGAGAGCCTGGCGATGCAAAACCCGGATCGGGCCATCGAACTCCTGACCAGCCTGCGCAAGCTGGGGTTCAAAGTGGCCATTGACGATTTCGGTATTGGCCACTCATCTCTGGAATACCTGCTGCAGTTTCCCATCGACACCATCAAGATCGACCGTGCCTTTGTGAAACGTGTGACCGAAGCCGAGGCCGATCGCGCCATCATCCGTGCCATCACCGCCATCGCCCAGTCCCTACAACTCACCACCATTGCCGAAGGGGTTGAAACCCAGCGCCAGTGCGACTTCATGGAAGCCCTGGGGGCAACGGAGATCCAGGGTTACTTCATCAGCAAGCCGATTCCGTCTGCAGACATCGAGGCGAAACTCCGGCAGTTCAGCGCAGGGAAAGCCTGATTCAACCCACCGAGATCAGCGCGCCTCGCTCAGGGCTGCGCAATGCAGCTCTGGCTTGTGCAGCGGCTTCGGGCAAACCAACCGACAGCTCGGTACATCGGGCCATGTCGCCATCGGCAGCGGCTTTTTCAATGGATGACGCCAGCGCAGCCAGTACACGCGCGCCCATGTTGCCAGCACTGCCCTTGAGCGAGTGCGCTGCTGCACGCACGGCCAGCTTGTCTGCCCCCAAGGCTTGCTGAATGGCCATGACCTCGCCGTCGAGCCCTTCCAGAAAGCTGTCGGCGATTTCGGCCAGAGCGTCACCCAGCATGTCTTTGAGATCGTTCAGTGCCGCTGTGTCCAGGGTATCAGCAGGTCCGGGGGTGGTCATGAAAATCCTTGTCGATAAGGGAGTCTGCAAGAGAGTGCTTCTGTCTTGGTGCCACATTTTGACATTGCAGACCACAGGGGTGCGCCGATTCGTAACTCATCAGTAACGAATCAAACCGATAATTGAAACGAAGTTACATCTATAACGTCGGGTGGAGAGCTCCACCCACAACATCAAACGGAGACACACATGCCACGCGCCACCAAAATTGTTGCCACCCTGGGCCCTGCGTCCAACTCGCCCGAAATCCTGGAGGCGATGATCCGCGCCGGTGTGAACGTGGTGCGCCTGAACTTCTCTCATGGCACCGCACAGGACCACATCAACCGGGCCAACATGGTGCGTGATGCGGCACAGCGCGCCGGCACCGAAGTGGCCATCATGGCCGACCTGCAAGGCCCGAAAATCCGCGTGGGCAAATTTGCCGAAGGCAAGGTCATGCTGGAGAACGGCGCGGCCTTTGTGCTGGACGCTGCTCGCACCGAGTTGGGGGATGAACACGGCGTGGGGCTGGACTACAAAGAGCTGCCCCGAGACGTGAAGCCCGGCGACATGCTGCTGCTCAACGATGGCCTGATCGTGATGAAAGTGGAGGCCGTTGGTGATGGGCGGCGAACTGTCCAACAACAAAGGCATCAACAAACAGGGTGGCGGCCTGACAGCCCCCGCCCTGACCGGCAAAGACATGGAGGACATCAAAACCGCCATGGCGCTGCGGGCTGACTATGTGGCCGTGAGCTTTCCCAAAAACGCCACTGACATGGAACTGGCCCGCCAGTTGTGCAATGTGGCTGCGCCGGACGGACACCGAGCCGGGCTGATTGCCAAGATCGAACGCGCCGAGGCCATCCCTGAGCTCGAAAACATCCTGCGCGCCAGCGACGGCATCATGGTGGCGCGCGGCGACTTGGCCGTCGAAGTCGGTAACGCCGCTGTACCCGCGTTGCAAAAACGCATGATCAAGCTGGCACGTGAGCACGACAAAGTGGCCATCACCGCCACACAGATGATGGAAAGCATGATTCTGGCCCCCGTGCCGACCCGCGCGAGACGGCTGCCGGCAAATTCCCGCTGGAAACCGTGAAGGAAATGGCCAACATCTGCCAGATGGCCGAACATGCGAGCGACCACAATCTGGATGCGTCGTTCGTGGGCAAAACCTTTGGCCGCATCGACCAGTCCATTGCCATGGGTGCGCTGTTCACGGCGTACCACCTCGGCGCCAAGGCCATTGTGGCGCTGACCGAATCAGGCTCCACCGCGCTGTGGATGAGTCGTCACAACGTGGGCATGCCCATTTACGCCCTGACCGCCACCCAAGCCAGCCAGCGCAAGATGGCGCTGTACCGCAATGTGCGTCCCCTGCTGATGGACACCAGCAGTGACCGGGACACCGCCCTGAAACAAGCCGAAGCGCGCCTCAAGGGCAAAGGCGGTCTGGCCAGCGGCGACTTGTACGCCATCACCTGCGGCGAACCCATGGGTGCCCCCGGCGGCACCAACATGCTGAAGATTTGCCGCGCCGACTGACCCTTGCTGTCAAGCGGCTGCAAGGCCTGCGTCATTAAAATCCGACTGGTTACCAACCGGTTACCAACTTTTTTTGGGGGATTTTCATGGCACTTGTTTCCATGCGCGAACTGCTCGACCACGCGGCGGTCAACGGTTACGGCATTCCGGCATTCAACGTCAACAACCTGGAGCAGGTGCAGGCCGTCATGGCGGCCGCCGACGAGGTGGGTGCACCCGTCATCCTGCAAGCCAGCGCCGGTGCACGCAAGTACGCGGGCGAACATTTCATCAAGTACCTGATCCAGGCCGCTTGCGAGGCCTACCCCCACATTCCCCTGGTGATGCACCAGGACCATGGCACCAGCCCTGAGATCTGCCAGGGCGCGCTGAACCTGGGTTTTGGCTCGGTGATGATGGATGGCTCGCTGATGTCCGACGGCAAAACCCCGGCATCGTTCGAATACAACGTGGATGTCACCCAAAAAGTCGTGGCCATGGCGCACAAAATCGGCGCGACGGTAGAAGGCGAGCTGGGCTGCCTGGGCAACCTGGAAACCGGTGATGCAGGTGAAGAAGACGGTGTGGGTGCCGTGGGCAAGCTGGACCACAGCCAAATGCTGACCGACCCCGAAGAAGCCGCCGTGTTCGTCAAGGCCACGCAGCTCGACGCACTGGCCATCGCCATTGGCACCAGCCATGGCGCGTACAAGTTCAGCCGTAAGCCCACGGGCGACATCTTGGCCATCAGCCGCGTGAAAGAAATCCACGCCCGCATTCCCAACACTCACCTGGTGATGCATGGCAGCTCCAGCGTGCCGCAAGAGTTGCTGGCCGTCATCAACCAGTACGGCGGCAAGATGAAAGAAACCTATGGCGTGCCGGTGGAAGAGATCCAGGAAGCCATCAAACACGGCGTGCGCAAAATCAACATCGACACAGACATCCGCCTGGCCATGACCGGTGCCGTGCGCAAGTTTCTGGCTGAAAACCCCGACAAGTTCGACGCCCGCGAATGGCTCAAGCCTGCCCGCGAAGCCGCCAAAGCCGTGTGCAAGCAGCGCTACCTGGAGTTCGGTTGCGAGGGCCAGGGCGGCAAAATCAAAGGCGACTCACTGAGCGTGATGGCCGCCAAATACAGCCAGGGCCTGCTGGCCCAGGTGGTGAACTGAAGCCAGTTTTCTCTCGCACATCAACCCACAAAGCAACCAGCGGACTTGGCGATAATCCGTCCGAATGGTTTGCTCAAGTATTGGGCCCGTTGACTGTTCAACGGGCCTTTTTTCTTTTTCCCGCACCCTTACCCCCCGCCATGACCGCTGCACTGCACACCTCTGCTCTCACCTCCCTGCCCCTGCTGGCGCGCGGCAAGGTGCGCGACAACTACGCTGTGGGCGACGACCGCATCCTCATGGTGGCCAGCGACCGCATCAGCGCGTTCGACGTGATCATGGGCGAGCCCATTCCCGGCAAAGGTGAGCTGCTGACCAAAATGGCCTTGTTCTGGTTCGACAAGCTGGGGCCCAACGGCCTGAACATCTGCCCCATCCACCTGACCGGTGACGCGCCCGAAAGCGTGGTGACCGCAGCCGAGGTTCCGCAGGTGAGGGGCCGCTCCATGCTGGTCAAGCGCCTGCGACCCATTCCCGTGGAAGCCGTGGTGCGCGGCTACCTGGCGGGCAGCGGCTGGCAGGAATACCAGGCCAGCCGCAGCGTGTGCGGTGTGCCCTTGCCCGAAGGCCTGAACAACGCCAGCAAATTGCCTGCACCCATCTACACCCCCGCTGCCAAGGCAGCAGTGGGCGAGCACGACGAGAACATCACTTTCGAGCGCACGGTGGAGATGATCGGGCTGGACCTGGCCACCCGCATCCGCGACATCAGCATCCGCCTGTACAGCGCCGCAGCCGAGATTGCCCTGACCAAAGGCATCATCATTGCCGACACCAAGTTTGAATTTGGTCTGGACACCGACGGCACCCTCGTGCTGATGGATGAAGTGCTGACGCCCGACTCTTCCCGCTATTGGCCCGCCGACAGCTACCGGGAAGGCCGCAACCCGCCCAGCTACGACAAGCAGTTTTTGCGCGACTGGCTGGACACCGCCACCGTGGGCGGCGTGCGCTGGGACAAAACCGCAAGTGATCGCCAACACCTCGGCCAAATACCAGGAAGCGCTCACGCGCCTGGTGGGCTGAACGTGCAGCCGGGGTTCAACCCGGCTTCGCCCCGTTGACTCGCCCGGTCAGAACCCGGCGGTGGCTTTGAACAAGGCCACCCGGTTCAGCACCTGCGCGGTTTGCACCTGCAGCAGGGCCTGCTGGGCTGCAAACAGGCTGCGCTGGGCGTCCAAGACATCGAGCTGACCACTCACACCCTGGCGCAGTCTCAGTTCAGACAGGCGCAGGCGCTCGCTTTCGGCCGCCACCAGCGCCGTCTGGGCGCGCAGTTGCTCGGCGAGTGACGCGCGGCTGACCAGCGCATCGTTCACCTCTTTGAACGCGGTCTGGATGGCTTTTTCGCTGGTTGGCACCGCCGTCAAAAATGGGCAACAAGGCCTGCGGGGCCAAGGCCCAGCCCCAGGTACCACCTTTGAACAGGCCCGACAACTCGCTGCTGGCCGAGCCCAGGCTGGCAGTCAGCGACACACGCGGGAAAAACGCCGCCCGTGCAGCCCCCATGTTGGCGTTGGCCGCCGCCAGTTGCTGCTCGGCAGCGCGCACGTCGGGCCGCGACAGCAACACACTGGACGGCACGCCCACAGCCACTTCGGCCAAGGCTTTGGCCGGGTGGCCTGCGGGGCGCAGTTCGGCAT
>JAIFMP010000101.1 GCA_020048405.1 Hydrogenophaga sp.
TCACTGGGTAACAGTTTGAAGCGCGTTTGCGCCAGCCCCTGGCGAAACAGGTCGCGCTTGGCGGCATAAAAAGCGGGCAAGTCGCGGTAAGGCGCCGGGTTGGCCAGGTAGGCCGCCAGCGCATGTTGCACCGGCGTGTTGACGGTGAACACGTTGAACTGGTGCACCTTGCGGAACTCGGCTGTCAGCGGCGCGGGCGCGGCCACGGTGCCCACCTTCCAACCGGTGACGTGAAAGGTTTTGCCAAAGCTGCTGATGACAAACGCCCGTGCAGCCAGCCCGGGGTAACGCGCCACGCTCAGGTGCTCCAGCGGGGCGTACACCATGTGTTCGTACACCTCGTCAGAGATCAGCAGCACGTCGGTGGGGGCCAGCAGGTCTTGCAGGCGCAGCATGTCAGCGTGACCCCACACCGTGGCGCTGGGGTTGTGCGGGCTGTTGACGATGATGGCGCGTGTGCGGGGTGTGATGGCCGCTGAAATGCGGTCGAAGTCTGGCCTGAAGGTGCCGGGTGTGAGGGGCACGCGTACCGCCACGCCACCGGCCAGTTCGATGTTGGGCACGTAGCTGTCGTAACACGGCTCCAGCACGATCACTTCGTCCCCCGGGTGGACGATGGCGAGGATGGTGGTCAAGATGGCCTGTGTGGCCCCGGCAGTGATGGTGATTTCGGTGTTGGCGTTGTACACCTTGCCGTGCAGCGCTTCCATTTTGGTGGCCACCGCCTGGCGCAGTGCGGGCACACCGGGCATGGGCGGGTACTGGTTGTGCCCCGCTTGCATGGCGGCAGTCACGGCGTTGACCAGTGCGGGGTCGCAGTTGAAGTCAGGGAAGCCTTGTCCCAGGTTGACTGCACCCTTCTCTGCGGCCAGCGCCGACATCACGGTGAAGATGGTGGTGCCCACGTTGGGCAAGCGGCTGTGCAAGGTGGGGGTGTGGGCTGGCGCGTTCATGAAATATGAATAAAAATGGCCTATGGCGCTTGTTGGTATTGGGTTTTCAGCTACAAATTGCTGTAGTTTTCAATGTGGCCGTCCATGGCTTTGGCGATCAAATCGCGGCTCAGGCGGTCACTCAGCAACTCGGCAAAACGCAGCACGTAGTTGCGCAGGTAGGCGCCGCGCTTGAAGGCCACCCGTGCCACGTTGTGGCCCAGCAGCTGGCCCAGCGGGCGGGATGCCAGATCCGGGTCGCGGTTGTCGCCGCCCATGGCCATTTCGGCCACGATGCCCGCGCCGAGCCCCAGCTTGACGTAGGTTTTGATCACGTCCGAGTCAATGGCTTCCAGCACGATGTTGGGTTTCAGGTCGCGCGCAGCAAATGCGTTGTCGATGCGGCTGCGCCCCGTGAAAGACGGGTGGTAGGTGACCAGCGGCAGCTTGTCCAGGTCGTCCAGCGTCAGGCGCTCGCGTTCCAGCAGGGGGTGCCCCACTGGCAGCACCAGTACGTGTTGCCACTCGTAGCAGGGCAGGGTGATCAGATCTTCATATTGCGACAGCGATTCGGTCGCCATGCCGATGTCGGCCACATCGGTCAGCAGCATTTGCGCCACCTGGTCTGGCGATCCCTGGTGCAGGCTGATGGCCACTTTTGGGTAGGCCTGCCGCAGCTTGGCCACCGGCGCGGGCAACACATAGCGGGCCTGGGTGTGGGTGGTGGCAATGGACAGCGTGCCGCTGTCCTGAGCTGAAAACTGGTCGCCAATGCGGCGCAGGTTGTTGAGCTCGCGCAGGATGATGTCGATGCTTTTCAGCACATGCTGCCCGGGCTCGGTCACACGGCGTATGCGCTTGCCGTGGCGGGCAAAGATTTGGATGCCCAGTTCGTCTTCCAGCTCGATGATGGCTTTGGACACGCCGGGCTGAGAGGTGTGCAGCGCCTTGGCAGTTTCGGTCAGGTTCAGGTTACGGCGCACCGCCTCCTGCACAAATTTGAACTGGTGCAGGTTCATGCGGTCTGCCCCAGTGCAAGCTGTGCCAGCAGGGTTGTGAGGGCTGGGTGTTCCCCGGCAGCGGGTAACACCGTCAGGCTCAACCCCGGATTCTGTGACCGCAGCGCCTGTGCCAACTCGGGCAGGTCTTCGCGGGCGTGTTTACCCATGCCAAAAAAAACGGGCAACAGACGGATGTGCGTCACTCCTTGGCCAATCAGTGTGTGCACTGCGTCGGGCAGGCTGGGCTCGCACAACTCCAGGTAGGCACAGGCCACCGGTGTATGGGGGCAAATACGGCGCACTTCTGCGGCCACCGCTTCAATGGGTGTGCGCCACAAAGGGTCGCGCGAACCGTGGGCAAAAAGCACCACCGCGCTGGAAGGTGGGGTGTTGGTGTTCACATCGGGCAGGAAAAAGGGCTTCAGCGTCGCAACACCAGCCAGCCAAAAGCCGTGAGCGACACCAGGGAGTAAATGAGCGAAGGTGATGCTGCCGCCAGCCACGGCAACCAGTTGTTGAGGTTGCCGATGTAGCCAAACACGTTGTTCAGCAGAAAAAAACTGATGCCAACCATCACTCCAACGAACACATAGCCTGTGATCCCGCCCGAGCGGAAGTGCAGGTAGGCAAAGGGCAGCGCCAGCACCACCATCACCAGGCAACTGAGGGGGTAAAACACCTTGCGCCAGAACTCCAGTTCGTACCGCTGCGAGCTCTGGCCGTTGGCATCCAGGTGTTGCACATAGTGGTACAGATCGGCAGTGGGCATGCGTTCGGGACGCAACAGGGCCACCGAGACCATTTCAGCCGTGAGTGAGTTGGGCCACAGCAAGGTGGCCAATTGCCGCTGCTGCACCGAGGTACCGTCAGCGCCTTGTGTGGTGAACTCCGTGCGCAGCACCTGGCGCAAAAGCCAGCCACCTTGCTCATCAATGCGCCCGGACTGCGCCTGGGTGCGTGACACCAATCGCCCTTGATTGTCAAACTCGAAAATGCGAATGCCTTCCAGCTCGCCCTGCGCATTGAGAGCGTTCACATTGACCGAATACTGGCTGTAAGCCTGCTTTTCTTTCAGCCAAGCGCCCACGCCGCCCACCGCCACGCGTCCCTCAAAGCGCGCCTTCAACAACTGTGCGGTTTTGCCTGCCGCTGGGGCCACGTAGTCGCCCACAACGAATGTGACGGCCACAAATACCAGCCCCAGCCCCAGCATCAGCCGCAGAGCCCGCCAAGGCCCCAGGCCACTGGTGCGCAGAATCGTGTATTCAGAGCCCTGCGCCAGCCGCGCAAACACAAAAACGGTGCCGATGAGCACCGCAATGGGCATGACTTCGTAGGCGTGGCCCGGAACCTGCAGCGCCACCTGCAGCAAGGCATGCTGCAGGCTGTAAGTCAGTTGAGGAGACACCGGCGAAGGCCGCCCAATGGCTGACAGTTCGTCAATGAAGTCAAAGAAAAAAAACAGGCCCAGAAACGCGAGGGCTACCAGTGCAACTGCCCCACTGACATCGCGGTAAATCAGGCGTCTCAGCACTGTCATGCCGCAGTTCCTGTCTTTGAGCGTTCCATGCTGGCGCGCCACAATGAGCGGAAGCTGACGTTTTCATGGCGTTTGGCCAGCCACAGGCTGGCCATCACAAACACGCTGCCGTGCAAGGCCAACACCAGCGCTGGAGCGCTGATACTGCCTCTGGATACCCAGGACTCACTCATGTTGAGCAGGTTGTAGTAGAGCAAAAATGTGAACATGGCAAAGGCTACATTGCCACTGCGTCCTGCACGGGGGTTGCCCGTGGAAATGGCGACGGCGACCAGCACCAGATTCAAGGCGCACAACACAAGGCCCAGTCGCCATGCCAACTCCGCATGTGCTTGCGGGCTGGGTTGGGCGAGCAAGTCCCAGGTCCAGCGGGTCTTCATGGCCCTGCTGGTGCTGAGCGTGGCTCCTGCTTCAGTCACGCGCACGCTGTACTGTTCGAATTCGCTCACCCGCAGGCTTAGCATGTCTGGAGAAGTTTCAACCCGCATCCCCGAAATGAACTGCAAATACTGCTCGGTGCCTGTGCGGGTGAGTTTGGCTGCACGCGCGGAAACGGTGCTTTCGCCCTGTGGTCCGGTAGAAGAAATGAACACATTGCGGCCCTCGGTTCCGTCGCCTGTGTCTTTGTCGATGAAAAACACGCGCTGGCCCTGAGAGTCTTCCTGGAATTGACCGGGTGCCACACGTTGCAGGTCGCCGCGTTGGGTGAAGCGCTCCCGCAGGTCTTCCGTTTGTTGGTTGGCCCACGGCCAAGCCAGAAACACCAGTACCGCAGATGCAGCCAACAGTGGCCAGGCAAACCTGAGGATGGGTTGGAGCAAACCTGCCAAGCCCCGGCCACTGCACATCCATATCACCATCTCGCTGTCGCGGTGCATGCGCGACAGCACCGACACCACCGCAATGAACAGGGCCATGGTGAGGATGATGTGCAGGCGGCCCAGCACTGTGTAGCCCAGCACCAGCACCACTTCTTTGGGGTCAACGCTGCCAGATGTGGCCAGTCCCAGCGTCCGGATGAGCATGATCGTCACCACGATCGTGAACAGCACCACCAGCGTGGCCCCGAAACTTCGGGCCAGTTCTTTGCGAATGGAGGAATGGAATAACATCTTGCGACACTGGAAACCACGATTATGGACTTCGAACTCAAGCCCCTCTCCCTGGCGCAAGCCACTACCGCTCAAACCGACGCACTGGTGCTGGCTTGGCCTGACCACCTGCCCGACACCCTTCCGGACAACGTGTCCGGCCCATGGGCTCAAGGTGCCGAAGGGCTCTTGGCCTGGCTGCAACCCTTGCTCAAATCCGGCGAGTTGGAAGCTGGCGTTGGCAAACAACTGGTGGCACTGGCTTGCCCAGCCGTTGCCGCGCGGCGCCTGGTGGTTGTCCGTGTGGGCGATGGATCTGCAGCGGCTGTCCGCAAAGGCCTTGTGGTTGCTTTTTCTGGATTGAAGCAACCCCACGTGAAAAAGGCCGTGGTTTACCTGGGGCTTCCCGGTGTCACTGAAGGGGCTGCCCGCGCAGCCATGCTGGCGGTGGCGGATGCCACTTACCAATTCACCACCACGCTGTCAAAACCGAAACCGCGCAGCTTGCACAAGGTCATCGTGGCCATGCCAGGGTCGGAGCGCGTGGAACAACTCGTTGCCGAAGGTCGGGCGTTGGTCAGTGGCATGGAGCTCGCCAAGGAGTGGGCCAACCGCCCCGCCAACCACGCCACCCCCACTTTGCTTGCTGAAGCGGCTGAAAAACTGGGCAAGCACCCCCGCGTCAAGGTAGATGTACTTGGCCCCAAAGAAGTGGGCAAGTTGGGCATGGGTGCCTTTATGGCTGTGGCCCAAGGGTCGGTAGAGCCCCTGCGGTTCATCGTCATCCGCTACAACGGAGGTGTCAAAGGCCAAGCACCGGTGGTGCTGGTGGGCAAGGGAATCACCTTCGATACCGGTGGCATATCCATCAAGCCCGCCGCTGAAATGGATGAAATGAAATTTGACATGGGTGGCGCTGCCAGCGTGCTGGGCACCATGCATGCCATCGCCATGTTGCAACCTCACATCAATGTGGTGGCTCTGATCCCGTCGTGCGAGAACATGCCCGACGGTCGGGCCGTCAAACCGGGCGATGTGGTCACCAGCATGAGCGGGCAGACCATCGAAATTCTCAATACCGATGCCGAGGGGCGCCTCATTCTGTGCGATGCCTTGACCTACGCGGAGCGTCTGAATCCATCCAGTGTGGTCGATGTGGCCACTCTCACCGGAGCATGCGTGGTGGCTTTGGGAAGTGTCCGTACTGGACTGTTCAGTCCCGACGATGCGCTGGCATCCAAACTCTCCAGCGCAGGCGAGCAATCCCAGGATCTGTGCTGGCGCATGCCTCTGGACGATGAGTATGCAGAGGGCCTCAAAAGCAACTTTGCCGACATGGGCAACGTGGCGGGCCGCATGGGCGGAGCAGTTACAGCGGCCAAGTTCCTGCAGAAGTTTGCCGGCAACCTCTCTTGGGCGCATTTGGATATTGCTGGCACCGCATGGAAGAGCGGTGCAGCCAAGGGGTCTACTGGCCGCCCGGTACCATTGTTGCTCCAATACGTGCTGAACGAAGCGGCACTGCAGGCTGCGCCTGCATCTGTGGCGGTTGACAAGCCGAAAAGACGTCGAAGCTGACGTCGTCCTCCCCATGCCAACGGTCACTTTCCACTTCAATGTGGCAGATCCCATTGATTACGTCTGCCGCCTGGTACGCAAAGTCCGTGCGAGGCAGATGACGCTGGTCGTGTGTGCCGAGCCAAGTGACCTGGCAAATATGGATCAGAGGCTGTGGATGCTGGAAACCGACCCCTTTCTGGCGCATGCCACCGGGGACGCCCCCGAGGAAGTCAGGTCGCGCTCTCCCGTTGTCTTGTGCTCTGACCTGGTCGGTTCTTGCGTGAGGCAGGTGTTGGTAAACATGCGCACCAGCATGCCTGCCACACACGATGTGTTTGAGCGGGTGGTTGAGGTGGTGCCTCCCGATGAATCTGCCCGTGCATTGGCCCGACAGCGTTGGCGCAGTTACCAGGCCTTGGGCCTCACGCCCGACTACCACGACGCCGCAGCAGCATCCAAACCGTGACCACAAGCCGAAACTCCATGCCCGAACAGCCACATGCAGGTCGGCCGGTGTCCTCCCGGTCTGTGCCAGAAACCCGGCGCTTCGTGCCAACCCTGACCGAGGTGGTTCATGTCCCACCTCCCCAAGTCCCGCCCTCTGAGCCCCATCGACCTGAATCCGAACTGTTGGTGTCGTCGCGGGATTCGGCTTCAACGGTAACCAAACCGGAGCCGGACGAAGCACTGGTGGCGCGTGCTTGCGCCAGCGTGATGCATGCAATGGATGACCACATCCGCGATGCAGTCACGCACGCCCTGCAGACGCAGCAAATGTTGCTGGTGCAGACCCTGCGGAGCGAACTCGCTTCCCAGGTTGAGGCCCTGGTGCGTGACGCCGTGCTCGGCAAAACAGTGCAAGCTGCGCGTCAGATTGGTGATGGTTGTATTCAGACAACTGATTGAGCATTCATTCCACTGGTTGACATGGGGCTAACCCTGCCTGCGTTGGCCCTGAGCAGGGTGGTGCACAGAAAAATCTTCAAATTTGAGGTATCGTGCGGTTTGTGGTGCGTTATGCGCCGCTCAAATCCGTTTTGGTCGACCTTTCACTGACCCTTCCCTTTCAAGGACCCATATGCAAATGAAAATGAAGCTGGCTGTTATTTCTGCCGCCGTGATTCTGGCCGCCTGCGGCAAAAAAGAAGAGGCAGCACCTGCACCGGCTGCTGCTCCTGCTGCAGCCCCTGCCGCTCCCGCCGCGCCCGAGGCCACCATCGTCAAAATTGGCCACGTGGGCCCCACCAGTGGTGCCATTGCCCACCTGGGCAAAGACAACGAAAACGGTGCCCGCATGGCCATCGAAGAGTTGAATGCTGCTGGCCTCAAGATCGACGGCAAGCCTGCCAAATTTGAATTGCTGGCCGAAGACGACGCAGCTGATCCCAAGCAAGGCACCGCTGCTGCGCAAAAGCTGATCGATGCCAAAGTCAACGGCGTGATCGGTCACCTGAACTCCGGCACCACCATCCCCGCGTCTACGCTGTACAACGGTGCTGGCCTGCCCCAGATTTCTCCTTCCGCTACCAACCCCAAGTACACACGTCAAGGCTTCAAGACCACCTTCCGCATGGTGGCTGACGACGTGCACCTGGGTTCTACCCTCGGCAAATACGCCATCGAAACCCTCAAAGCCAAAAACGTTGCCGTCATCGATGACCGCACCGCTTATGGCCAAGGCGTGGCTGACGAGTTCGAA
This sequence comes from Hydrogenophaga sp., assembly GCA_020048405.1. Taxonomy (GTDB): domain Bacteria; phylum Pseudomonadota; class Gammaproteobacteria; order Burkholderiales; family Burkholderiaceae_C; genus UBA2334. The sequence goes on from JAIFMP010000101.1 coordinate 7,824, forward strand.
AAAGCTGTGGCAGCTGCCGGCGGCAAAGTGGTGGGTCGCGAATTCACCAACGACAAAGCCACTGACTTCAACGCCATCCTGACCACCCTGAAAGGCAAGAAGCCTGACGTGGTGTTCTTCGGCGGTATGGACGCTGTCGCCGGCCCGATGCTCAAGCAAATGAAAGCGCTGGGCATCAAAGCCAAGTTCATGGGTGGCGACGGTATCTGCTCCAGCGAACTGGCCAAACTGGCTGGCGACGGCATGGCCGACGACCAGGTCTACTGCGCTGAAGCCGGTGGTGTTGAAGGCGAAGAGAAAGCCGGTATGGAGAAATTCCGCGCCGACTTCAAAGCCAAGTTCGGCACCGAAGTTCAGGTGTACGCACCCTACGTCTATGACGCCGTCAAGGTCATGGCTGCAGCCATGGTCACTGCCAACTCTGCAGACCCAGCCAAGTACCTGCCTGCTCTGGCTGCCACCAGCGGCTACAAAGGCGTGACCGGTACCGTGTCGTTCGACGAAAAAGGCGACATCAAGAACGGTGCCCTGACGCTGATGACCTACAAGGGTGGCCAACGCACGACCCTGGCTGTGATCCGCTGATCTGGCGGTACTCCATGAAAAAGCCCACTTCGGTGGGCTTTTTTGTTCCTGATCGTCAGCCCGTTGCCAGACCGTGCTGGCACGCATCACCTCACCCAGCTAAAACAACTCTTACCTGTTGCGCATGAGGCTGGCGTGCGGCAGCGGCGCGGTGCTCAGAGTGCCTTGCGCGTGGGTTCAGGCTGCTCCAGCGAGTCTGTCAGTTGGCGCGCCAGTGCTATCACTCGGTCTGGGTCGGCTCCAAGTGTGGCCATCAAAAATTCGATGATCTCTGACCTTGGGTTGGCCAGGGTGGGCTCAATCATCATCACAGCGGCAGACAAGGCAAGGGCATTTTCCCGGCTGCTCGCGTCAGGCAGCAGCTGTTCCAGCGCATTCAGCGCTTCAACGGGGGCCACTGCCGTGATGCGCGCTTGAGCCTTCAGCATCTGCACCCAGTCGGTCTTTGCATTGGCTCCTGACATGCCATTTCCGGGCAATTGGGCCAGCAGGCGGGCAAGCCGCAGGCTGCGTCGCTCGAACGCACCGATGGACACCATGCCCGCCAGCACGATGCGGCACACTCCCTCGGCAAACCCACCTTCGGTGATCGTGGGCAGTACCGCTGCGCGGGCGGTTTCCAGCTCGTTCAGTGCCCGCTCGTGTGCCACGTCGGCATCGGGCGTATCGGGCGGGAACAACGCGCCCAGGCCTTTGGGGCCGTACAGCTGGCGCGCCAGCTTCACGCTCTGTTCATTGCGCTGGTCGCGAAACTTGTCCAGCTCTTGCGTGATACGGGCTGCCATCTGCTTCTCAACGGCGTTCAGCGGGTGGTCGTCCGCAATTGGGGCGCGGTGGGTGCGTGCCCATTCAGCCCCCTGCCGAATGAGGGGCGCAAAGGGCATCTGGTCAGACAGGAGTTGACGCTGCAGCCGCAGCGGGTTCTGCTTGCCCATGGCGTCGGCAATGGGGCGAAACGCCGTCATCTGCACCCAGGGGCGCACCCACTGCTTGTACAGCTGGGCATTCATTTCAGACACTTTGCTGAGGGTGGAGAACAGCGCCTCTTCCTCTCGCCCCTCGGGGTTCAGCGCCTTGATGTCATCCATGGTGCGGTGCTCATAGTGCACCGTGTAGGCACCGGGCTCCAGCTCGTCCCAGCGCAGGTCCGTCAAGCCGGCCTTGTCGCGCAGTTTCATCTCATAAAGGCCAGGCGGCAGGCTTTCAATGATGTCAAGCGACGACACCAGCTGATCGTGCTCCTTGCGGGCAATTTCGCCGCCCACAAAAATGCCCAGGTGCCCCACACTGTCGTGCAGCACATAGACGATGGTGCGCCCGGCGGCGGCAATGGCCCGCTCGTCGCCCCAGGTGTCGATGATCCAGTCCAGCGCCTGCGGCGGTGGCGTGATGTTATCGCCCCAAGAGGCAAACACCACCACCGGCGCAGTGATGTTGCGCAGGTCAATGGTGCGTTCGCCTGCCTTCATGGTGCCGCGCGCCAGGCGGTTGCCCACAAACAGGTTTTCGACAATGGCTTCGATTTCGCTGCCCGTCATCCGGAAAAAGCCACCCCACCAGCGCTCGAACTCCAGGAAGCGCTCAGCCTCGGTATCCACATGCGACCACAGGTTGTAGTACTTGTTCCAGAACGTGTTGGCCGGGTTCAGCCGCTCGAAGTTGTCCACCAGGTGCGCACCATCAAACCGGTCTGCACCCATGTCGGACGTCAGCGATGCCAGCCACGAACCGCCCAAAGATGCACCGGCGTAACGCATGGGGTTGAGCTGCGAGCTGCCTGCCCAGTAAGACAGGGGGGCGCCCATCACCATCAGCGGCCCGAACAGTTCTGGCCGCACCGAGTTGAGCGCCATCATGGCCCAGCCCGCCTGGCAGTTGCCAATGACCACCGGTTTGGCCGATGTTGGGTGGCGGGCAATGACCGCTTCCAGAAACTGCGCCTCGGCGTCCATCACGGTGAACAGCGTCTGGCCCTCTTCAGGCTCGGGCCGGAACGTGACGAAGTACACCGTGTGGCCGGCGTGCATGGCCATGCCCACTTCGGAGTCCATCTTGAAACCGCCAATGCCTGGGCCGTGGCCTGCGCGCGGGTCCACCACCACCACGGGGCGTGCCTGTGGGTTGACCGGCATGCTGGCGGGCGGAATCAGGCGCAGCAGGGCGTAGTTGCAGGGCTGAGCCAGTGTTTTGCCGTCCAACACCACCTCATGCTCGAATTTCAGCAGTGGGGGCGTGCCCTGGTCCAGGTGCTCGATGTAGTTGTTGCCGCGGTTCAGCAGCGTGTCCCAGAACAGGAAGGTGCGCTGCCAGGCGTCTGTCATGTAGGCCCCAACTTCGCCCTGGCCCGCACCAGGCATCGCCGTTGTGGGTTCGGCAGTGACCGTGTTGGCGACTTTGGGCGGTGTTGTTTTGCGACGCGTGACCATGTGTACTCTCCTGAAAGCGGTTCTCTGAACATACCACCGTTGACTTGCTGTTCCGAACCGACGCCATAATGAAAAACACACACAAAAGCGTCGTTTTGGCGCCGTGACATCGACGGGACACCCAAACATGGACATCAAGACCCTGCTAGACCAGCCCAGCAAATTGCCCACCGTGCCCAAGGTGACGCAAAAGCTCATTCAGAGTTTCAGTGACGAAGACGTGTCTATCGACGAGATCGCCGGCCAGCTTGCAGCAGACCCGGCGCTCACAGCCAAGCTGTTACGGCTGGCCAATTCTGCTTACTTTCACGTGTCGCGCACCATTGGCACCGTGGACGATGCCCTGCGCATGCTGGGCTTTGTCATGGTTCGCAACCTCGTACTCGGCAATGGCATGGTGGCGGCGTTTGGCAACACGCCCGGCTTGGACATGAAGCAGTTCTGGCGCTACAACCTGTACACGGCCTGCGCCGCACGCTGGCTTGCCCGTCAGGGCCATGGCAATGGCGACCTCGCCTTCACCCTGGGGCTGATGCACGCCATCGGTCAGTTGCAGATGCACGCTGTGGCGGCCGCAGAGATGGCCCCGCTGGACACACGCATGAATGTGTTGGCCGGGGGCCGTGCCGCACTCGAAAAGGCCGAACTCGGTTTCCACCATGGCGACGTGTCTGCCGAACTGGCGTGGCTTTGGAACTTCCCCAAACCGATGATCGAAGCCCTGAGAGATGTGCCTCAGCCTTTGGCCGCAGCGGAGTTTTCCGACAGTGCTGCCTGGGTGCATCTGGGCGCGTGGCGCGCCCGCATCGAGGTGCTGTCGATCGAGGCTGACCACGCTGATGCCGCCTACCCGGCAGCCGTTGCCGAGCGTTTGGGGCTTGACCCCGAATGGGCCAACGGTGTGTTTGGCGCATGCACAGATGGGTGCGAAGCCGTCATGCCTGCACTCAAACTGTTGACCGAAGGCCTCGACGCCATGCTGGAGTGATCACTGGGCGCTTTCAGCCTGTTCGATCAGTTCTCCCAGCTCCAGCCAGCGCATTTCCAGCGTGTCCAGTTCATCGGCCAGTTCTTTCAGGCGTTTGCCGGTGGTGGCCATGTCGGCTGGCGACATGGGGCGGGTGAGGGCATCTTCCAGCGCGGCCTTCTCGGCGTGAATGGCGTGCATGCGGGCGTCGGCTTGCTCCAGCTCTTTGCGCCAGGGGCGGGTGGCGGCGGCCAGTTTCTGGCGGCGTTCTGCATCTGCCTTGCGCTGCTCGGCCGGGTTCAGTCGCGGTGTGTGATCCACGGCTGAGTTTTTCAAGTCTTTTTGGCCTCCAGCGCTTGATGCTATTGCACTGGCAGCTACGGTTTCATCGGTTTTCAACTGCTCGCGCAGGCGCTTGGCTTCGTCCAGCAGGTAGCGCTGGTAGTCGTCCAGGTCGCCCTCGAATGGCTCTATGCCGCCGCGCCCCACCAGCCAGAACTCGTCGCACACGGTCCGCAGCAGCGCCCGGTCGTGGCTGACCAGCAACACGGTGCCTTCAAATTCGTTCAGCGCCATGGCCAGCGCCTCGCGGGTGGTCAGGTCCAGGTGGTTGGTGGGCTCGTCCAGCAGCAGCAGGTTGGGGCGCTGCCACACGATCATGCACAGCACCAAGCGGGCCTTTTCGCCACCACTCATGGTGCCCACGGGCTGGGCCACCATGTCGCCAACAAAGCGGAAGTTGCCCAGGAAGTTGCGGAGTTCCTGCTCGCGAGCCTGGGGGCTCACTTCTTTGGCCAGCCGCACCATGTGTTGCAGCGGGTTGTCGTCGGGGCGCAGCACGTCCAGTTCCTGTTGGGCAAAGTAGCCAATGCTCAGGCCCTTGCCCTCGGTGATGCGCCCCGCCATGGGAGCCATTTCGCGGGCAATGGTCTTCACCAGCGTGGACTTGCCTTGGCCGTTGGCCCCCAGAATGCCAATGCGCTGGCCCGCCATGACGCTGCGGCTCACGCCCCGCAAAATGACCTTGTCGCCCGGTGCGATGTCGGGCAGCAGCTCGCCACGCGCCAGTTGCTCGGCCATCACAGTGGCGCTGTTGGCAAAGCCGCGTTGGGGCGGGCAGGCACAGGCTCGGCTCGGTAGCCAAAGGCTGCATTGCGGATGGCCAGCATGGGGTTGGGCAGGCTGAGGGGTTCGCGGAACTCAAACTGAAAGTCGGCGCTGGTCAGCACCGGGGCGAGCTTTTCCATGCGCTCCAGGGCCTTCACGCGGCTTTGCGCCTGCTTGGCCTTGGTGGCCTTGGCCTTGAAGCGGTCGATGAACTTTTGCAGGTGCGCAATTTTGTCCTGCTGCTTCGAGAAAGCCTGCTGCTGCAGCACGATTTGCTGCGAACGCAGTTCTTCAAATGCGGTGTAGTTGCCGCCGTAGCGGGTGAGCTGCGCGTTGTCGATGTGCAGCGTCACGCGGGTGATGGCGTCCAGAAACTCGCGGTCGTGGCTGATGACGATCAGCGTGCCCTCGTAGCGTTTGAGCCAGCCTTCCAGCCATACCAGCGCGTCCAAGTCCAGGTGGTTGGTGGGCTCGTCCAGCAGCAGCAGGTCGCTGGGGCACATCAGCGCCCGTGCCAGTTGCAGGCGCATGCGCCAGCCGCCGGAAAAACTGTTGACCGGGTTGTCCAGTTCGTTGAGTTTGAAGCCCAGGCCCAGGATCAGCGTTTGCGCGCGGGCTTTGGCATCGTGGGCGCCGGCGTCGTGCAGCAGGGCGTGGGCGTGTCCCATGGCTTCGCCATCATGGGCTGCCTCGGCAGCAGTGAGTGCAGCCTGTGCCTCGGTCAGCCGGGTGTCGCCGTCCAGCACAAACGCAGTGGCGGGCTGGTCGGTTTCGGGCATGTTCTGCGCCACCTGGCCCATGCGCCAGGTGGGCGGCATCGAAAAATCGCCGCCATCTTCGTGCAGGCTCCCGTTGAACAGCGCAAACAGGGTGGACTTGCCAGCCCCGTTGCGACCCACCAGACCGACCTTTTCGCCGGGGTTGAGGGTGACGCTGGCGCCATCGAGCAGCACCTTGGTGCCACGGCGCAGGGTGACGTTGCGCAGGGTGATCATGCGGCAGCCACCCCGGCTTGCCACTGCGCAAGCGCCTCGCGTGTGACGAGCAACACCTGGTCGTCGCCTGTGCTGGTGCTCAGCCACACCACGTCCAGCGTGGGCAAGGCGGCTTCAAAGAACGGTCGTTCGTGCCCAATCTCCAGCACCAGCACGGCATCTGCCGTCATGTGCGCAGGGGCCTGGGCCAGCAGCGGGCGAATGAAGTCCATGCCGTCTGTGCCACCCGCAAGGTTGCCGCTCAGGGCCATGTCGGGCTCGGCACGGAACTCGGGGGGCAGGGCGGCCATGCTGTCGGCGTTGACGTAGGGCGGGTTGCACAGAATCAGGTCGTAGGGGCCGGGCAGGGCGCTCAGTCCGTCCGATTCGACCAGCGTGATGCGGTCTGCCAAGCCGTGCTTGTCTACGTTGATGCGGGCTACTGCCAGGGCGTCTGGGCTCAGGTCGGCACCGGTCACGCTCACGTCGGGCCAGGCCATGGCGGCCAGCACGGCCAGGCTGCCGTTGCCGGTGCACAGGTCCAGCACCTGGCGGGTTGTGTCGCTCAGCCAGATGTCGATGGTGCCTTCGGCCAGCACCTCGGCAATCAGGCTGCGCGGCACGATGGAGCGCTCGTCCACGTAAAACGGCACGCCCTGCAGCCAGGCCTCATGGGTGAGGTAGGCGGCAGGTTTGCGGGTGGCAATGCGTTCGTCAAAAAGTGCAGCTACCAGTGCTTGCTGGTCATGCGACACAGGCATTTTTAGCTTTGAATCGGCGTTGTCGGCGGGTTCGTCCAGCGGGGTGTCCAGGGGCAAGCCCAGACGCCACAACGCGAGCCACACGGCTTCGTCAAAGGCATTGGTGGTTCCATGGCCAAAGGCCACACCCGCGTCGGTCAGGCGACGGGCACCGTCCTCTATCAGTTCAATCAGTGTCATGGGGGCGGGCGGCTTCAAGCCGCCGGGAGATGGCTGTGCAGGGGCGCGGTGATCAGGCAGCGGCGTTCAGCCGCTCCAGCACGCGGCGGTAAATGTTTTTCAGTGGCTCGATGTCGGCCACCGCCACGTGTTCGTTGATCTGGTGGATGGTGGCGTTGGGCGGGCCCAGCTCCACCACCTGCGGGCACACCTGGGCAATGAAGCGGCCGTCGCTGGTGCCGCCGGTGGTCGACAGCTGCGTGTGAATGCCGGTTTCGTCGGTTATGGCCCCACGCACCGCGTCCACCAGCGTGCCGGGGCGGGTGAGGAAGGGCAGGCCGCCCACGGTCCAGGCCAGGTCGTAGTCGGTGCTGGCTTGCAGACCGTGGCGTTGCAGGGCATCGGCCACGCGCTGTTGCAGGCCCTCGGGCGTGCTTTCGGTGCTGAAGCGGAAGTTGAAGTCCACCACCACCGTGCCCGGAATCACGTTGCTCGCACCTGTGCCACCGTGGATGTTGCTCACCTGCCAGCTGGTGGGTGGAAAGTGGTCGTTGCCATGGTCCCACACCGTGCCCACCATTTCGGCCAGCGCAGGGGCCAGCAGGTGGATGGGGTTGCGCGCCAACTGCGGGTAGGCAATGTGGCC
>JAIFMP010000051.1 GCA_020048405.1 Hydrogenophaga sp.
GAGAAGTCACCCGAGCGGGTGATGAGCTACTTTCAGGACCCAAGGGTCAAATATGCCGCCGGTTAAGACTTCATGGGGCCGGAGCAATAGGTATTCATGGACCATGAGGTTGCGCAGCTTGCGAACAGCGAACCAAACATCTGCACCGCTCACCAAGCCCAACTTTTCAGCTTTGTCCAAATTTTCCAGCGCGGTGCCTGGCGGTTCTTCCATGGCTCGTAACCAGGCGGGTAAAAATTTGTCGCCCAGCAAATCTTGCAGCCGCCCAAAACGAGCAACAAAGGCATCTACTTGTTCGGAAAATGCAACATCTTGGCATTTTTCAGCCAATGTTTCTGCCGTGAGAGTTTGCGCAAACAACCTTCCATCTGTGGCCTGCAGATGCTGAAGTTCGAGGGTGGCCAACTGCGACAGGCGTGCCAAGCGGCTCAGTTCAGCGGCATCTGGTGACATAGCTGATCCTTAAAGTGCAATACCGGTGCTCAGCGCCACCTGATCGATGGGTAGCATGTTTTCATTCAGGCTCCACAGCCTGACATCGACCTTCCGCCCGCCCAGTTCTCGCTCCAAACGTGCAGCAAGCTGGGCTGTCGCCCAAACGGGTTCGGCAATGGGCTGCGCGAGGCTTATGTGCAGGTCCACGTCTCCACCTTTTGAGGCATCGTCCAGCCTAGAGCCAAACAAGCGCACCTGTGCACCTTCGCCCAAATCGAGGGCAACGGTTTGCTTGATGATGTGAATTTGCTCGGAACTCAGCCGCATATCAGCCTTGCAGCACCTCAAAGCTGGTGGTGATGGCCGCTGTTTTACCCAGCATGATGCTGGCAGAACAGTATTTCTCGTGGCTCATGGCAATGGCGCGTTCCACTGCTGCCGCAGGCACGGCTTTGCCTGTGACGGTGAAGTGCATGTGGATGCTGGTGAACACTTTGGGGTCGGTGTCGGCGCGTTCGCTGGTGAGCTTGACGCTGCAGCCCGTGACGGCGTGGCGGCCACGCTTGAGTATCAACACCACGTCATAGGCGGTGCAGCCACCCGTGCCGGCCAGCACGGTTTCCATGGGGCGGGGGGCCAGGTTGGCACCACCGTTCTCGGGTTTGGTCGCATCGGGCGCTCCATCCATCGCAAGAATGTGCCCGCTGCCGGTTTCTGCCACGAAACCCATGGCGGAGCGGGTACCTGCGTGGCCGGTCCAACTGACGGTGCATTCCATATGGCGTCTTTCTTTAAAGAAAAATGAATGGGCGTGTTGCAATGCAACATAAGTGGCGCTAAACTGATTGTAAGTTTGGCGGCTAGACCGGTTGGTTGCCAAACACCAGTTGTCTCCTCCACCTTTTCCGTATTGGTGGATTCAGCCCCAAGCCTCACGGCTTGGGGCTTTTTTTCGTCTGCCACCTATCATCATGGTTCTGTATTGAACTTCACTTCACGATGAACGCCCCCTCCACGTCACGCGCCGCTGCTCTGCAACCCTCTGACTACCTGATCAAAATCCTGAATGCGCGGGTGTACGACGTGGCCATTGAGCACTCAGCCGCCGGTTGGGTAACACGGTGCTGCTCAAGCGCGAAGACCAGCAGCCCGTGTTCAGTTTCAAGCTAAGAGGTGCGTACAACAAAATGGCGCACCTGAATGCCCAGCAGTTGGCACGGGGTGTGATTTGTGCCTCGGCGGGCAATCATGCCCAAGGCGTGTCCATGAGCGCCCAAAAGCTGGGCACGCGGGCGGTCATTGTCATGCCGACCACCACACCCCAGGTGAAAATTGACGCCGTGAAGACGCTGGGCGGTGAGGTGGTGCTGCACGGAGACAGCTACACCGATGCCTATAACCACGCCGTCACATTGCAGCAAACGCAGGGACTGACCTTTGTACATCCCTTCGACGACCCCGATGTGATTGCAGGCCAGGGCACGGTGGCGATGGAAATGCTGCGTCAACTGCAAGGATTGGGCACACGCAAACTTGACGCGGTGTTTGTGGCCATTGGCGGTGGCGGTCTGGTGTCGGGCGTGGCCAACTACATCAAGGCGGTGCGGCCTGAGATCAAGGTCATAGGCGTGCAGATGAACGACTCCGATGCCATGCTGCAATCGGTGGCGGCAGGCCACCGCGTGACGCTGCCCGACGTGGGCCTGTTTTCAGACGGCACGGCAGTGAAACTGGTGGGCGAAGAAACCTTTCGGGTGGCCAGCGGCCTGGTGGACAGCTTCATGACCGTGGACACAGATGCGGTGTGCGCCGCCATCAAAGACATTTTTGTGGACACCCGCAGCATCGTCGAGCCCGCCGGAGCGCTGGCGGTGGCTGCCATCAAACAATACGTGGCCGAGCACGGCACGCAAGGCGAAACGTATGCCGCCATTTTGTGCGGCGCCAACATGAATTTCGACCGCCTGCGCTTTGTGGCCGAACGGGCCGAGGTGGGCGAGGAGCGCGAGGCTCTGTTTGCCGTCACGCTGCCTGAAGAGCGCGGCAGCTTCCGCCGGTTTTGCGAACTCATCGGCAACCTCCCCCCGTTCGACGACAAGGGCGCACCTGCCGCCCGCAATGTGACCGAGTTCAACTACCGCATCAGCGATGCCAGGCAGGCGCATGTGTTTGTGGGCCTGACCACCCAGCGCAAAGGTGAAAGCACGCACATTGCCCGTGCCTTTGGCGAGCATGGATTCAAAGCGCTGGACCTGACCCACGACGACCTGGCCAAAGAACACATGCGCCACATGGTGGGTGGCCCATCGGTGTTGGCTCAGGACGAGCGGCTGCTGCGCTTTGTGTTTCCGGAGCGGCCAGGGGCGCTGATGAAGTTTTTGAGCCTGATGCGCCCGGGCTGGAACATCAGCCTGTTTCATTACCGCAACCAAGGTGCGGACTACGGTCGTATTCTGGTGGGCCTGCAAGTGCCACCCGCCGACAACGCAGACTTTGCAGCTTTTTTGTCGACTCTCGGCTACCCCTTTGTGGACGAAACCGCCAACCCGGTTTACCAGCTTTTCCTGCGCCCACCCGCCTGAATCAACACCATGAACACCGCTGCCCCCTCGCTAAAGCTCCCGCCGGTGGCCTCCACGGCGAACCCTTTGTTGGAGGCGCAACTGCGCCATGCACTGGACAACAAGACCAAGCCCTTGGGGTCGCTCGGTCGACTGGAGCCCTTGGCCATGCAGTTGGGCCTGATACAGGAGAGCACGCACATTGAACTGAGGCAGCCACAGATAGCCGTGTTCGCCGCCGACCATGGATTGACTGACGAAGGTGTGTCGGCGTACCCACAAGCCGTCACCTTGCAGATGGTGATCAATATGGCGCGCGGCGGCGCAGCCGTGAATGTGTTGGCGCGCCAGCACGGATTTGGTTTGACGGTGGTGGATGCAGGTGTGGCCGCACAGCTTCCGCCCGAAGCGGCAGGAGACGGCTCAGAGGTGAACCTGCTGCTGCGCAAAATTGGCTTTGGCACACGCAACATGGCCCGCGGCCCTGCCATGACGGGTGCACAAACGCTGGCGGCCATCAACGCAGGGTTTGACGTGGTGCAGCACCTTGGCGGCAACGTGGTGGCCTTTGGCGAGATGGGGATTGGCAACACCTCCAGTGCGGCACTGCTGCTGTCGCGGCTGTGCGCCGTGCAGCTCGACGATGCCGTCGGGCGCGGGGCTGGCCTGAACGACGCGCAGCTCGACCACAAACTGCGCGTGTTGTTTGAGGTGTCGCGGCGGCACCGAGCCGCGCAAGCACCTCTGGCCGTGCTCACCGCGATGGGTGGGTTTGAAATTGCGATGATGGTTGGTGCCATGCTGCAAGCGGCCAGCGAACGCCGCGTCATTCTGGTAGATGGGTTCATTGCCGGTGCTGCGGCGCTGGTGGCCCGCAGCCTGCGGCCTGCGGCAACCGACTACATGGTGTTCACCCACCGCTCAGCCGAGGTGGGCCACCGGTTGATGCTGATCCATCTGCAAGCCCAACCCCTGCTCGACCTTGAAATGCGCCTCGGCGAAGGCAGTGGTGCCATGGTGGCCTGGCCACTGGTGCAGTCAGCAGCGCTGCTGCTCAATGAAATGGCGAGCTTCGAAACCGCAGGCGTCAGCCATGCCACACCAAGCCCAGACCACGGTGACATGGACACCATGGTCTGATGGCCAGGGCCCAGAAAATACAAAGACTTTTTGGCACCCAGCGCTTTCTGGCCATGGTTTTTTAGCTACAAATATCAGACTTCAGGACTCAGGGGCAGGCAGAGACAGCGTGATGCGCTCGCCCGCTGAATCGGCAGACTGGAGCACCACGGTACGGCGCTCCACAGATTGCACTGCCCAGCGCCCATCGACCACCGCACCCACGCGGTAGGTGCCGGGCCGCTGGCCGTCAATGGCGATCAACGCCACTCCCGACCGCTGACCACCCGCCACAGGGGACACCACGCCTGTGAGGACGTAGCGCGTTGGCGCCACCGCCAGCACCACGGGCTCTACACGCTGTTCACGAGCACCCAGCGCCCGAGCCACAGCCTGCGTGTCAACCGCCACAGCCTGCACTGAGGGCACCGGCACCGCCGTGACCGGGCTGCGCCCTAGCCAGCGCAAGGCCACGTAAGCCACCACAAAACCCGCACAGAGCCAAACAAGCAGAGCGACGCCCCAAGGCAACCAGCGTGGGGCTGCTCGCCCCGCAAACAAGGGGGCTGAAGGGCTTGAACGCACAGATGACATCCGCATGCGGCCATTATGATTCAGGTCTTGATCCGCACCGGGAGACCTGTTTGCTCACACACCGCTTCACACCCCACGGCACCACTCACCGGCACATCTTGCGCACACATGTGCGGGGATTCACGCTGATTGAGCTGATGGTGGTGCTTGTCATCATCGGCGTGCTGGCCGCGCTCATCGTGCCCAACGTGCTCGACCGTGCCGACGATGCCCGCACCACCGCCGCCAAAACCGATGTCAACAACCTCGCGCAGGCCCTGAAGCTGTACCGGCTGGACAACCAGCGTTACCCCAGTTCAGAGCAGGGCCTGGGCGCACTGCTGGCCCGTCCCACCACAGCACCGGTGCCACCCAACTGGCGGCCCTACCTAGACAAACTGCCCACCGACCCCTGGGGCCGTCCGTACCGCTACCTGAATCCCGGCGTGCACGCCGAGATAGACGTGTTGTCGCTCGGTGCCGACGGTGAGCCCGGTGGCGAGGGCAACAATGCCGATGTCGGCTCCTGGCAGCCCTGAACCTGTGGCACGGCGCGTGCGGCGGCGCGGCGCTCCACAACGTGGCTTTACCCTGTTGGAACTGTTGCTGGTGATCAGCCTGGTGGCACTGGCCACTGCTGGCGTCAGCCTTGCCCTGCCTGACCCGGCGGCCACCCGCCTGGAGCGCGAAGCCCAACGCCTCGCGGCCTTGCTGGAAGCAGGCCGTGCCAAAGCGCGCACCACCGGCGTGGCGGTCGTCTGGCGGGCAGACGCGCAAGGGTTTGCGCTGGACGGCGAACACCGCGATTGGCTGGCCCCTGGCACCCAGGTACGGCTGACACAGCAGGGCCAGCCCGCACACAGTTTGACCCTTGGCCCCGAGCCACTGATGGCGCCACAGGAGATGGCCCTTTCTCTGTCGGGCCGCAGCGTCTGGTTAGGCACCGATGGGCTGCGCCCTTTCGCATCGCTCGACGGGCCAACCACGCCGATTGACGGCCTGCCGGTGACCCGCTGATGCCTGCAACCAACGCACCCAACCGATGCAGTGGTTTCACGCTGGTGGAAATACTGGTGGCACTGGCTGTGGTGGCCATTGCCTTGGTGGCAGGCCTGCAGTCGAGTGCTTCGCTCACCCGAATGTCAGAGCGGCAGGCCGACCAGATACTTGCGCAGTTGTGCGCCGACAACGAATTGGCCAAGGTACGCCTGCTGCGCCAGATGCCCGGCGTGGGCAGCACCACCAGCACCTGCGCACAGGCAATGCGCAATTTGGAGGTTCGGGTCGACGTTTTGCCCACACCCAACCCCAACTTCAGGCGGGTCGATGTGCGCGTCGACACGCCCGCAGCAGAGGGCCCAACGGTTTTCACGTTACTGCTGTTGTCTACCGTGGTGGGACGGTTTTGAACACACCCGCACATCGCCTGCGCCACCGTGGTTTCACGCTGGTTGAGTTGCTGGTGGCCATTTCCATCATGGCGCTGCTGGCCCTGATGGGCTGGCGCGCTCTGGACGGCATGGCACGTACCGAGCACCTCACGCGCGAGCGTGGCGACCAACTGCTTGCCCTGCAAGCCGGTCTTGGCCAGTGGGCGGCCGACCTTGACGCCCTGACCGAAACGGGGGAAGTGCCGGCCCTCGACTTTGACGGCCGCACATTGCGCATCACGCGGCGCGACGCACTGGAAACCAGCACCTACAGCCCCGGCCTGCGTGTGGTGGCCTGGGCTCTGCACAACGGCCAATGGACCCGCTGGCAAACCGACGGCCTGCAAACCCGCCAGTCGCTCACACAGGCGTGGGCCGAGGCACAGCGCTGGGGTCAGCAACCTCTGGCCAACGATGCACCACGGCAGGTGGCCGTGTCATTGGTCGACCGCTGGCAGGTGTTTTTTTACCGCGACAATGCGTGGACCAACCCACTGTCCGCCAGCACCTCCGCCAGCAGCATTGCCACCACTGGTGTCACCCCGGGCGCACCTGCCACTCCTGCGATAGCCACCTTGCCCGACGGTGTGCGGCTGATGCTGACCCTGTCAGCCGGGCAGGCGCTCAGTGGTGAACTGGTGCGCGATTGGGCCCGTCCTGTATTGGGCGGGGGCAAATCGTGACCCACAAGTCCATTGCCACACAACGGGGGGCGGCCCTTCTCTTGGCCATGCTCACCGTCACGCTGGTGGCTGCACTGGCCAGCGCCGCACTCTGGCAGCAATGGCGACACGTAGCGGTGGAAGCGGCCGAGCGTGAAAGGCAACAGGCCGCGTGGGTGCTGACCGGCGCGCTGGACTGGGCGAGGCTGATCTTGCGTGAAGACGCTCGCACCAACCAGAACACCGGTGCTGGCGACCACTTGGCCGAGCCCTGGGCGATCGGACTGGAAGAAGCCCGCCTGTCGAGTTTTCTGGCTGCAGATAAAAACACCGACCCGCCGCCTACCCTGGAGGCTTTTTTGTCGGGAGCCATTCAAGACCAGCAGGGCCGCCTGAACTTTGCCAATCTGATGTTCCAAGGCAAGCCCTCGGAACCAGACCTGCGCATGTTTACCCGGCTCTTTGGCCAGTTGGGCCTGCCCGAAGCTGAGATGACCACCGCCGCACAGCGATGGGCGCAGGCCGTCGACCGGTCGGCCCAAGCCGCCCCTGGGGACACCCCATTGCTGCCTACTCGCGTGGGCCAACTCGGTTGGCTGGGCCTGTCTGCCGCCAGCCTGCAACGGCTGAGTCCGTACATCACCGTGTTACCGGAGCGAACACCGCTCAACCTGAACACTGCCCCTGCCGAGTTGCTGGTGGCCGCAGTCCCTGGGCTGGACATGGCCCGCGCCCGGCGCGCCGTGAGCCAGCGCGCCCTGACCCCATTCAAAAGTTTGGCCGATGTCAGCACGGTGATTGGCAGCACCGAAGAGCCTTTGAGCGATGCCCACCACGCCACCGCCAGCCGTTACTTCGAAGTGACCGGGAGTTTGCGGCTGGGTGAGCGCGTGGTGAACGAGCGCTCATTGGTGCAACGCAATGGGCTGCAAGTGAACACCCTTTGGCGCGAGCGCACCGCAGCCCGCGCCCCCGCACCGGGCCAAGCCTCGTCCCTACAATGATGCTCCGCTACCCACCGCCCCTTTTTCGCCCGACCACCGTGCCACTGCCTCACGCAATTCATTTCCCTCTGGTTTCTGCCACCCCAGGAGCCCTGACGTGCTGATGGTCCAACCCGTGGCCTGGCAGCCCAGCGCAGCCCACGCAGCCGAATGGCTGTGGGTGCACAGCCGCGACGGACAGACCGCTGATGCCCATGGACGCGATGCCGCCGCCCTGCTGCCGCGCGACGACATGGTGGTGCTGGTGCTGCCGGTGTTGGCCACCTCGTGGCACCGCGTGGTGGTGCCCAAGATCAACGCCACCCGGCTGCGCCAGGCACTGGACGGTTTGCTGGAGGACCGCCTGCTGGCCGACCCTGCCAGCCTGCACTTGTCCCTGCCACCGGGCTGGCAAGCCGGGCAAGCGGCGTGGGCAATGGCCTGCGAAAAAAAGGCGCTGGAACACCACCTGGCCAGTTTGCAAGCCGCAGGCCACCCCGTTTCGCGCATAGTGCCTGAGCTGTGCCCGCAACCCGACCACAGCCAACATGCGTTGTTCAGCCGGGGCGAACCCTGGCTGGTGAACACCGGGCCGCTGGGCGTGTTCACGCAGCCCCTGAACCCGGACCAAGCCACCGACCCCGCCACCATGGCGCACGACGCGCCCAGTTCACGCCTGTCCGAACCCGCCTGCGCCGCGCTGGCCGAGGCTGTGGTGGGCCACCCATTCACGCCAGACACCACCGCGCAGCGCCTGTTGCGTAGCGCGCACAGCGGGTGGAATGCCGCGCAGTTTGACCTGCGCCTGTCGGCCGGTGCACGCCGTGGCCAGCGGCTTCGCCAAGCTTGGCTGCAACTGTGGCATGCCCCCGCCTGGCGACCCACGCGCTGGGGTCTGGCGCTGGCACTGGTCAGCGGGCTGGTTGGCCTGAACGCACTGGCGTGGCAGGAAAAGCAAGCTCTGCAAGTCAAACAGCAGCAAGCCAGTGCCCTGCTCATGCAAACTTTTCCCTCCGTGACGCTGGTGCTGGATGCACCCCGCCAGATGCAACGGGAGCTGTCGCAGTTGCAGCGGGCCAACGGTCAGTTGGGCGGCGGGGATGTGGAGATTTTATTGGCAGATATTTCGGCTCTACCGGCTGAATCCATTGGTTTTTCAGCTATTTATTTCAATTCGCCTGAAACCCGATTGACGCTCACACAGCCCACCGACGCCAGCGTTGCAACCCTCCGCCAGGGCCTGCAGACCAAGGGCTGGCAGAGCCAGTACGCCGCGCCGGTTCTGACCGTGACCCCCGACACCGCGTCCGGAGGACGCCCATGAAGCACGCACTTGCCGCCCGGTGGGCGCAGCACTGGTCAAGGATGGCACCGCGCGAACGCCTCGGCCTGGGCCTCGCTGTGGGCATGGTGGCCGCCGCACTGCTGTGGTGGGTCGGTTTGGTGCCGGCACTGGCCACCTTGCGCCAGGCACCTGCCCAACACGCCCGACTTGACGGCGGCCTGCAAGAGCTGCAGGCCATGGCACAACAGGCGCAACAACTCCAGGCCATGCCCCGTGTGAGCCCGGACGAGGCTTTGCGCGCCCTGGAGGCAGCCACCCAACGCCACCTGGGGCCAGAGGCCAAGCTTGTGGTGGTGAGCGGCCAGGCCACTGCCACCTTCAAGGCGGCCAGGGCCAGCGCACTGGCGCAATGGCTGGCCGATGTGCGCATCAACGCCCGCGCCGTGCCGAGCGAGCTGCGCCTGAGCGCAGCCACGCCCGCACAGGCAGCCCCCTCCGCACAGCCCTCGGTGCCACCTGAAGTCACCGGTGTGTGGCAAGGCAGCGCTGTGTTCAACCTCGCGCGCTGAACGCACGGGCACACGCCACATGGCACGCGTCACACCCCGCCCATTTGCACACCGCATGCTCAGCGCGCCTGCAGAAGCAGGCCACGTGGGCCTGACCCTGGGCATGGCATTGGCATTTGGTTTGGGCGCCACCGTGGCAGTGGCAGGCTTTGCCCCCGCCCGTTGGCTGGCCGATGCGGTGGCACAAGCCACCAGCCAAAAACTGCAGTTACCCAACGCCCAAGGCACAGTGTGGAAAGGCCGAGCCGACGTGCTGCTGACCGGTGGAGCAGGCAGCCAGGACCAGGCCGCCCTGCCAGGCGGGTTGGAGTGGTCATTGCAGCCTACCTGGCTGGGTCTGGATGCCAAACATCCCCCTTTGGGCGATGGCCTCCCTGCTTTGCGCGGCCCGGCACTGGCACTCACACTGCGTGCCCCGTGCTGCACACCCGAGCCACTGAGCGTGTGGCTGCAGCCCAGCTGGGGAACGCTGGGCGTGTCCGTGCCCACACACAGCAGCCAGTGGCCCGCCGCACTGCTCATCGGGCTGGGCACCCCCTGGAACACGCTGCAACTGCAAGGCACACTGGCTTTTCACACCACAGGTCTCAGTCTGACCGTGGGGCCGCAAACTGTGCGCAGCCAAGGCAATGCCACGCTGGACGTGAACAACGCGGCCAGTCGACTGTCGACCCTGCGCCCCATGGGCAGCTACCGCCTGCAATGGAATGGAGGCCGCAACGCTGACGATGCAAGGCTTACGCTTTCTACCCGCGAAGGCGCTTTGCAGTTGCAAGGCCAAGGCCATTGGGTGGCCGGGCGCTTGCGCTTTGAAGGCGATGCCCAGGCCAGCCCTGGCCGCGAAGAGGCCCTGGCCAACCTGCTGAATATTCTGGGCCGCCGCCAAGGCGCGCGCGCCCTCATCAAGATCGGATGACACGCATGACCCGTACACCAGGTTTCAAGCCCCATGCAGTGATAGCTGCCTGGCTAATGGCAGCAAGCGCTGGAGGCCTTTTTGGCATCAATTCCTGGGCACAAACGCCACCCAACCCACCCAGTGTGAAACATGGCGAACCCATCACCCTGAACTTTGTGTCTGCCGAGATCGAAGCCGTGGCCCGCGCGATGGCCACGCTCAGCGGGCGCAACGTGGTGGTTGACCCGCGTGTGAAGGGGCAGATCAGCCTCTCCACGGAGCGGGCGGTGAGCCCCGCCGTGGCTCTCAACCAATTTGCAGCCGCGTTGCGTCTGCAAGGGTTTGCGATGGTGGAAGCCGGCGGCCTGTACAAAGTGGTGCCCGAGGCCGACGCCAAACTGCAGACCAGCACGGTGAACGCGGGTGCGCCAGCCCAGTTGCCCTCTGCGGCGACCGGGGGCAACCAGATCGTCACGCAGATATTTGCCCT
Source organism: Hydrogenophaga sp. (assembly GCA_020048405.1). Taxonomy (GTDB): domain Bacteria; phylum Pseudomonadota; class Gammaproteobacteria; order Burkholderiales; family Burkholderiaceae_C; genus UBA2334. The sequence goes on from JAIFMP010000051.1 coordinate 11,006, forward strand.
GCGCCACGAAAACGCCAACAACCTGGTGCCGGTGCTGCGCCCCCTGATCGGGCCCAACAACACCATCAACGTCAACCCTGGGAACAACGCGCTCGTCATCACCGACTACGCGGACAACCTGCAGCGCCTGGGTCGCATCGTGGCGGCGCTCGACGTTGCCCCCGCCACCGATGTGGAAGTGATTCCGCTGAAACACGCCGTGGCAGCCGACTTGGCGGCCATTGTCATTCGGCTGACCGAGGGCGGCAGCGCCCCGGCCAGTGGCGCAGGGCAGGCTGACACCACTTACAAAACATCCATCCTGGCGGAACCGCGCAGCAATGCGCTGATGGTGCGCGCCGCCAACGCCGCACGGCTTGCGCTGGTGCGCTCGCTGGTGGAAAAACTGGACCAACCCAGCTCAGCCAACGCCAGCGGCAACGTGCATGTGGTGCACCTGAAAAACGCCGACGCGGTGCAACTGGCTACCACGCTGCGCGCCGCCATGGCGGCAGAGGGCAACCCAACGGGAGTGGCCGGCGCAATGGGCGCATCAGCCCGGCCGCTGACCGGGTTTGGCAACACCTCGGGCAACAACCCCGCCAACAACAATTCGGGCAGCAGCTCAAACACGGCGGCCGGAACGGCACTCACCAGCAACAACCAGCCGTCCACCGGCGGGCAAATTCAGGCCGACCCAGCCACCAACTCGCTCATCATCACCGCGCCAGAGCCGCAATACCGCCAGATGCGCGCCGTGATCGACAAGCTTGACACGCGCCGCGCACAGGTGTTTGTGGAGAGCCTGATTGCCGAGGTGAACGCCGAGCGCGCAGCCGAATTCGGCATTCAGTGGCAAGGCGCTTTGGGCAACAAGGGCGACAACGTGATTGGTCTGCTGGGCAGCAACTTCGGCACGGCAGGCAAAAACATCATCAACCTGGCTGCGGGTGCCGCCAGCGGCACAGTGGCACCCGGCAAAGGGCTGAACTTTGGCCTGGCCAATCAGCAAGGGGGCGTGTACGTGCTGGGTTTTCTGGCCCGCTTCCTCGAAGAAAACGGCGATGGCAACGTGTTGTCGACCCCCAATTTGCTCACGCTGGACAACGAAGAGGCCCGCATCATCATTGGCCAGAACGTACCCTTCGTCACTGGTCAGTTCACCAACACCGGCAGTACCACAGGCACAGTCAGCCCGTTCCAGACCATCGAGCGCAAAGACGTGGGCCTGACGCTGAAGGTCAAGCCCCAGATCAGCGAAAACGGCACGGTCAAACTGAGCATCTACCAGGAAGTGTCGAACGTGGTGGCCTCCACGGTGGCAGCCAGCACCGGGCCAACCACCAACAAACGCTCCATCGAATCGAACGTGCTGGTACAAGACGGCCAGATCGTGGTGCTGGGTGGCTTGCTGCAAGACGAGTACGCTGGCAACGTGGAGCAGGTGCCCGGGTTGGGCAACATCCCCATTTTGGGCAACCTGTTCAAAAGCCAGAGCCGCGGCCGCAAGAAAACCAACCTGATGGTGTTTTTGCGCCCGGTGGTGGTGCGCGACGCCCGCCAGACGGAAAGCCTGGCCCAGGACCGCTACGACATGATGCGCACGCTGCAACAGCAGTCTCAGCCTGAACCGAGCCGAGTCCTGGGCATCAACGAAGCCCCCGTTTTGCCAGCCACGCTCAGCAACGGCTTGGGCAGCGCGGTGAGCGTGCCTGCTTTGCCAGTGGGCCCCGCCACAGCGCCCCAACCCGCCACGAGCCCAGCGCAATGAGAGGCTGGCCGTGAAATACCCACTGCCCTACGCTTTCGCCCGCGAAAACCTGCTGCTGCTGGAGCAAGACGGTGACGACAGCTGCCTGCACTGGGCGGGCCCTGAATCGGCACGGACGGAAGCCGAAGAGGCACAGGCCATGCAACGCCTGTCTGCCCTGAGCGAGGTGATGCGCCAGCACGGCACCCGACGACTGCAAAGCCACCCTGCCACCGAACTGGCCCAGCGCATCAGTGCCGTGTATGCCGCCCAAAGCGGTGGCGATGGCAGCGCCGCCGCCGTGGTGAGCGAGGTGCAAAGCGACGCCGACCTGTCGCGCATGATGCAAGAGCTGCCCGCGGTAGAAGACCTGCTGGAGGCGGCTGACGACGCGCCCATCATCCGCATGCTCAACGCCCTGCTGTCGCAGGCCGCGCGCGACGGGGCCAGTGACATCCACATCGAGCCCTATGAACGCCATTCGGCCGTGCGCTTCCGGGTAGACGGCACGTTGCGCGACATCGTGCAGCCCAACCGGGCACTTCACGCCGCGCTCATCAGCCGCCTGAAAATCATGGCCGAGCTGGACATTTCAGAAAAACGCCTGCCGCAAGACGGCCGCATCAGCCTGCGCTTGGGCACACGCGCCATTGACGTTCGCGTGAGTACCTTGCCCAGCGCCCACGGCGAACGGGCCGTGCTGCGCCTGCTGGACAAGACGGAAAGCAAACTCACCCTTGAAGCCGTGGGCATGCAGGGCGACACACTGGCGCGGTTTGAAAAACTCATTGCCCAACCGCACGGCATCATCCTAGTCACCGGGCCCACCGGTTCAGGCAAAACCACCACGCTGTACTCGGCCCTGCAAAAGCTGGACGCGGCCCGCAGCAACATCATGACGGTGGAAGACCCCATCGAATACGAGCTGGCCGGGGTGGGCCAGACACAGGTCAACGCCAAAATCGACCTGACGTTTGCCAAGGCCCTGCGCGCCATCCTGCGCCAGGACCCAGACGTGATCATGATCGGTGAGATACGCGACTTTGAAACCGCGCAAATTGCCGTGCAAGCCTCACTGACAGGCCACCTGGTGCTGGCCACGCTGCACACAAACGACGCGGCCAGCGCCGTGACGCGGCTGACCGACATGGGCATCGAGCCGTTTTTGCTCAGTTCCAGCCTGCTGGGTGTGCTGGCGCAGCGGTTGGTGCGGCGTCTGTGCCCGCACTGCAAACGCGCGGACGACCAAGGGCAGTGGCACCCGGTGGGCTGTGACCGTTGCGGCCACACGGGCTACACGGGGCGCACCGGCATTTTCGAGCTGCTGGTGGTGGACGACGCACTGCGCGGCCTGATCCACCGCCGGGCACCAGAGGCCGAGCTGACCACCGCCGCCTTTGCGCAAGGCATGGCCCTGATGCGAGCCGACGGCGAACGCCTGGTGGCCAACGGCACCACCAGCCGGGCCGAGTTGCTGCGCGTCACGCGAGATTGACCGTGCCCGCCTACGCTTTTGAAGCCCTCACCCCCAGCGGCCAGACCGAAAAAGGCCTGCTGGAAGCCGACACCGCACGCGCGCTGCGCAGCCGTGGGCTGGTGCCCCTCGTGGTCGAGCCCGCTGCGGCGCAAGCCACCGATGGCGGCACCGGGCTCAACCGCACGCTGTGGGCCAGCCGCGTGTACGGCCCGGCGGCGCTGGCCGTGTGGACACGCCAGATGGCTGGGCTGGTGGCCTCAGGGCTACCGCTGGAACGTGCCCTGGGAGCCCTGACCGACGAGGCCGATGACGAACGACAGCGCCACCTGCTGGCCACGCTGCGCGCCGAGGTGAACGCAGGCTCTACTTTTGCCCGCGCCCTGCAACAACACCCGCGTGAATTCTCTGACGTGTACACCGCCGTGATCGCGGCGGGCGAACAAAGTGGCGCCCTGGGGGCTGTGCTCGACAACCTGGCAGACGACCTGGAGTCCCGTGAAACCCTGAAGGGCAAGCTCATCGGGGCGTCTCTGTACCCTGCCATCGTCAGTTTGGTGGCGGTGGTGATCGTGTTGTTTCTGGTGACGTATGTGGTGCCGCAGGTGGCCTCGGTGTTTGCGGGCAGCAAACGCGCCCTGCCCTTTCTCACGGTGGCCATGCTGGCAATCAGCGACGCGGTACGCCACTGGGGTTGGCTTGGGGCATTGCTGCTGGCTGCGGGTGGCACGGGGCTGGTGCTGGGCCGCAAAAACGAAGCCCTGCGGCTGCGCATGGACGCAGCCTGGCTGCGGCTGCCGCTGGTGGGGCGGCTGGCCCGAGGCTACAACGCCGCCCGCTTTGCCGCCACATTGGCCATGCTAGCTGCTGCAGGTGTTCCCATCTTGAAAGCCCTGCAAACTGCCGCCGACACCCTGCACAACCGTGCCATGCGGGCGGATGCGCTTGATGCGCTGGTGCTGGTGCGCGAGGGTTCACCGCTGGCCTCTGCCCTGGCGGGCAAGAAGCGTTTTCCGGGTTTGCTGGCCATGTTTGCCCGCTTGGGCGAACAAACTGGCCAATTGCCGGTGATGCTGCAACGCGCCGCGCAGCAACTGGGCAACGAGGTGCAACGCCGCGCCCTGCAACTGGCCACCATCCTGGAGCCGCTGCTGATCGTGGCCATGGGTGGGGTGGTGATGCTGATCGTGCTGGCCGTGCTGATGCCCATCATCCAGCTGAACCAGTTGGTGAAGTAACGAGTTACCCACGCATGGCCATGACACTCGACGGCAAGCTGGTGGTGGCCATTTCCAGCCGCGCCCTGTTCGACTTTGAAGAAGAAAACGAGGTTTTCGAGCAAGCGAACGACAGGGCATACATGCAGTTGCAACTCGACCGACTGGACACCCCCGCGCCGCCCGGCGTGGCATTTTCGCTGGTGCAAAAGCTGCTGGCGTTCAACCAGGATGGCGTTCAGCGGGTGGAAGTGGTCATTTTGTCGCGCAACGACCCGGTCAGCGGCTTGAGAGTGATGCGGTCTGCCTCGCACTATGCGCTGCCCATCATCCGGTGCTCGTTCACGCGGGGCGAGGCCCCGTGGCGCTACCTGAAGCCGCTGCGAGCCAACCTGTTCCTGAGTACCCACCTGAGCGACGTGCGCGCCGCGTTGGCAGCCGGTGTGCCCGCCGCGCAGGTGTACCCCCAATCGGCCCACGCCAGCACGGCCCACCCGAACGAGGTGCGCATCGCGTTCGACGGTGATGCGGTGCTGTTTTCAGACGAAGCGGAGCGTGTGTACCAGTCGCAGGGGCTGAGCGCGTTTCAGCAGCACGAAACAGAGCATGCCGCGCACCCTCTGCCAGACGGCCCTTTCAAGCCCCTGCTGGTGGCGTTACACGGCATGCAGCAAGCCGCCACGCCGCATATGCGCATACGCACCGCACTGGTCACTGCGCGCAGCGCCCCGGCGCACGAGCGCGCCATCCGCACGCTGATGGACTGGCACATCGAGGTGGACGAGGCCATGTTCCTGGGCGGGCTGGACAAAGGCGAGTTTCTGCGCGAGTTCGAACCAGATTTCTTTTTTGACGACCAGACTGGCCACATCGAGTCTGCGGCCCGCCATGTGCCAGCCGGGCATGTGGCCAGCGGGGTGTCCAACCCCGGCTGACTAAGAGGGCCCGAACGGATGGCTCAGGGAATGGGCGTTGGGTTCAGCACTGCAGCACCGGAAGTGCCGTTGCCCTGCTGGCCTTCGGCGTTGCGGCCCCAGCCCCACAGCAATCCATCGGTGCCCACCGCGAACGTGCTTGCTGGCCCAGTGCCCACTTTGGCCCAATTGGCCCCCGACCCAACCTGGACAGGGACCAGTTGCAGCGTGACCGTGCCATTGCCCAACTGGCCATCCCCATTGGAGCCCCACACCCATAAGGTGCCGTTGAGGCGGATACCTGTGCTGTGGTCGCTGCCAGCAGACACTCGTGCCCAATCACCTTCGGTTCCCACGCGCGTGGGAACCGAACTGTCCACGCCCAGGCTGTTGCCCAACTGGCCTTTCAGGTTGCTGCCCCACGCATAAAGGCGCCCGTTGGACTGGATAGCCAGCGTGTGCGCGCCACCAGCAGCCACCGCAGACCACTTCACGGCACCTATCCCCACCGGATTGACAACTTGTGCGGGCACCGTGGTATCTGCAACGGCGCCCACACCCAAGCGACCATTGTCATTGCTGCCCCAGGCCCACAGTTCGCCCACGGCATTCAGCACAACGGTGTGATCGGTGCCAGCCGCTACAGCCACCCAGGTCTTGGTGGCGGTGTTCACCTTCTGCGGGTCAAAGCGATCCACGGTATCGCCCAGGCCCAACTGGCCCACCGTATTGCGGCCCCATGTCCACACCGTTCCATCAGACTTCACCGCCGCGGAGTGATAGGCGCCGGCCGCGATGTCAACCCAATCGGTGTCGCTTCCCACCGCGATGGGTACGTTGGAATCGGCAGAGTTGCCGGTTCCCAACTGACCGTTCAGGTTGAGGCCCCAGGCCCACAGCGTACCGTCGGTTTGCAGGCCAATGGCATGGTATTCGCCCGCGACCACTTTCTTCCATATCTTGCTGCTGCCGATGACCGTGGGTGTGGTGCGGTCAAGCAAGGTGCCATCGCCCAACTGCCCTTTTTGGTTGCGCCCCCATGCGTACAGGCTGCCGTCTTGCTTAATACCGAGGGTGTGGTCTCGCCCGCCCACAGCAATCAGATACGGTGTAGCCACCGTCATCTTGGCTGTGCCCGTGACAGTTCCCACCTTGGCCGTGAGGGTTTCAATGCCGGTGGCCACGCCTTTGGCCAGGCCGGTGGTCGCATCCACAGAAGCCACAGTGCCTGGGCTGCTCCAAGCAACGCCGCTGGTCAGTGTCTGAGTGGTGCCGTCTGAGTAGACGCCTTGCACACCGAAGGTTTGTTGGCCTCCAACCACCACCGTGACTGCCGCAGGCGACACGGTCAGGCTGGTCAGCACAACTGGTACCGGTTCAGGAACGGGCGTGGGCGTGACCACGGTACTGCCACCTTTGTCAACGCCCCCGCCGCATGCGACCAAAGTGGCGCACGCCACCGACCAAATCAGGTGTGAAAAAAATCGTTTCATGTTGTCCAAGCCCGCAAAAGTCATCGGTGTCTCAAGTCTAGGCTTCCCGCAGGTAGGCTAAAGCGTTTGGTGGATGCCAGATGCCTCCCAATTCATCGTATGTCTGCGGCTACCATGCAGCAAACAAACCCATACCCGCGCATGTCCACAGCAACCAACGCACCCGAAGCCCGAAGCAAGGCGCTCGCTTTCACCCTCGCCCGCCGCGTGTGGGCGCTTGCCGCGCCCTACTTCAACTCCGACCAGAAATGGCAGGCCCGGGGGCTGTTGGCCACCATCGTGGCGCTGAACCTGGGCACCGTGTTCATGCTGGTGCAAATCAACGACTGGAACCGGCTGTTTTACGATGCGCTGCAAAACAAGGACCAGGGCGTGTTCTGGACGCAGCTGGGCCGCTTCACCTACCTGGCCTTCGGCTACATCGTCATCGCCGTCTACAAGCTGTACCTGACACAGTTGCTGGAAATGCGCTGGCGCGCGTGGATGACCACCCACATGCTGGACCGCTGGCTCGCCGGGCATGCGTTCTACCGCATGGAGTTGGGCCGTTACCAAAACAACGGCAAGGCCTTGCCCGACAACCCCGACCAGCGCATTGCGGACGACTTGAACCAGTTCACCAGCTACACGGTGTCACTGACCATGGGGCTGCTAAACGCGGTGGTCACGCTGGTCAGTTTTGTGGGCATTTTGTGGGGGTTGTCAGGTGCATTCGGTTTTGAGGCTGGGGGGCAATCCTGGGAGATCCCTGGCTTCATGGTGTGGGCTGCGGTGGTGTATTGCGCGGTGGGCAGCGTGCTCAGCCATTACATTGGCCGCCCGCTGATGGGACTGAACTTTGAGCAGCAAAAGCGCGAAGCCGACTTCCGCCACCACCTGATCCGGGTGCGCGAGTACAGCGAGTCCATCGCACTCGATCGCGGAGAAGGGGTGGAGAACCAACGCCTGGGTGCCCGATTCAGTCTGGTGTTGGCCAACACACTGGCGCTGATGAAGGCGCAGAAAAAACTCACGTGGTTTACCGTGAGCTTTGGTCAAGCTGCCGTGGTGTTTCCATTCATTGTGGCCGCGCCCCGGTTTTTCAGCGGGGCCATCCAGTTGGGTGAATTGATGCAGATCGCATCGGCGTTCAGCCGGGTGCAAGATTCCCTGTCGTGGTTTGTGGACAACTACGCAGCACTGGCGACCTGGCGCGCCACCACCGACCGCCTGACTTCATTTGAAGACAGTTTCAAGGCCCTGTCGCTTAACAGTATTGAAAAGTCCACTATACCCGTTGAAGCAACGCATGTGGCTGATCATTGGCAGGCCGATGGCCTGGCCCTGGCACTCCCCGGCGGGCAGGCGCTGGCCCCACCCGCTGTGTTCAGCGTTCACGCCGGGGAAACGGTGCAGGTGCGCGGTGCATCGGGCACAGGCAAGTCCACGCTGTTTCGGGCCATGGCAGGCATTTGGCCCTGGGTGACCGGGCACATACAGCGCCCGGCAGACCACCCGGGGCGCACGCTGTTTTTGCCGCAGCGCCCCTATTTCCCCAATGGGCCGTTGCGCGAGGCATCGGCCACGCACTACACCGATGCCGCGCTGGAGGCCGCGCTCACGGACGCACTGCTGCCCCACCTGGCAGGGCGCCTGGATGAAGAGGGCGCGTGGGGCCAAACGCTGTCAGGGGGTGAACAGCAACGCTTGGCCATTGCCCGCGTCCTGCTGAAAAAACCCAGATGGCTGTTCCTGGACGAAGCCACCAGCGCGCTGGATGCGCCAGCAGAAGAGGCGCTGTATCAGCGGCTGCAAGCCCTGGTGGCAGCCGAAAACGGTGGCATGGTGTCGATCGCACACCGCCCTGGCGTGGCGGCGTTCCACCACAGTTACGTGCAAATGGGTGCGCCCCGGTAAACCGTGTGCCCTTTGGCCCGCAGCTCGCATGCCGGGCATGCGCCACAGCCGTAGCCCCAGGCGTGTCGGTGCGTGCGGTCACCGGCGTAGCAGGTGTGGGTGTGTTCGGTGATCAGATCCACCAACTGCGCGCCTCCGCCGGGGTGAGCACGTTCGCCCAGGTCATGGGCCAGGTGCCAGGTGGCGGCTTTGTCGATCCACATGAGCGGGGTGTCGATCAGATACCTTTTGTCCATGCCCAACGAGAGAGCGAGCTGCATGGCCTTCATGGTGTCGTCACGGCAGTCGGGGTAGCCTGAAAAATCGGTTTCGCACACGCCCGTCACGATCACCTGCAGTCCTCGGCGGTAGGCCAACGCGGCGGCCAGCGTCAGGAAAAGCAGGTTGCGCCCCGGCACAAAGGTGTTGGGCAAGCCTGTGCTTTCCATCTGAAACGCCATGTCGCGGGTGAGCGAGGTTTCGCTGACCTGGCCCAGCACGGCGAGGTCGAGCACGTGGTCGTCGCCCAGCTTGGGGGCCCAGGCGGGAAACTGCTGGCGCAATTCGGCGAGCACCGTGAGGCGAGCGGTCATTTCCACATGGTGGCGTTGGCCGTAGTCAAAGCCCACGGTTTCAACCCGTTCAAAACGCGACAGTGCGTGGGCCAGGCAGGTGGTGGAATCCTGCCCACCCGAAAACAAAACCAGTGCAGTGGTGTGCATGACGAAAAAGAAGAATCAGCGCAAAGAGAAGCTCAAGCCAGGCGCTTGGATCGGCCAGCCACAGGCGCAAAACTCTGATCGGTGGGCTCACGGGCGGTGGCCAGCAGCTCCAGGATGGCGGTATTGACCTCTTCCATGGCAAAACCACTGCGTTCGCAGATGGCGGGCATGTCTGCCACACGGGTTGGGTCTGCGGCGGCGTTGGCCACGTCGAGGTAGGCCACGTAGGGGCCATCGTGCCGCACCAGCGTGGAAAAAATTCGCCCCGGCACTGGCAACTGGTGCAACAGCTCGGCCAAGGGTTCCCGAATCAGTCGGTCGAGCTGGGCAAACACCCCGGTGAGTTGCACCTCGCCTTTGAGTTCTTCGTCGGAATTGGGGTCGAGCAACAAACGCATCAGGCGCGAGCGCATCAGCATCGCATGGCGCACCGGGTGCAAAGAGCGGTCACTGCTGGCTCCCCCGTAGGCGCTGCGCAGCCATGCCCTGAGTTTGTCGTAGCCAAGCATCATCAGCGCGTGGCGGATGGACTCCACCTCGTGGGTCAGACCGAACGCGGCGGAATTGACCATGCGCAACAGGCGATAGACGATGACAGGGTCTTGCACCAGCAAGCGGCCCACCTGCTGAATGGGCACCTCAGCATCCAGCGCCTGCATGATCTGAACCATGACCCGCTGGTCCATCGGCACGGGCTGCCGTTCGTTTTCACTCAGCAGCTCTTCTGTGGGCCAGCCCACCACACCCCAGGCCTGGCGTTTGTCCAGCGCATGGTCGGCCACTGCGCGGCTTGCCACGCCGGTATACAGATTCCCCGCCAGGATGGGGCTTTCCACCCGCTCGGCAGCACCCGCTGCAGAAAACTCGCCCCCTTGCGGTGCAGAACGCAGCGCCAGCAAGGCATCTTCGGCCGACACGTCAAGCACGCCGCGCAAGCCCTGGAACTTTTTGGTGTAAGGGGCAAACCGGGACAGTTCACCTCGCCACAGCAACTGATGACCAAACCGGCGTGCGTGGAGCAGCAACTCCAGGGCCTCGGGCTTGGCCCAGATGAACTCGGGCACTTCGAGCCAGGTGTTGCGCACCGGCGCCTGCTTCAGCATGGCCACCAGCAATGCAGGTGCCACAGGATTGAGCAAGATGGGGGGGGCATCGGGCGGGAGCCCGTCGATGACAAAGGTCAGCAGCTGCGTGACATCGACTTTTTTGGGTTCAGCCGCGTGCACGGTGAGCCGCGTAGCGCAAATGCGGCGGCCCTTGTCCCAAACGGGTTCATAGGCCAGAGCGATGTTGTCAAGGAGCGAGTGCAACATGCACCAACATTACCTCAAATAGTCGAACATGGACATTTTCTGGCAGCTTGGTAGGCGGTTTGATTCATCTGGAAATCGGTCACGGCTTTCAGCATATCCACATCGGTCAGTTCGGAATTTTCTTTCTCATAGGCCACCGAACGGTCTTCAAACAGGAGCTCCATGTTGTCGGCGCGGTTGAGCCAGTCGCCGAGCTTGCCTCTGGCCGCGAGCAGGCTGTCCTCACGCACAGCCAGCTCGGCATGCACTTGGTCAAGTTCGGTGGTCAGCGCAGCACCGGTCAGGTTGCTCTCCAGCGCACCGATGGCGCGATCCAAGGTTTCCCAAATATTGGCACCGTTGTCACCGAACACCAGCGATCCATCAATGCTGCGAGGCAGCGAAGTGGGCGTAGCGGCGTACTGACCATCCAAAGCGTCCCAGTTGACCGCCCTGCCATCTGGCCCATACGACGTGGCTACTGGTGCCGACAACACCTCAACGAAAGCATCACCTTGTGTATTCAGAGGACCCAAACCGGCAAACAGTGGACTGCCAGCGGTGTCCTTCTGGTTGGAAAAACCCACCAGCTGCTCGCGGATGCCGGAAAGCTCATTGGCAATCGACGCTTTGTCGCTGGCGTTCAATACACCGTTGCCAGCCTGTACCACCAATTCTTTTACCCGAGCATAGAGCTCAGAGACGGTTCCCAGGGTGCTTTCGGCCTGCGCCAGCGAACGACGGGAGGCCTCAAGCCCCCGCAAGTCGGCTTCGGTTCGCCTCAGTCGGTTCTGTGTGCGCTCGGACAGCGTTGCGGCCACGGCATCATCGCTGGCTTTGGCCACCCGCTTGCCGGAACTCAGTTGTTCCTGTGAGACGCCCAGTTGACTTTGGCGCTGCTGAATATTGAGTCGTGCGTTGTCAAACGTATTGAGGGTGGAGACGCGGTAAAGGCTCATGGCTGGCTCCTGAAGGCGGGAATGCGTGGCATGTCAGTGGTGGATTACCTGAACGCCGACATCAGTGTGTCAAACAGGCTTTGCACTGTGCCCATGTATTTCGCAGAGGCCTGATAGGCCTGCTGGTACTGAATGAGTTTGGCTGCTTCTTCGTCCAAGTTGACGCCGGCCTGGTTGGCACGCTGTGTTTCGGCGGATGCCGCCTGTGACTGGGAAAACTCGGCTGAGAATTTGGACTCACTCAAACGGGAGGCCACAGCTGAAAAAACAGAGACGTACCCATCAGACAGCGTCGTGCTGGCGTCAAACGTGACCGCATCTCGCAAGGCCAACATGGCTTGGGCGTTGCCGGCATTGAAACGCACGGCGTTGGCGGGCAAGGTGTCGATGGTGAAAGTATCGGTGGCTGCTGGGGTACCACGCAGCGTCACTGAATAGCCGTTGACCGTCATGGGCTTGCCAGGTGTGAACACCTGAAAAGGCCCCCCACCCAAAGAGATCTGCCCGGACGCGTTGAATGCGATGGCAATGGGCAAAGCCCCGCCAGGTGTGCTCGTCTGATTGACGGACTCAATGCTCAAGCCTGCGCTGTTGCCCGCACCGGCGGTGATACCCACTGTGCTGGCCACAGCCAGATCGGCAGGGCGGCTGATCGCCACATCCAGCGTCCGCGCTGCATCGGCTGCGGGTCTCAGCAAAAACTTGCTACCCACCGTAGCTCCTGCCGTCTGGTCGATCGTCAGTCCATCAAAGGTGAGCGGCAAGCCGGCTGACGCAAAACTCACTCCGTCACTCAGCCGTTTGACCGTGGCCGTCGTGGCTGTGTTGAACGTCACTTCGTAGTCGCTAGCGGCCAGCGCAGTGTGGTCTGACACTGAGATGGAGAGACCAGGCGGGCTGCTGTCAGGCACAGCACTCAACGTGTAGGTGAAAAAATCCCCACCTGACGCGCCGCTTTGATTCAAACCACTGTTGTGCTGGTTGTTGACACCAACAGCCAGCGCCAGCGCCATGCGACCGAGTTCTGCCTGAGTGTTGGGCATGTCTTGGTTGATGAAAGACTGCAGGCCTTTGAGTTCGCCGCCCACCAGAAAATCATCCGGAATCTCAGATGCCGAGTTGCCCTGCACAAAGTTGACAGTTTGGCGATGGTCGGGATCCAGTTCGTCACGCTCCAGTTTCAGTTTGGCGGCTTTGCTGCCCAGCACCAGGGGATAGCTGCTGGCCACAAACACCGTCACGGTGCCGTCGCTGGCACCGATGGTGGTGACCTGAACCTTTTGGCTCAGCTCGGCAATGAGTTGGTCGCGTTGGTCCAGCAGGTCATTTGGTGGCGCACCGCTGCCGATCACGCGGCCGATTTTGTCGTTCAAGTTGGCAATTTGCTCGGCTTTGAGGTTGATCTGGTTGATCACCTCCTTGGACTGCAGCTTGGCCGTTTCAGCGACTTCGTTCAGGCGCGTGGCCGTGTCCTTGATGCGGGCGGCCAGTTCGTCGGCACGGTCAATGACCACCTGCCGTGCCGTGGAGTCGGCAGGCGAGGCCTGCACGTCCACCCAGGCATTGAGCGCGGTGTTGAGCATGGCCCCCAGACTGCCCGCACCCAGCGGGAACAGGCTCTCCACTTGCTGCAGCTTTTCAAATCGCAAGGCGTCCGCCGATGCCACGGTTTGCGTGGTGTTGGCCTGGCGGGTCAGAAAGGCGTCGTACGAACGGGCAACCGATTCGATCTGAACACCTTTGCCATAGAAGCCGCCGCCCGACTGTTGGCCTTCGACCGCGCTGAGCGACACATTCTGGCGTGAATAACCCACCGTGTTGGCATTGGCAATGTTGTGGCCAATGACCTGCAACACAGACTGGTTGGTGGTGAGTGCGCGGGCGGCAACGTTGAGGCTCATAGCGTGCTCCCGGCATCAAGCCTGGTTGAAACGCTGGAGGGTCAGCGTGGTGTTGATGGCGCGACTCAGTTTGGCGGCGTACTGCGGGTCGGTGGCATAACCGGCCTTTTGCAACTGACTGGCAAAAGCTTGGGCGGAGCCCAGGTTTTGCATGGCGCCCTGGTAACGTGGGCTGGTGGACACCAGGCGCGCGTAATCGCGGAAGGAGTCTTCGTAACTGTCGTAGGCGCGGAACTTGGCCGTGACCTTCTGGGCCTCGCCGTTCACGTATTCGGTGGTGGTGACTTCGGCCACTTTGCCCTTCCAGCCACAGGTTGAAGCTGTTGCTGCCGTCGGCGTTTTTGATTTCGCCTCGGCCCCAACCGGTTTCGTGCCCGGCCTGGCCCAGCATGAAGCTGGCCGGAATGCCCACCTCGCTGGCCACACGTGTGGCAGCCTGACCGTGGCGGGCCACAAACGCGGTCTGGCTGGCGGTGGGCGTCACCGCTGCGGTGCTGCTCTGACCATAAGCTTGCTGAGCCTGCGACACGCGTGCAGCGCTGGCGCCCTGTGCACCGTCGGTGGCTTTTGCGCCATTGCCCATTTGCAGGGCCAACTGACGCTCGATGGCTTCGCTCAAGCCGCCGGGCAGGCCGGTCATTTGCACGGCCATTTGCTGGTCGAGCATGTCAGTGGCCATGTCTTCGCCCGCGTCACCGTCCATCAGGCCCGATTTGGTGGTGGCCTCTCGCATGCTTTTGATCAGCTCGCGCATGAACAGCGATTCGAACTGCTTGGCCGCCTCCTTGATCGCAGATTTGCCATCCTGACCGGCCTTGAATTTCAACGCATTGAGCGATGAGCCATCGATGGCCAGCGCATTGGACGACACGGCAGGGCTTTGGGGCATGAGGGCGTTGAGCCCGCCCAGGCTGTTGACAGTGCTCATGTCAGATCACCTCCAACTCGGCGTTGAGCGCGCCTGCGGCCTTGATGGCTTGCAAAATCGCCAACAGGTCTTGCGGCGTGGCGCCCAGCGCGTTCAGCGCTTTCACCACATCGGCCAGCTGGGCTCCGGCCTGCATCTGGATGAGTGCGCCAGGTTCCTGCTGAATTTTGATGTCGGTTTTTTCCGTTACCACGGTCTGGCCACCCGCAAACGCATTGGGCTGGCTGATGACGGGAGTCGAGCTGATGCTGACCGACAAGCTGCCGTGCGCCACTGCCACCGGGCTGAGGGTGACTGCCTGATTGAGCACGATGGAGCCGGTGCGGGCGTTGACAATCACTCGGGCCATGGGCACGGTGGCCTCGATTTTCAAATCTTCCAGATCGGCCAGAAAGGACACCCGCTGGCTGGGATCTTGCGGCGCACGCACCTGCACGGTGCGACCGTCCAGTGCCTGGGCCACGCCGGGGCCTTTGGCTGTGTTGATGGCCTGGGCCACACGGCTGGCGGTGGCAAAGTCGGCACTGTTCAGGCCCAGGGTGATGCTGTCACCGGTTTGCAGCGGCGTGGGCACGGTGCGTTCCACCTGCGCACCACCGGGTACGCGACCCGCGCTGAGGTGGTTGATTTGCACTTTGCTGCCGCCGCCCGAGGCACCGGCGCCGCCGACGATCAGGCTGCCCTGGGCCAGGGCGTAGATTTCACCGTCCACACCCTTGAGCGGCGTGGTGATGAGCGTGCCACCGCGCAGCGACTTGGAGTTGCCAATGCTGGCCACGCTGACATCCACCAGTTGGCCCGGCTGAGCAAAAGCAGGCAACTGTGCTGTGACCAGCACCGCCGCCACGTTTTTCAACTGAGGGTTGATGCCCGCAGGCAGCGTGATGCCCAACTGCTGCAGGTAGTTGGTCATGGCCTGCGATGTGTAGGGCATTTGGGTGGTTTGGTCGCCTGTGCCGTCGAGGCCCACCACCAAACCGTAGCCAGTCAGCTGGTTGGTGCGCACGCCCTGTACGGCGGCCACTTCCTTCAGGCGTGTGGCCTGAGCGTGTACTGGCAAAGCCAGACAGGCGAGCGCGCCGAGTGCCATCACCCACCCAACCGCTCTGGCGGTGGATGCGCGCAACAAAGCCAGCCGGGGCACTGGGCCGCGGGCTGGCTGAGAGGTTGAGGATGAAAACATATCGGCACTCCTTGTCGTTCACAGCGCCGTGCACGGGGTGCAACAGCCTGTTCGACAAGTTTGCCGATAACTAAAACGGCAGAACGTTTAAAAAGAACCGTGAAAGCCAGCCTATTTGCTGTGCTTCCGCCTGCTGTCCTCGGCCGCGCGACTGGATGCGGGCATTGGCCACTTGGGTGGATGCCACCACATTGCCGGGGCGCACATGGCGGGGGTCCACCACACCCGAGAAGCGCAGCACGTCCACGTTGTGGTTCACGCCAATTTGTTTTTCGCCTACCACCACCAGGTGGCCGTTGGGCAGCACCTCCATGACGGTGCCGGTGATGGTGCCCGTGAAAGTTTGGTTGTTGGCCGTGTCGCCCGTGCCGGCAAACGTGTTGCTGCTCTCCGCGCCCGCCCCAAGCTTACCGAGAATGCTGCTGCCCGCCCCGAGCAAAGGCAGCGAAGTGATAGAGCTGTCAACCGCACCGGTTTTGCTCACGTTGGAGGTGGATTTTTGCGTGGCAGTGACCGACTCCACAATTTGTATGGTCAGGCTGTCGCCCACCATGCGCGCGCGGGGGTCCTCAAAACCGGGGCGGTAACTCGCGGCCTGGAACAGGCTGCCCGTGGCTGGGCGGGCCGCTGCCGCCTGCTGGCTCTGTTTGCGCCAGTCGATGGGCGGAGGCTCGGCCACATCGACCTCGGGCACCTGCTGCAACGACACACACGCGCTGAGCGAGAGCACTGCTGCGCCCCACCCAGCCCACCGAGCCACGTGAAAAAGAGGGTTTAATTGTGTAGCTGACATTTCAACACCATCAAGCGGTAGAGGTCAAAAATGTTTAAAAATCAAAGCTGTCCCAGTTTGGCCAGCATCTGGTCCGAGGTCTGGATGGCTTTGGAATTCATCTCGTAAGCGCGCTGCGTCTGGATCATGGTCACCAGTTCCTGCACCACGTTCACGTTGGAGGTTTCCAGATAGCCCTGCATCACTGGCCCCATGCCGTTGGTACCGGGTGCCCCTGTGATGGGGTTGCCCGACGCAGCGGTTTCGGTGAACAGGTTTTGGCCGCGTGCTTCCAACCCGGCCGGGTTGATGAAGCTGGCCAGTTCGATCTGGCCCACCACGGTAGGCGCTGCGCTGGTGCCCTGCACCACACTCACCTGGCCTTGGTTGTTGATGGTGACGCTGCGCGCATCGGCCGGAATGGTGATGCCACCCGCCAGCAGATAACCCCCGGAAGTGACCATTTGCCCCTGGGAGTTCACCTGGAACGCACCGTCACGGGTGTAGCCAATGGTGCCATCGGCCTGCTGGATCTGGAAGAAGCCGTCGCCATTCACTGCCAGGTCCAGGTTGTTTCCGCTTTGCTGCAAATTGCCTTGGCTGTAGTTGCGGCTGGTAGCCACGGTGCGCACGCCCAGGCCCAGTTGCAGGCCTGTGGGCAACTCGGTTTGCTCAGTGCTGGCCGCGCCCACCTGGCGCAGGTTTTGGTAGATCAGGTCTTCAAACACGGCCGTGCCGCGCTTGAAACCGCTGGTGGACACGTTGGCCAGGTTATGGGAAATCACGTCCAGCTGGGTTTGCTGGGCTTGCATACCTGTTTTGGCGACCCAGAGTGAGTTGATCATGGTGCGACTCTCTTTCAGCTATCAGTTCATGCCCAGCAATTGGCTGGCGGTCTGGTCATTCTTTTCGGCGGTTTGCAGCAACTTCATCTGCTGCTCAAACTGGCGGGCGACCTGGATCATTCCCACCATGGCTTCGATGGGGTTCACGTTGGACCCCTCCAATGCGGCGTCTTGCAAACGGGCGTTGGGGTCAGCAGCCAGGGGTTCGCCCGCTGCGCCGCGAAAGTAACCGTCGTCCCCGCGCTGGAGGCGCTGCTCGGGCGTGGGCGTGACCATTTTCAATCGGCCCACCACGGTCACAGGCTCGTTGCCCACCTTGGCCGACACGGTGCCGTCAGCCCCGATTTGCACTTTGGCCCGCTCAGGCACGGCAATGGGAGCACCGCCTGCGTCGAGCATGGGAAGACCTTGGGGGTTGACCAGTGTTCCATCCTGGCGCACTTCCAGCGCACCGGCACGGGTGTAGGCCTCGGTGCCGTCTAGCGCCTGCAGAGCAAAGTAGGCGTTGTCGCGTGCGGCCACGTCCAGATTGCGCCCGGTTTGGGTGATGGGGCCAGCCTTGTCGAGATGGCCAGCGGTGGCGTCAAGGGCAAACACGCGGGTGGCAGCCCCGGAGCCATTCAAGGGCACCGAGCGGTGGGTAGACAACTCGGCCCGAAAACCGGGCGTGGACACGTTGGCCAGGTTGTGCGAAAGCGCATGCTGGCGTGCCATGGCCGCGTTCGCACCCGATGCGGCGGTGTAAATGATGTGGTCCATGGTGCTTCAGCCCTTCGCTTGAACGTTTGCCTGGCAGATCAGCGCAGGTTGACCAACGTGGTCAACACCTGGTCTTGGGTCTTGATGGTCTGGGCGTTGGCCTGGTAGGAACGCTGCGCCACGATCATGTTCACGAGTTCGGCTGTGAGGTCTACGTTGGATTCTTCCAGAGAACTTTCCCTTACCTGCCCGAACCGGCCTGTCTGGGGTTGACCTTCGATTGGGTTCCCCGATTCGGATGTCTCTCCCCAATAACCGCCGTTGATAGGGTTCAGTCCCTGTACGTTGCGGAACCGTGACAAGGCGATCTGCCCGACCTCCTGGGTTGTGCCGTTGGAGTAACGGGCCGACACGATGCCGTCTTCACTGGTGCTGATCGAGGTCAGTTCACCGGCTGAATAGCCGTCCTGGTTAACGTCAAACACTGAAAAGCCCGAACCAAACTGGGACAGCGTCCATGCATCAGGCCCGTTGCCGTACTGGATTTCCAGCGTCATATCTGCCGTAGGTGCCACGGCCGGTGCCGTGGCAGCCGGAATAGTGATGGACAGGGGTGCGTAACCATTGACGGGGTATCCGGCCTTGAACGGCACGGCGGGCGGTGCAGGCGCAGGGGTTTCGTCGGCAGCGTTGAACTCGATCGTCTGCCCGAAAGCAGCGTTTTTGCCGTCAAGGCTCACCAGTTGCTCCCACTCGTTGGGGCCGGTTTTGACGTAATACATGGTCACAGGAACGGCGTTGCCCAACTCGTCGTAGGCGTTGACGGTGGTGCCGTATTTTTTGTGTTCGTCCCGAATCAACGTGGCGGCTGACGGCGTTGTCGACGGAGTAGGCAGGGGAATGGGTGTCGCCACTGTGGCGGGAGGAATGATTTCGGTCAGCACCGGAGCAGATGAATCCAAGTTGGCGGTTGCGGTGATGACGGTGGTGGGTTGCGCCTCGATCAAGCCTCCCGTGGGCAATTGCAGCGGCTTGGTGGCTCCCGTCACGATCACGCCACCCGGCACATCGGGCGTGTACCCGTGCAACTTGGCACCGGCGTTGGTCACGATGAATCCCTCTGAGTCCAGCTTGAATTCACCGTTGCGAGTGTAGGCAGTGGATCCATCGGTCAGCGCCACCTTGAAAAAGCCGTCCCCGTTGACTGCCATGTCCAAGCTGTTACCTGTGTTTTTGATGTTGCCCTGCGAAAACTGCTGGGACACGGTGGCCACGCTCACGCCAATGCCCCCGTTGCTGCCGCCTGCCGCGCCCAGAGAGCTCGCATACAACTCGGCAAATTCCGCCCGCCCGGCTTTCATGCCGGTGGTGTTGGCATTGGCGATGTTGTGACCGATCACGTCGAGGTTTTTGGCCGATGCGTTCAAGCCAGAGAGGCCGGTTCTGGGAATGTGTATGGGGTGGTGTGCTGGGGGATAGGGACGCAGTTCAGCGGTAGCCCAGCACCTTGTCGTAACCAAAGCTGCTTCCATCGCTGCCCGTCAGCTTCAAAGCTCCGTTTTGCATGCTCACGGCAGCGATGGGCATCAAGCTGATGGTTTTGGCGGCCACGGCAGACGGCCCCGCTTTGGCAGCAACAGCGAAGCTACCGACGGCAGCGGGGTCCACGCCGACAAGAGGAACCTCGAAAAACTGCTGTCCGGCCTCCATTGCGCCGAGTTTTGCGGTGCCCAGAACCTGACCGGCTTTGCCCAGAACGGTCACTTCGACGTTGTCGGCTTTGCTGGGCAATTCGAAACCGCCGTACGCCTTTTCTTCCTGCACCACTGGGGTCGTGCCTTCGACAAGCGCCGTGCGCCCAATCAGGGAGACCCCCTGCATGGCCTGCAAGCTGCCGAACTGGGTGGCCATGTCGCTCATGGTTTTGTTCAGCTGCTGGATGCCGCTGACCGTGTTGATTTGAGCCATCTGACTGGTCATCTGTGCGTTGTCCATCGGGTTCAATGGATCCTGGTTGTTCAGTTGCGCTACCAGCATCTTCATGAACTTGTCTTGTTCGGCCTGCGGGTCGGCGCTCTTCGCCGTGGCAGTGCCTGATGCGTTGTAAGCATCGATCTGGGACGAGGTAAGTGCGTTGGCAAACATGGTGTTGTCCTTGGTTCAATGCAATAGAGGACTCACTGGCCCATTTGCAGGGTTTTCAGCATCAACGACTTGGCGGTGTTCATCACCTCCACGTTGTTCTGGTACGAGCGACTGGCCGAAATCATGTTGACCATTTCTTCCACCGGGTTCACGTTGGAGTGGGTCACATAACCTTCCGCATCGGCGCTCGGGTGGTGCGGTTCATGGGTGCGGCGGGCGGGAGCATCGCTCTCCGATATCTGGCGCACCTTGACACCGGCAGTACCCGGGTCATTGCCCGGCAGGGTCTGGAACAGTACCTGACGCGCCTTGTAGGCCTTGCCGTCCGGACCAGCCACAGCGTCAGCGTTGGCCAGGTTGCTGGCCACCACGTTCAGGCGCTGGGCTTGCGCGCTGACCGCGCTGCCTGAAACCCCGAGGATGTTGAACATGGACATGGTGTGTCTCCTGTGTGCTCAATCGGCTCACTGACCGGTGATGGCACTGAGCATGGTTTTCACATGCCCGTTGATGAAGCGCAGCGTCGATTCATAGCGAATCGCGTTGTCGGTGAAATTGGCACGCTGTTGGTCCAGGTCAACGCTGTTGCCGTCGAGGCTGGGTTGGGTTTGCACGGTGTAGGCCAATGGGCTGCCAATCAGGCCGTCCGTGCTGGTCACAGCCAAGTGGCGACTGTTGGACTGACCAAGGGTCAAGCCGGTCTGGCCAGACATGGCGTTTTGCAAAGCGGCACCAAAGTCGATGTCACGGGCGACGTAACCAGGGGTGTCAACGTTGGCGATGTTGCTGGCCAACACCTGCTGGCGAGCCGACCGCAACTGCAGCGAGCTGGAAAACGTGTCCAGTCTGCTGGTGAGCTGTTCAAGCATGTGGGGCTCCTGTGGTCGGCGTTGGCATGGCGGATGTGGCTCCAGAGGGCAGCGCCTGAACCCTGTGGTGGACGAATTATGGAAATCTTGAGACTTTTCGATCCATTGAAAAGCGCCCGGAAAACCCGCCATATCTCGCCCCAAACCGGCTCCGGCAAACCTACAGTCACGGGGTTCAAAAAGCACTGTCAGGAGCAGCCATGTCACCCACCACACCCCGCCATACGTTGAAGCTGCTGGCATGCTCTATCGCTTGTCTCAGCGTCTTTGGCACGGCAACCGCCCAGAGCTCCGACGACCTGGGTCACTTTGCAGGACAGTGGATCAACCAGGCGCTGGACGGCCAAATGTCCAGCCAAGGGCCACAACCCCTGCGGCCTGACATTCAGATTGGGCGACTTGACCCCCGATTGCAGCTGGCGCCCTGCGCCCGCATTGAGCCTTACCTGCCCAAGGGAACCCAACTGTGGGGCCGGTCACGCGTGGGCCTCAAGTGCCTGGAGGGGCCCGTGGCCTGGAACGTATTTTTGCCCGTTACCGTCAAAGCGTGGGGGCCTGCCTGGGTGCTGAAGAAAAGCGTGGCAGCCAATACCGTTCTGACAGCAGACGATGCAGAGTTGGTTGCCGAGGTGGATTGGGCTGACAACCGCTCGCCCATCGTGGCATTGCCTGAACACTGGGTGGGCATGCAAGCGGCGTTCACGCTACTGCCCGGTCAGGCTCTGCGACAGAATGCCATCCGTGCTCCGCAGGTTTTTGCCGTGGGCAGTCAGGTCAGGGTTTCCACTGCAGGTGTTGGCTTTGAAATGTCTGCGACCGGTCAGGCCCTCACCAGCGGACAGATCGGACAACCCGCAAGGGTCAAACTGGCCAACGGCAAAGTGGTTTCCGGCCCGGTGAACAAACAAGGCGTGGTCGAAATCATGCTCTGAAGCCGCGCCCGCATGATCGCCCGGTGCAACCGAATGGGCGGCACCCATCCAACACGGCCCATCAAAAAACCAAAAAAAGGTTAAAGTCCGGCAAACCACCGCCGATAGTCTTTCCACAAAGTCCTTTTTTGGGACCGGAGAGCGCCATGAAACTTGATCTGATGTCCGAAATCCAAACCGGTGCAGCTGCTGCCGGTGCGGCCAAACCTGCGGAACGCCCAGCCACAACGGCAACGGGTGGTGGTCGGTCTGTTGGCAAGTCTCAAGGCACAGGCTCTCCTGCAGCCAACGGCGTGACTGTGACGCTGTCCCCCCAGAGCCAAACGCTGGGTATACAGGGCGCAAGCACTGACACATTTGACAGCGGCAAAGTCGAATCCATCAAAGCCGCCATCGCAAATGGCAGCTTTCAGGTCAACGCCGAGGCCATAGCCGACAAGCTCCTTTCCAACGCCAGCGAAATGCTCAGTGCATCGCGTCGCTGATGGGCGCATGAACAGATCGGTTCGGATCCTCAGCTCAAACACCAGCCGTTTCCGGAACAGGGGCGTGGCATTGTGACCACGCCTTCTGCTTTTTTGGCTGACCTTTCAGCGCTGCTAGACGGTATTGAGGCAGCTTTGCTGGCTCAAGCACCCGACGAGGTGCAAGCCAAGTGCGAATTGCTGCAGCAAACCATGCTCGCGCGTACCCGTTCCCCAGAAAAAGACGATTGGTCGTCGACTGAAGACCAATCGACGGCCAATGTGATCACGCACCGCCTGTCGGTACTGAAACAAACCCTTCTCCAGCAAGGCGCTTCCGCAGAACGCGCCCTGGCCACGCTGCTGCCCGAGCGCGCAGTGGGCTCTTATGGCACCAAATCTGGTTTTAGCACCGCTGCACGCGGGCCCAGCCCCAAGTCGTACCAGGCCTGAAACAACTGCCCGATCTTCAGATCAAGGGCCCAAAGTCTGTTTCGTAGGTTCTCCGACCCAAGCTGACCGACTGCGGTGATTGCCCCTCGCGCAAGGCGCGCTCGAAAGCGGCCAATTCTTCCGCACTCACGTCATCGTCCTCAGAGGGGGGAGCCTCCACCAACGTGTCAGGAAACCCGTCTTCTTTGGGATGGTCTGTTTTTCGCCGTTGGAAAATCGGTTTCCCCACCGCCTGGGGTGGCGCTGACAACGCAGATGACGCGACGGCTGCTGGTGGTGCGGCTGAGTCTTCAGGCAAGGCAGCAGGAACGGGGGCAGGTTCCGCCTGCTCCTGAACAAGCCGCCAATAAACCCCCGTGACCTTGATTTTGTAGCGACGCATGGCGTTGAGGCCGATGCGTGCTTCCATGGCATGGAGCTCACCTTGCGAATCCACATGCCTCCCTGCCGCCATTGGAAGCATGTCGACCATCACAGCAAACTGGTGACCGCGCGTGTCAAGACGCGCCACGCTGACCCTGTAACCCGGCGAGAGCAAGCCATGGTTGACCATGACGTCGCGCACGGCATCCTGCACCATCTGCCGGCGAAAAGCCATCCGCTCCTCCAGAGTCATGCTGGACTGCTTGCCTGGCTCCTGAGCAGCCACTGGCGCGGCAGACGGGCCTGCGCCGAACCATTTGTCAAACCAACCCATGGCGAGTTCCTCCGCATCTGTGAGACGGCAAAACCAAATCGGTTTGCCTGTGAGGTAAGTGTAAGATGCCGCGCCCCTACCGACCCTGACCGAAAGCAACGCTTGGAACTGATTTACACCTTCCTGAAGGCCTTGGTCATTGTTCCCCTGACCTTGCTGCCGATCATCAACCCACTGAGCGGGGCACCGGTGTTCACCGCCACGGCAGGGAGCGACTCACAGGTGGCACAGCGACTGGCCAAGCAGGTGGCCATCAATTGCTGGTTTGTGCTGGTGGTGTCCATGCTGGTGGGCACCTACGTGCTGGACATTTTTGGCATTTCTTTGCCCATTGTGCGGATTGGCGGTGGCTTGCTCGTGGCGGCCGCCGGCTGGCGAATGCTCAACAGCCAAGACGACGATTCTGTGCGGCTAGCCGTGGCGCACAGCCAGGCCACCGAACTGTCGGAAGCTGACATTGTTCGCCGCAGCTTTTTCCCCATCACTTTCCCGCTCACCACCGGGCCAGGTTCCATTGCGGCGGCGATTGCATTGGGAGCGAAAGCCCCCACCACGCCCGCCTTGTACGTGGTGGGGGCTTTTGTGGCCGTGCTGGGCAGCGCAATCACCGCCCTGGTGATTTATATGGTCTACAAACACGCAGCCACCTTGCTTGCCCGCCTGGGCGAGGTAGGCACCCTCGTCATGATGCGTTTGGTGGCGTTCATCCTGCTTTGCATCGGCATTGAAATCATGTGGACAGGTTGGGCAGAACTCAACCACCTCAAACTCTGAACCAAACACGCCGGACACACCATGCAAACCAACGCACTCGCCCTGCTGCTCGCTGCCAGCACCTGTCTGACACTGAACACTCCGGTGTTTGCCGAGCAGGTGGGAGAGGTGAGCACCGTGTTCAAATTCATCGGAGCCAATCACAAGATTGTGGTGGACGCTTACGATGACCCCAAGGTCAAGGGGGTGACGTGTTATGTGTCCAGGGCGAAAACAGGTGGCATTTCAGGCACCCTGGGTCTGGCCGAAGACAAAGCAGAAGCCTCTATCGCTTGCCGACAGGTCGGGCCGATTTCTTTTGAAGGCAAACCCCTCAAAGCACAGGAAGACGTCTTTTCAGAGCGCATTTCGCTGGTGTTCAAAACCCTGAACGTCGTGCGAATGGTGGATGCCAAGCGCAACACGCTGGTATACCTGACTTACTCAGACCGCGTCATAGAAGGCTCCCCTGAAAACAGCGTGACCGCAGTGGCGCTGGGGCCTGACATCACCATTCCCCTGAAATAAAAAAGCCGCTGCCCGTCGGGAACGGGAAGCGGCCCATTCAAGGGCGTGTCACCACGCCCCGGAATGTTCAGCGCGGGACCATGAAAGCGGCTTTCTCGGTCACACCGTGGCTGCCCTCGCCTGTGCTTCGGATGCTGAATTGCACAGGGTGGGAACCCGGTTGAGCGGCACCTGGTGGCAACTGAACGCGCACCGCCATCGAGCGCACCTCAGTGGACAGCACCTCGATTTCAGGCTCAGACACCAATTTCAGACCGGGCATGCCTTCAACCGTCAGCTCGTAGCGCTGAACAGACTCTGTGGCATTCATGATTTGCAGTCGGTAGACGTTCTCGATAAAGCCCTGCTCCACCTGACGGGCCAGCGCTCCACGGTCACGGATGACATCCACCTTCAAAGGCACACGCATATACAGGCTGATGCCCAATGCCACGCAGATGGCAGCCAGGATGCCGGTGTACACCAGCACACGTGGGCGCATCGCGCGTTTGACCATTTGAGCGGTGCTCCACCCATTGGCCATTCCGTTTTGTGTGGAGTACTTCACCAACCCTTTGGGGTAACCCACCTTTTCCATCACTTCGTCGCAGGCATCGATACACGCACCGCAACCGATGCACTCGTACTGAAGGCCTTTGCGAATATCAATGCCCGTGGGGCACACCTGCACACACAGCGAACAGTCAACGCATGAACCCAGACCCAGGGCTTTGGGATCGGCTTTTTTGGAACGGGCACCACGGGGTTCGCCACGCGCTTCGTCGTAGGTCACGATCATCGTGTCTTTGTCGAACATGGCGCTCTGGAAACGGGCGTAAGGGCACATGTATTTGCACACCTGTTCACGCATGAAACCGGCGTTGCCATATGTGGCAAACCCATAAAAGAACACCCAGAACGTCTGCCACGGCCCCAGGGATGCGGCGAGTGTCAGTGCGGTCAGTTCACGAATAGGGGTGAAATAGCCCACGAACGTGAAACCGGTCCACAACGCGAACACGCCCCACAGCCCATGTTTGCTGGCTTTGCGGGCGAGTTTTGCCATCGAAAAATCGCCTTTGTCCAGACGCATGCGGGCTGCCCGGTCACCTTCGACCTTGTGCTCTATCCACATGAAAATCTCGGTGTACACCGTTTGTGGACACGCATAACCGCACCACAGCCGCCCTGCAACCGCTGTGAACAAAAACAGCGCCAGCGCCGCGATCACCAGCAAACCGGTGAGGTAAATGAAGTCTTGCGGGTACAGCACCAAACCGAAGATGTAGAAGCGGCGAGCTTCCAAGTCAAACAGGATGGCCTGGCGAGCGTTCCACTCCAGCCAAGGCAAACCGTAAAACACGATCTGCGTGATCCACACCGCCGCCCAGCGCCATTTGGAGAACAGGCCATGCACCGCTTTGGCGTAAATGGCTTGGCTGGACTGGTAAAGCGAAATCAGGATTTCTTCTGGCTCGCCACCCGCATTGGGTTGGGCACTGCTGGACTTGGACTCGGTGTTCATGGTCACTTTGATGGATGGTGTGATGCGACTTGGATTCCAATTTTCGTGCCATGTCAGCGCCTCACCTGCACTGAGCGGCAAAAAACCAAAAAATCTTTGTTTTTCAACGACTTTCGCCAATCAGGCAACTCAGATCAGCGGAGGCAGAGGCACAAAGCACCCGCCATTTACGGCAGGACTGCCAAGTGTGACAGGCAAAGGCGTCGCTGTCAGGCAACGCTCCAGCCGCAGCAGCCAGCCTTGCCCGCCTTGTGTCCAGCCACCCGACAAGTTGGCCAGGGGCACCATGCTGTTGGTCGATATCACCGATGAATGGTTGTGCATGACCACGTAGCGACCATCAGAGTGCGTCACCACCTGCATGCCCTGCGTACCATCGGACAAGAACACCAGCACGGGCAATGCCAGTTGGGCCAGCGCGGCGGGCGGGTGCCGCTCCAGGTAAGCCTTCAGCCCCAGCCTCTCGGCTGCACCGATCAGATCCTGGATGCCCAGCCGGGCCTGCAGGTCAATGCCCGCGATCTGCGCCAGTTGTGTGGCATCGGTCGCAACACCGAGTGCCGACGCCAGATCGGCCAAGCAGGTCACAGCAGGCCGAGCAGCGAACTGCCCCGGAAAAAAGAAAGACCCGGCGTCGCCGTGCCTCGAGCGTTGCCCACTGCCGGGCAGGGCATCCTGCACGCCAAAACCCGATACCCCGAACGACGAACCCGACAATTCACTGCTGAACATGTGACACCCCCTGGCAAACCGCTGAAACCGGGGTTTCGGCAGCCTGTGCTGCTCACCCCTGTGAGAGCAACGATGGTAGGTGCCACCGGCCTGCCACGCCATCCACCATTTGGGGGAGGCGTGGCGGCCCGTGTCAGGTTTTGCGCTTGAACAAACGCCCGACCCACAGCGCCACGTCGTCCACGTACGTGAACACCGCCGGAATGACCAGAAGGCTCAGGAAGGTGGAGGTGATGAGCCCGCCGATCACCGCCACCGCCATGGGCGAGCGGAACGACGAATCCGCCGCCCCCCAACCCACCGCAATGGGCAGCATACCCGCGCCCATGGCCAGTGTGGTCATGATGATGGGGCGAGCCCGCTTGTGGCAGGCGTCCATCAGCGCGTCAAACCGCTGCATAGGGGCCACAACAGGGTGGCCGTCAGACCCGTCGTTGCCCCTTCGAGCGACGATGGCGTACTCCACCAGCAAGATGGAGTTCTTGGTGGCAATGCCCATGAGCATGATGAGCCCGATGAGCGATGGCATGGAAAAGCTCTTGTCCGCCACCAGCAGCCCCACAAACGCACCGCCCAATGACAGCGGCAGCGCCGCCAGAATGGTGGCAGGGTGCAGAAAGTCCTTGAACAGCAGCACCAGCACGATGTAGATGCACAGCACGCCGGTCAGCATGGCAAGGCCAAAGCTGGCAAACAGTTCGCCCATCACCTCGGCATCACCCACCTCCACCACCTTCACGCCGGGGGGCAGGGTCTTGATGGCAGGCAGCGCCTGCACCTGTTGCGTCACATCACCCAGCGGCATGCCCGACAGCTCCACTTCGAAGGTGATGTTGCGGGAGCGGTTGTAGCGGTCAATCACCGCTGGGCCACTGGTCAGTTCCAGCTGCGCCACCTGGCTGATCATGACCGGGCCGTTCTTGCCCGACACCGTCAGCCGCTCCAGCAGCCCCAAGTCCTGACGGGCTGCGCTGTCGAGCTTGACGACGATGGGCACCTGCCGCTGGGCCAGGTTCAGCTTGGGCAACGCAGCGTCGTAGTCGCCCAACGTGGCGATGCGCAGAGTGTCTGAAATGCTGGCTGGGGTCACGCCCAGGTCGGCCGCAGCCGCAAAGTTGGGGCGAATGGCCACTTCCTGGCGCACCAGCGCGGCGCTGCTGGCAATGCTGCCCAGGCCTTGGATGGTGCGCAGATCTTTTTCCACCGCGCTGGCGGCTTCACCCAGCGCCACGGGGTCTTCGCCCGTCAGCACCAGGATGTATTTTTCGCCCGAACCACCCAGGCCGACCTTGCTGCGCACGCCGGGCAGGTCGCTCAGCACCTCTCGCATACGGTTTTCAATCACCTGCTTGCGGGGCCGCTCGCCGCGTGGCGTGAGTTGGATGGTCAGGGTGGCCTTGCGCGCCTCTGCCGCACCGCCTCCGGCAAATGGATCAGAGCCTGCGCTGCCACCGCCAATGGTGGTGTACACGCTTTTGACGTCGCTCACCTTGGTCAGCAACATGCGGGCTGCCTCGGCCGTATGCAGAGTGTCTTTCAGCGTGGAGCCGGGGGGCAACTCCAGGTACACCTGGGTTTGTGAGTTGTCGTCGGGCGGGATGAAGCCCGTGGGCAACAGCGGAATCAGCATGACCGAACCCACAAAAAACCCTATGGCCGCCAACCCGGTGATGAAGCGGTGGCGCAAACACCAACTGACCCACATCAGGTAGCGGGGCATCCACCATGGCTCCTGGTGCTCGTGTTTGCTGGGCCGCATGATGTACGCGGCCATCATGGGGGTGAGCACGCGGGCCACCACCAGCGAGGCAAACACCGCCAGCGACGCTGTCCAGCCAAATTGCTTGAAAAACTTGCCCGGTATGCCGCTCATGAACGCAGTGGGCAAAAACACCGCAATCAACGTGAAGGTGGTGGCAATCACGGCCAGGCCAATTTCGTCGGCGGCCTCCATGGCGGCCTTGAAAGGCGGTTTGCCCATGCGCAGGTGCCGCTCGATGTTCTCCACCTCCACGATGGCATCGTCCACCAGAATGCCGATCACCAGCGACAGCGCCAGCAACGTCACCACGTTGATGGAAAAGCCCAGGTAGTGCATGCCAATGAAGGCTGGAATGACTGACAGGGGCAGTGCCACCGCCGACACGAACGTGGCCCGCAGGTCGCGCAAAAAAAGCCACACCACCAGCACCGCCAGGATGGCGCCCTCGTACAGCAGCACCATGGAGCCGTCGAACTCTTCCTCCACCGGGGTGACGAAGTCAAACGCCTCGGTCAGCTCCATGTCGGGGTGGGCCACTTTCAGATCGGCCAGGGCGGCGCGCACGGCTGCGCCCACCTCCACCTCGCTGGCTCCCCGGCTGCGCGCCACTTCAAAGCCCACAACGGCCGTGCCATTCAGCAGTGCGGCAGCGCGTGGCTCGGCCACGGTGTCGCGCACACTGGCCACGTCGCTCAGGCGGATGCGTTTGGGTGGGATGTTGGGGTTGTTGCCCCCCACGCTCAACTCCAGGTTGGCCAACTCTTGCGCTGTGCCCACGGTGGCCAGGGTGCGCAGCGGTTGTTCACTGCCGCCCAAATCGGCGCGCCCGCCCGATGATTCAAGCTGCACCTGCTTCAACTGGCGGCTGATGTCCGCCGCGCTCACACCTAGCGCCTGCATGCGTGCCGGGTCCAGCTCCACGGCCACCTGGCGTTCGGCACCGCCCACGCGGTTGACCGCGCCCACACCGCGCACCGACAGCAGCTTTTTGGTGACGGTGTTGTCCACGAACCAGCTCAGCGCTTCGTCGTCCAGGCTGGGCACGCGCACCGTGTAGGCCAGCACTGGGGAGCCCGCCAGGTCGATTTTTTTGACGATGG
>JAIFMP010000029.1 GCA_020048405.1 Hydrogenophaga sp.
CTGCGCAACGCCAACAGTGGCAACGCGTGCCGGTCATCTGGCTGGGCCGCCCCCACATGGCCATAGGTTTCCACGTCCCACTGGTTTCGCATCAGGTCCACGGCAGCCCGCACATCGGTTGCATGGCTTCGCTGGCGCACCTGGCGCTGGCGCCACTGAGCCACTTCGGCAGGACCCCAGGGTTGGCCCGGAGTACCAATGGGATGGTGGAGGACATGGGAGGGAGAACTGGGCAACATGGAATCCTGTGTGATGGCCAAACCCACATGATGCCCCTGGGATGGACTGGAGGGGCGCCTGGTTGTCAACGGCAGCACCCGTGCGTGGTTTGGGGATTGGCGCCAGAATCAAGCGATTGCCAACAAGTCAGGAGACCACATGCCCCAACTCAAACTCAACTACTTCGACTTCCATGGTGGCCGCGCCGAACCGATTCGGCTGGCATTGGCCATTGGCGGTGTCGCGTTCGAAGACAACCGCTTCGGCTTCCCGGAATTTGCCGAATTCCGCAAAACCACTCCCTTCGGGCAAGTGCCCACGATGAGCGTTGACGGTTTGCAGGTGACGCAATGCGATGCCATGCTCCGCTACGCAGGCAAGCTGGCGGGCCTTTACCCAACCGACCCGCTACAAGCGCTTTTCTGCGACGAAGTGGCTTACGTGGTGGAAGAAGCCAGCGTGCGCATCGGCCCCACCTTCCGAATGACCGGTGACGAACAAAAGGCCGCCCGCCTGGCGCTGGTGAATGGGTCAATGCCCATTTACCTGGCCTGGTTGCAAGGCCAGCTGGCGGCCCACGGTGGCCAGTACTTTGCCGACAACCGCCTGACCGTCGCAGATTTGAAGGTGTTTGTTGACGTCAAGGGCCTGAACTCGGGTCGCCTGGACCACGTGCCCACCGGCCTGGTGCAACAGGTGGCCCCCGCACTGAACGAACATGCACAACGCGTGGCCAGCCACACGGGTGTCCAAGCCTACTACGCGCAGTTTGCCGTCCAGTGAGCCGCCCCGCCACAGTGAAAGCTGGAAGGGCGGGCTGAGCATCCCAATCGTCGGGGCAGCCTCATTGCCTTGCCTGCCCTGACATATACAAGTTGACTGCCTGGGCCAAGTCCCGGTATTCCTCGCAATCAGTGCCGCCGCACAGGCGGCGCAGGATATCAAGGTGTTCGCGGGCCTTGTCGGGTTGTTTCAGCATCAGCCTGCGCCCCCCGGTGCGCTGGGTCAATACTCAGGGCCCTGCGGTAGTGCTCAATGGCTTTGTCCACATCGGGCGTTGCCTGCTTGCGGTACGCGTAACCCAGCAGGTTGTGCACATCCGCATTCCCCGCCAGACGTGGCAGCAAGTTTGTGAGTTGGGCCAGGACCTGTGGCCACTGTTTCGCTTGAATGAGCTGGCGTGCTGTCAGCAATGGGTCTGGCTCGCTGGCGACGACGGGTGGAGCGTCCATGTTGGACGGCGTGTCCGCAGCGCACGCGTGTTCTCCCATCAGCACGACACAACCGATGGCAACAAGTGGGCACAGTGCTTTCAACATGCAGGCATTGTGTAGCGATGCTTGCCGAACCTGTTGGCGAAATGGCATATGTGCGTTGTAACAAAGTGTCGGTGAACAGGCCCGGTAGTGGTAGTTCCCAGCAAAATGGCGAGCAAAGCACGCAGATGTGCTCAACCCACTCAACCAAAAAGGCCCCCATGCAACGCACCTGGTCACCCCTTCTGGCACTGCTGGTCAGCACTAGCGTGCTGGCACAAGCCGACGAACAACGCAGCACGCTGGCCGACCAGACGCAGGTGGCAGTGACCATCTACAACGAGAACCTAGCACTGGTCAAAGACCAGCGCAAGCTGCAACTCAAACCCGGGCCGCTGGCGCTGGCCTTCCGCGACGTGAGCGCACGCATGCGGCCCGAAACCGCCTTGCTGCGCAGCGTCAGCGCGCCGGGCAGCCTGTATGTGCAGGAGCAGAACTTCGACTTTGACTTGCTCACACCCCAAAAGCTGCTTGAAAAGTACGTGGGGCGCAGCGTGCAGCTGGTGCGCACCAACCCGGCCACGGGCGCCGAAACCACCGAGCAGGCGCAGGTGCTGGCCGCCAGCAACGGCATCGTGCTGCAAGTGGGCTCGCGCATTGAAACGGGCACCCCCAATGCCCGCATCGTGTACGGCGATGTGCCGCCCAACCTGCGCGACCGCCCCACCCTGGTCATGTCCATCGACAACACCGGCAGCGCGCAGCAAGACGTGGAACTGAGCTACCTGACGGGCGGCCTGGCTTGGAAGGCCGACTACGTGGTGGAACTGAACGCCGCCGATGACAAGCTGGACATGTCGGGCTGGGTGACGTTGACCAACACCAGCGGCGCCACCTACCGCAACGCCAAACTGCAATTGGTGGCCGGTGACGTGAACCAGGTGGTGCCCGCCATGCAGCAGGTTCAGCGTGCGCAAATGATGTCAGCCCCCATGCCAGCCGCTGCGCCACGTGCCGAGATGGCACAGGAAGCGCTGTTCGAGTACCACCTGTACACCTTGCCGCGCCCCACCACCATTGCCGAGAACCAGACCAAACAAGTGGCCCTTTTGTCGGCCGCCGGAGTGCCGGTGCGCAAGGAGCTGCTGCTGAGAGGGGCCGATTACTACTACCGCAGCAGCTTTGGCGACCTGGGGCAGAAGATGAAGGCTGGGGTGTTCATCGAGTTCGTCAACAAAGAGAGCGCCCAACTGGGCAAGCCACTGCCCAAAGGCATCATCCGCGTGTACAAAAAAGACTCTGCGGGCAATGCCCAGTTTGTGGGTGAAGACCGCATTGACCACACACCCAAAAACGAAAAAGTACGCCTGAAGCTGGGCGAGGCCTTTGACGTGACCGCCGACAAAAAGCAGACGGACTTCAAGAAACTGGGCAGCGCCGACCGCTACAACACCCAGTTTGAAACCGCCTTTGAATTGGTGCTGAAAAACGCCAAGAAAGAACCCGTGACTGTGACGGTGCAAGAGCCGATTCCGGGCGACTGGAAGATGCTGAGCGAAACCCACCCATCCACCAAGGCCACCAGCAACACCGCCACGTGGAACATCACCGTACCGGCTGAAGGCCGCGCAACCCTGGCCTACCGCACACTGGTGCGCTATTGACCTGAGGGCTGACTGTCAGCCCTGGATGCCCTCGCCCGACACCAGGTAGTTGCCGCCGGCCACATGGTGAATGGTGCGAAGGTCGTCAGGCGCGCCATCGAAATGCCAGCGCCCCTGGCTGAACACGCGTTGGTCGGCCCAGGCTGCGGTCACCTCGCCAATGAACAGGTCGTAGGTCTGCTGGTTGTGTGGCTCGGGCATTAGCTTGCACATCAGCCAGCCCACGCAGCCCTGCACCAGAGGCACGTCGCAGCCTGGCGCGTTGAACAGGCTCACCCCATGTTGGGCCAGCTTGTCGGGTACGGTGTGCGCGCTGTCTGTGCCCACACCCGTGGTCAGCTTGGCCATGGCACGGGTGGGGAGTTGCAGCGCAAACTGGCCGCTGGCCTCGACAAGGCCACGTGTGGCAGTGGCTTTGTCGATCACCACCGTCACTTTCGGGGGCGTGAAGTCCAACACGCACGCCCAAGCTGCGGCCATCACATTGCTGACACCGCCGTGCGTGGCTGAGACCAGCACAGTAGGGCCGTGGTTCATCAGGCGGTACGCCTTGTCCAGCGGCACGGGCTGGCAGTGCGAGGGAAGGGTATTTGGCGGCAGTGTCATGTCTCACAGCCCCCGCACAGCGGCGGGCACCTTGGGTTTTTTGGTTTCCACCGGGTTGGCCAGCAGCCAATTGGCCGGGTAGGCGCGCATGAACTCGCGGGCTTTTTCGGGGCGGGCACTCAGCCAGGCGTCGTAGGTGCCTTCACTCAACACGGCCACCATGCGCTTTTCGGTACCGTCGTGGCCATAGCGGCGCATCAGCGCATGGCTGTTGGCGTTGATCGTCAGCAGCGTGAAACTGGTGATGGCCTCGCCGTCTTTTTCCCATTGTTCCCATAACCCGGCCACGCCCATGGCCTTGCCATCCACCCGGGCAATGCGTGTGGGCACCGGTTTGCCACCACGCAGGTCGTCCTCAAAAAAGGCTGTCAGGGGCACGATGCAGCGTTGCCCCGCCAGCCAGGCCTCGCGGAAGTTGTTCGACGTGGTGACCGTTTCAGACCGTGCATTCACCAGCTTGGTAGACCGCAGCTTGGCGTCAGAGGCCGACTTGACCCAGCGCGGCACCAACCCGAACTGCCCCACCACCAGCTCGCGCTGCACGGTTTTGGCATCGGCGGTGAGCGGTGTATCGGCTTCAGCCGTTGCGCCTGGGCTGACCTCAACAATGGGGCCCTGCACCTGCCGTATGAACACCGCCGGTTTGCGGGGCCACACGTCGCGCCCCACCTCCACGGTGGGCTCTGGCACGCCAAAGGCTTCCGGGTACAGGTTCAGGGGGTACAGGCTTTCGTAGTGGGCGCACGGCTGCCATCAAAATAGCCCCATGCACATCACCACCCTGCAAGACCTTCGCGCCCTGTATGCCCCTGCCCGCGAGCGTTCGGTCAAAAAACAAATGTCGTCACTGGATGTTCATGCCACCCGCTTCATTGGCCTGTCGCCGCTGGTGGTGGTGGCCAGTGCGGGCATGGATGCCGCAGCGGGCCTGCTGGACGCCTCGCCACGCGGCGGTGCGCCCGGCTTTGTGAAAGTGCTGGATGCCCACACCCTGCTCATTCCCGATGCGCCCGGCAACAACCGGCTCGACTCGCTGGAGAACATCGTGCTCACTGGCCACACTGGGTTGCTGTTCCTGCTGCCGGGCGTGGACGAAACGTTGCGCGTCAACGGTACTGCGGTGCTCTCGACCAGCGCAGAAGACATCGCTCGCTGCACAGATGAAAAACGCGCACCCAAACTGGTGATCCGCGTGACGGTGCAGGCGGCCTACCTGCACTGCGCCAAAGCCCTGATGCGGTCCAGCCTGTGGAGCCACGAGGCGCAGGTCAGCCGCAATGTAATGCCCTCGATGGGCGAGATGATGAAAGACCAGATCGGCGGTGACATACCCGCCGAAACACAGGAACAGATGCTGGCGCGCTACGCCCAGGACCTGTAGGCCTTCCGCTGCGGATATGCTCGCTGCGCCCCACCACAGACACGCCACCATGACCCTCTCACTTCGCACCAACCCTGCCATTGCCTTGCTGGCTGTGGCCTTGACCACCCCCGCTGCCTGGGCCGACAGCACGTCATCGGCGTCCAGTGCCGCGTCCACCTCGGCGGGCAGTGCGTCGGAGTCGCTCGGCACCTCCAGCAACAGCTCATCCCGCGCCACGGGTGTGGCACAAGGCCCCTACACCGTGCTGGAAGTGGCAGCCGTCGAGGGCCGCCCCGACCTGCTGCAACTCACACTGCAAGCCCAGGCAACAAACCATTCGCCACCCGCTCCGGCGCTGCAGTTGCGCCTGCCCCGCGTGACGGCTGAACGCGAACACCTGGCCGCAGGCCAAACGGTGCTGGCCCAGCACCGCCCCTACGGCCTGGCATTTGCCGCCGTGGGCAGCGAAGGGCAGTCGCGCCCCTTCTTTCTGGTGCTGGACGACGACTGGCACCGCGAACTGCACAACCGCCCCGTGGGCGGCTGAGGCCCGAGTGCGCCTGCGCTGGGTACAAGGGCTGTTGGCGGTATGGCTCGCGCTGGGCGCACCGGGCAGTTGGGCTGGCATGGGTGGCTTTTGCGCCAGCACCAACGAGCCATCAGCTGCCGTGCAAGACCGGCTGATGCAGGTGGCCGCCGTCGTCAGGCAGGAACTGGAAGCCTCGGGCCAGCAGGCGGCCATCGTGGCGCGCTCCGGCATGGCGCTGCAGCGGCTGGGGCAGCGCTACTCGCACGCCGGGGTGAGCCTGAGGGCCAACCCCAGCACACCGTGGTCGGTGCGCCAGTTGTACTTTGCGTGTGACGAGCAACGCCCCCGCGTTTTTGACCAGGGCCTGTCTGGCTTTGTGATGGGCTTGCACGACGCCGAGGTGGGCTTTGTATCGGTGCTGCTGTTGCCGCCCGAAGCCGATGCCCACCTTGCGCAAACTGCCCTGAACGACACACTGGCCTTGCAGCTGCTGGGCAGCACCTACAGTGCCAACGCCCATGCCTTTGCGCTCACCTTCCAGAACTGCAACCAGTGGGTGGCCGAGCTGCTGGCAACAGCGTGGGGCAACCTGCCCGGCGGCAGTGACGCACGCGCCGAAGCCCAAGCCTGGCTGCACCAACAGGCCTACGAGGCCACCCGGCTGAACGTGGGCTGGCTGCTGTGGCTCACGCCTGTGTCGCCATGGGTCCCGCCTGCCGATCTGGCCGAGGGGCACCTGCGCGTCAGCATGCCCGAGGGGCTGGAACGCTTTTCCCGCCAACAGCACCCGCGCACCCAGCGGATGGAGGTGTGCCACACCACGCAGCATGTGGTGGTGCGCAGGGGATGGCAGCCCCTGCCCGACGATTGCCAACCCGCCGAAGGTGACCGGGTAGTGCCTTTGCAGGCCATTTAAATCAATAGCTTCAAAACCAATACAGACAAGCGGCAGGGCATCAAAATGCCTAAAAATCCCACGCCTGCTGCTGCGCCCGAGGTACATCGGCCGGTGCACCGGTCAGTTGCTCGGCCGGTGTGGTGCGCATGAAGGTTTGCGCCTGCGCCAGCGTGGCGTTCAGCCAGGCGCTGTGGTGCATGGGCGGCACGATGACCAGCATGCGTTTTTCATCACCGGGGCGGTGCATGCGGCCCAGCAGGGGGTGCCCGTCGGCGTTGACGGTCAACAGGCTGAAGCTGTGCACCCGTTCGCCGGTGGCGGGGTCGGTCCAGTGCTCGTGCAGGGCCGCAGCCGCAAAGGGTGCACCGTCGGCCTGAGCCAACCGCCAGCGGGTTGGGCGGTTGCCATGCAGATGGGCCTGCTCCCAGCAGGGCTCGAAAAACGCCTGCATGGGGGCCAGGGCAAACCTGCGCTCCGTCCATGCGGCACGAAAGCTGGGCTTGCTGGCCACGGTCTCGCTGCGCGCGTTGTAGGTGCCGCGCGACACGGTGGTGGCCTGCCGCTCAGGCACCAGCCCAAAACGGGCCACCACACACTGCGCCGCGTGGCCACCTTGCGTAGCAGCCACGACGATGGGGGCGGCGTAACCTGGGTAGGTTTCAGCGGGCCACGCCAGCTCGGACACAGGCAGGGCCACCGGGGCAAGCCCCGGCAGACTGGCAATGTGGTCGCGGGCGGATGGGATGTAGTTGGTGCACATGTTCAGCCGCCATGCTGCTGCGGAAGTGGCGCGCCGGGAACCAGCGGCTGACGCAGCGCCGTCAACACCTCTTCCATGGTGGGGCGCTCATAGGCAGGCGCCTGGCACTGGTGTGCCATCTCAACGACCTTCGGCAAAGGCGTGGCGCAATGGGCCAGCAGCTCATTCAGCAAATGGCCAAAGGCCCGGACATCAAGCGCCTTCATCGCGGCAGACCCGGAGCGCGACCCCGCCGGCAGCAAAGTGGCTGCGCCCAGATCGCTCAGCATGGCCTGGCCCGTGGAGAGTTGCCACAGGATGTTGTGGGCGTACAGGTCGCCGTGCATGACACCGCGTGCGTGCAAATGGGCCACAGCCGCAGCCACCGAGAGCGCAATCTGCAGCAGCACAGGAGCCTCCAGTTGAAGGCCCGGTGCATAGACGTCGCGGGTACAGCTGTCCAGGCTGGGTGGCCCTGCGAGGTTGACAAAGTCGGGGGGCACCAGCGGCAGCAACATTCCCGCGAGACCTTGGGGATGCCCGACCAGCGTGGCGTGGGGCGTGCACAGGGCAGGATGTGGCCCGGCGGCCACACAGGCCGCCAGTTCGTGCTCCGGCAAGCCGTCGCTGGTGACGCTGCCTTTGAACAATTTCAAGGCCTGGGGCTGCTTGTCGCCCGCAAGGTACACGCGATGGATGTGCCCGGACGCGCCCTCACCCAATAGGCCATCCAGTGTGAGATCTTTCCAAGACACCGTGGGCAGATCGGGCGCCCCAGTGGCAACGGCCCCAGTGACCTGCGAGGTCCAGCCCAGCGGGTTGCCCGACAGGGCCAGCCAGGCGAGGACGGGCAGTTCGGCCAGCCATTCGGGCAACGCGGTGAACCGGTTGGCTGACAGGCGAATCAGCTCAAGCTGCTGCGCGCCTGCCAGGGTCTCGGGCAAGGCCGAGAGGCGATTGCCCGCCAGCATGAGCTTTTGCAGGGCCGGACGCTGGCCCAGTTCGGGCGGCAGGCTCTCGATGGCGTTGTCGGTCAGCGTGAGCCAGCGCAGTGTGGGCGGTGCTGCAGGCGGCAGGCCTTGAAACCCACCATCTCCAGCGCTGGGCAGACGCCCAGCACCTCAGGCAATTGGGTGAAGGGGTTGCCCGAGCAGAAGATCACCTTGAGCCGGTGCAGGCGCGGCAGGTCGTGCGGGAGGTTGGTGAGCTGGTTGTCGCTGAGGTTGAGCACCTCCAGCGTGTCGGCCAGGCCGTACAACTCGGGCGGCAGGTGGGTCAGGCCTGCACCGTTCAGGTCC
>JAIFMP010000027.1 GCA_020048405.1 Hydrogenophaga sp.
CGTTATGTGGAGCGCATGATGCAAGCTGGACTGTCTTGCACCCCCTCATCTTTGAATTTGAAAGACCCGGCATGACCACCGCCCCCCCAACCATCGCCCCCGTGGCCATTTCCCCAGTGGAAGACATCGTGGCCGACATGAAGGCGGGCCGCATCGTCATTCTGGTGGACGAAGAAGACCGCGAGAACGAAGGCGACCTGGTGCTGGCCGCCGACCATGTTACGGCAGATGCCATCAACTTCATGGCCCGCTTCGGGCGCGGCCTGATTTGCCTCACTCTCACCCGCGAGCGCTGCGAGCAGCTCCAACTCCCGCCCATGGTGGCCCGCAATGGCGACAAAAAGGGCACCGCCTTCACCGTGTCCATTGAAGCAGCCGAGGGCGTGACCACCGGCATTTCTGCCGCAGACCGTGCCCGCACGGTGCAGGCGGCCGTGGCGGCCAAAGCCACTCCAGACGATCTGGTGCAACCCGGCCACATCTTCCCGCTGCAGGCGGTGGACGGCGGCGTGTTGATGCGCGCCGGTCACACCGAAGCGGGTTGCGACTTGGCCGGTATGGCAGGTTGTACGCCTGCATCCGTGATTTGCGAAATCATGAAAGACGACGGCACCATGGCACGCCTGCCAGATTTGCAGGTGTTTGCCGCCGAGCACGGGCTGAAGATTGGCACCATTGCTGACCTCATTCAGTACCGCAGCGCGCACGAGTCGCTGGTTGAAAAACTGGGCAGCCGCCCCATGAACACCGCGTTCGGTTCGTTCACTGCCCACGCTTACCGTGATCAACCCAGCGGTGCCTTGCACCTGGCACTGGTCAAGGGCGACTGGGCGCCCGACACCGTTGTGCCTGTTCGCGTGCACGAACCTCTGTCGGTGCTTGATGCGCTGGAAGTGGGCCGCGCCATGCATTCCTGGAGCTTGGAGGCCAGCTTGCGCCACCTGGAAGCCCAAGGCTGCGGTGTGGCCGTGCTGCTGAACTGCGGCGAATCCGCGGAGCAACTGCTGGCCCAGTTCGAGGGAGTAGCCCGCTCGGCCCAAGCCCCCGAGCGTGGCCGCATGGACCTGCGCACCTATGGTGTGGGCGCACAAATTTTGCGCGAATGTGGCGTGCACAAAATGGAACTCATGGGCAACCCCCGCCGCATGCCGAGCATGACGGGCTACGGCCTGGAAGTCGTCGGCTTCGTAAAAAAGGAACACAACTGATGTTTGGCGCAGAAAAAGGCAACGGCGACCGTCTGGATGGCAGAGATCTGCACATTGGCATCGTGCAGGCACGCTTCAACGAATCCATCACCAACACCCTGGCCGCAGCGGCCATGGGCGAACTGCAGGCTCTGGGCGTGCACCCGGACCACATCACGCTGGTGAAGGTGCCCGGCGCGCTGGAGGTGCCCGTGGCTTTGCAAGCCATGGCAGAAAGCGACCGCTTCGATGCACTCATTGCCCTGGGCTGCATCATCCGCGGCGAAACCTACCATTTTGAGCTGGTAGCCAACGAATCGGGCGCGGGCGTCACACGTGTGTCGCTGGACCACCAGTTGCCCATCGCCAATGCCATCATCACCACCGAAAACGTGGTGCAGGCCGAGGCCCGCCAGGTAGAAAAAGGCGTGGATGCCGCCCGCGTGGCCGTGGAAATGGCCAACCTGTTGGCCGACTTGTCCTGACCTGCCCCTGCGCACCTGCGCAACCCAACCAAGCCCCCCCATGACCACTCCCTCGAACGCCGCCTCAGCACCGATGGCCGCCGCCCGCCCGAAAAAATCCGCCGACAAATCGGGCCGCACCCGCGCACGCGAGTTTGCACTGCAGGCCCTGTATCAGCACCTGGTGGGCCGCAATGAGGCATCTGACATCGACCTGTTCACCCGCGACCTCAGCGGCTTTCACAAAGCCGACAGTGCCCATTACGACGCGCTGCTGCATGGCTGCATTGCCGAAGCAGCAGAGCTGGACGCCGCCATTTCCCCCATGCTCGACCGTCCGATGGTCGAGGTGTCTCCCATCGAACACGCGGTGCTGTGGATCAGCACCTACGAGCTCAAGCACTGCCTGGACGTGCCGCTGCGCGTGGTCATCAACGAAGGCATCGAACTGGCCAAATCTTTCGGTGGCACTGACGGCCACAAATACGTGAACGGCGTTTTGCACAAGCTGGGTGGCCAGCTGCGCGTGCTGGAAGCCGGTAAGGCTTGAAGGCAAGGAGCTGGTAAAGCCATGCGCCTGTCCCACCGCGCCGAGCGCATCGACCCGTTTTACGTGATGGAGGTGGCAAAAGCCGCCAGCCTGCTGGCCGCTGAGGTGGCCAGCAGTGTTTCACCCATGGTGTTTTTGAACATCGGCGAGCCAGACTTCACCGCCCCACCTCTGGTGCAAGCCGCTGCCGAGCGCGCCATTGCCGCCGGGGCCACGCAATACACGCCCGCCCTAGCCATCAGCCGCTGGTATGCCACGCGGTTTGGCATTCAGGTGGCCGCCGAGCGCATTGTGCTGACGGCCGGGGCTTCGGCAGCGCTGCAGCTGGCCTGCCTGGCGTTGATTGACGCAGGCGACGAGGTGCTGATGCCCGACCCCAGCTACCCCTGCAACCGCCACTTCGTGAGCGCTGCCGAGGGCACAGCGGTGCTGCTGCCCACCACGCCTGAGCAGCGCTTCCAGTTGTCTGCGGCGCAGGTGGATGCTGCCTGGGGGCCTCGCACCCGGGGTGTGTTGCTGGCTTCACCGTCCAACCCCACAGGCACGTCCATCCACCCCAACGAGCTGCGCCGCATTGCACGGCATCACGCTGATCGATGAGATTTACCTGGGTCTGAGCCACGACGACACGTTTGGCCAGTCTGCGCTGGGCCTGAAGGGCGAGCAAGGCCAGCCACTGGGCGACGACATCATCCGCATCAACAGCTTTTCCAAATACTTCAACATGACCGGTTGGCGCCTGGGCTGGCTGGTGGTGCCGCCATCGCTGGTACCCGCCATCGAGCGGCTGGCGCAAAACCTGTTCATTTGCCCCAGCACCATCAGCCAGCACGCGGCACTGGCCTGCTTTGAGCCCGACAGCCTGGCCGAGTACGAACGCCGCCGCGCCGAGTTCAAAGCCCGGCGCGACTACTTCATTCCCGAGCTGAACCGCCTGGGCCTGACGGTGCCGGTGATGCCCGACGGCGCTTTTTACGCCTGGGCCGACTGCACCCAGGCGTGCCAGAACTGGGGCATCAGCACCGATGCAGCCCACGGCAGCTGGGACTTTGCCTTTGAGTTGATGAAGCGCGCCCACCTGGCCGCCACGCCGGGGCGCGATTTCGGCACGGCAGATCCCCAGCGCTACATTCGCTTTTCCACAGCCAACAGCATGGCCCAATTGCAGGAGGCCATTCACCGGTTGGAGCATATTTTATGAAAAATATGCCAAAAAACCATGACAGTATTGCACGATCAGCTACTTATTTTGAGTGGCCGATCAGGATTTATTGGGAAGACACCGATACCGGCGTGTTAGGGGTATGGACATCGTAGTGGCGTGGTGCTGAGCTATGGACATCAAAAACCGAGACCACGGGCTTGAACTAAAGGTCAGAGACTACGAGTGCGACATGGATCATGTTGTCAACAACGCGGTCTATCTCAACTACTTGGAACATGCTCGCCACGAGTACCTCGCCGGCATTGGTATCAAGTTCGGTGAACTAGCTAAGCAAGGTGTGAGTTTGGTAGTCACCCGCGTCGAGGCTGATTTCAAGGCTTCGTTGGTCAGCGGAGATGTGTTTCATGTGCGCACATCTCTCATGCGGAAAGGGCGCATTCGGCTTGAATTCCATCAAACCATTCATCGCTCACCAGACGACCGGCTCATGTTGAGCGCCGTGGTAACTGGCACCGCGTTAAACAAATACGGACGCCCAGAAATTCCTCCAGCGCTGGCGAATCAGCTTGAGAAACTGGAACTGAAAACGTAGTGGGGCAAGCGGCGTGTGGGCAACCTGAAGGGTTGTCCACCACAAGCGCGTCAGTGCTGAGGAGCGGTGGGTAACTCACGAACCTGAAGGGCCGTCCACGGGCGCTAGCCGGTGGGCGGGTGAGTTATCCACGGCGGACACAAGTTTCCATTTTCTTTCACTTCACTTTGAAAACTTGACGTTTTATTCGCCCTCATCATTATGTCTTGGATCTTTTTCTCAACTGGCAAAATACTGTCATATTAATCTTGCAGCAGTTGTACCCGACGGTCTTGTCACTTTAAGCCCGCCATCAATTCTCGCTTGTATCTATCCCATATCGAGTTAACCAGATCCCCTGGATTAACTTGAAGCGCTTCAGCAATTCGAAATATCGAAATCAACGCAGGTTGTGTTTTCGCTACTTCGATTTTCGCGATAAACGTTCGATTTAATTCAGCTTTTAGAGCTAACTCATCCTGACTGAGACCAAGGGTCAGTCGCCTGTTCTTCAATTCGCTGGCCAGTGCAAGTAGGAGTGCATCATCACAAGGTTTTCGCATCCATGGACTGTCTGGCGTTTGCACTTTCTATGCACCCGCTTTTATGGTACAAAATGAGCTCTCTGGACTACCTTTTGAGCTTTACCATGCACCTCGACAGTTTTTGCCCATCTATCCCCACTGATTTAGACGCCCTGAAAGTGCATCTGCGTTGCAGCGGCGAGCCAATAGCAGCGCTTCCTGAGACCTTGCCAGAGGAGCTTCTTGTCTCTGTCGCTAGAGATTTGAGAATGCTGAACGATATATCTGACGATGATGATCGAACTCCAATTTTTCTCTTGGCTCCAATGATGCTTCTTGCAAGTCTTCATGTTTCGGCAGCCAAGGGCGTTGATACAGTTGGCATCAGTCAGGAATCATTTTATAAATCGATGATGGTATATCAATGGGCTACTGAACGTGAAGTTGTAAGAAGAATCACTGGGGCATCCGGTGGTGATGATCGAGAAATTTTGCTTCGAAAGTTTGAAGAAATTGGTGGTGAACTTCGCTAGTTCTTCGTTTTTCACGAGCCAAGAAATCAAATACAGAATATTTAATTTGATTGAATTGAGAACGCCTGCTTCAACCGCTCGACTGTGTGGCGCCACTTCGGTGTGGTGGGCTGGCACACAGTATTCTGGTTGCCGAACAAGCCCACTTCATTGAAGGCGTTTGTCGCGTCCCGTGCGTTGATCCATTTCACTTTCACGAAGTACTCGCTGAGATCAGGCGTATCTGCTGATGCCTTGTATTTGGGTCCGTGCTGAACCACATCCATCACGGACTTTGCACCATCAGCGGTCAATACAGTGAACTCGCTGGCAGGTTGTACAGCTTGCTCAACGATGCCAACAGCGACATAGCCCTTCTTGGGAATGTTGACCCAGACCCTGTCGCCCGGTGACAGCATCTTGAGCGTCTGGCTGTACCAAGTGCCACCACCGGCGCTGATGTATCCGCATAGGCAGCACACCCCTGAACCTGGTGCTGCGTATTCGTGGCGTGCTGGCTAAGTACCTTGCAGAAACACCAGTGGCCGCCGACCAGACAATCGCGCCTGTCGATGACGAATGGTCACGGGTTTGCGTCAGCGTTCAAGACACGATTCAATTGCGTAATTGGATCCGCTCGCTGGGGCCAGATGCCGTGGTGGAAGAGCCGGAGAGCCTCAGAAGTCAACTCAAGCGGGAGTGGGAGGAGTTGATTGGTTTGTATGGCTCTACAAATCTCACTCCACCCCCAACGCCTTGA
Source organism: Hydrogenophaga sp. (assembly GCA_020048405.1). Classification (GTDB taxonomy): domain Bacteria; phylum Pseudomonadota; class Gammaproteobacteria; order Burkholderiales; family Burkholderiaceae_C; genus UBA2334. The sequence goes on from JAIFMP010000027.1 coordinate 5,734, forward strand.
ACACCGCATCCACCGGGTCTGAATAGAAGCTGGTCTGGAACTTGGCAAACAGCTCACCCGGTACCGACGGAATGTCGGTCACGCTGGACATGGGAAGCAAGATGCGTTTAGCCCCTGCGTCAAACGCCACCTGCATGCTTTCGGCCAGGTTTCTGGCCTGGCTGATGGTGCCGCCCAGTGTCATGTCACCCATAACGGCCAGTTGGCCCTGCACGGGTTTGCTCAGCGCGGCTGAGCACAAGGCAATGAAGCTGGTCAGCGTCAGTGCCTCAGGTGTGCCGCTGCTTTGCAGCTCCACCATGTGCAGGTGGTAGTCCTTTTCGGTGGGGTGAATGGACGCGCTCACTCGGCCAGCGTTGGCCTTGAAGTAATCAAACGCCACGCGCACCGGCTCTTTGGACAACTGGCCCGACACATTCAACTTGCCCGTGCCCGCCATGGCCTGGATCTCCATGCGGTATAGGCCAGGCATTTCTGCCGAACCCATGGCAATGGTGTGCAGCACGCCCGGCTGCAGGCGGCCTTCCGGAATCAGCCCACCGCCGCCCTGCTCGGGCACCGACACAAAACGCTCCTGCATGTCCTCCAGGTCGATGTACGAGAAGTGCACGTCGTAAAACTCCATGCCGCCAATTTTCTTGAGTTGCTCTTTCACACGGCGGCGCACTTCCAGCGCGTACTCCAGGCACTTGCGCACCGCGTCTTTGTTGTATTCCCCGTTGGGGTACAGCAGCTTCAACAGGCCGGAGACTGTGCGGCGCACGGCAATGGTGTCGCGCTGGTTCAAGTTGTTGCCCAGCTTGAAGAACTTGTCGATGGCATCGGCAAAGCTGCGCTTGCGCATCTCCCGCGCCCATTCGGCTAGGTAGTCGACGATCAAGCCGTACTGGTTGGTGAAAAACTCGGGCCGCATTTTGGGAATTTCCCAGCCGGGCACATAGGCGTGGAAGCGGTCAAAGAAGGCCGAATCGATCATCGCCTCGGGGAACGGGGCGAGCAGGTGGCTGGTTTTGACCAGGCTTTCCACGCTCTGGTTGATGTTTCCCACAAACACCATGGAAGCACTGGCGTTGATGGACTCACGCCCCCGGCTGAACGAGCCGCTGGCCATGTAGTCCTTCATGATCTGCACGCCGTCGTGGTCTTTGAAGTTGATGCCCGCCACCTCGTCAAAAGCCACCACGTCCCACAGGCCCACCAACCCAATCTTGCGCGCGCCCATGTTGTAAAACAGGTTGGCCACGGTGGTTTGCCCGCCCGACACCAATATGGAGTTGGGGCTGATCTCTTTGTAGATGTGGCTCTTGCCTGTGCCGCGTGGCCCCAGCTCGCACATGTTGTAGTTGTTCTCCACCAGCGGAATCATGCGGGCCAGCAAATGCCACTTGGCGCGTTCTTTGAAGCAGGTGGGCTCCATGCCGGTGGAGCGCAGCAGAACGTCCAGCCACTGTTCTTCGGTAAAGCCACGCCTGCCGGTGAACAGCTCCTCCATGTCCAGGCCCGGCATCTGAATGGGCTTGAGGTCAGACACGATGAAGGGCGAGGTTTTCTGGTTCTCTTCAAAGCGGTATTGCAGCGTGACGATGCACCAGATGCCCCCGGCCAGCAGCTTTTCGAACTCGCGCACATACGAGTCCGGCATTTCTGCGTCTTTGATGCCCAGGTTGGACAGCAGCGCCTCGTACGAATCCCGCTTTGAACGAGCCGCGCTCGCGGATCTTGCTTTTGACCTTCTCGGCCTCGTCGGGGCGCACGTAGTTTTCGGCCAGTACGCGCTTGACGGTTTCCAGCCCGGCGTCGATGGTGGCCGCGTCGTCCGATGCGCAGTACATGCCCAGCAGGTACTCCAGCACATACACCGGGACATTGGCTCCTTCTTTGATGAGCTTGGTCAGGTCCTTACGGACCACCTTGCCGCCAAAGTGCTGGTTCAGCAGTTTGTCCAGGCCACCGTCCAAGGTGGGGCTTGCGGTGGGAGTGAGTGTGAATTCGGTCATGCGCAGGCTCAAAAATCGTTGCTGAATGCGAGGTCAATTCGCAACGGGGTGCGCCAGGCCTCGGCCTTGGTTTTGGCATCTCGGGCCACCAGGGCGTAGTCCTTGTTGCCGTCGTAGGTTCCTCCCTGAATCGTGAGGAATATTGACCGCTTGCGCTCATCCAACATGGATGAGATGCTATCAAACGTCACGGCCTGTTCGTCACTCACTGGCACATCGCCATCGCGGATGCTGAACACCAGCGTCACAGGCAGCACACGGTCAGACACCGCATCGTTCTGGATGAACTCAAACCGCTGCTTGTTGGTCACCACCCGGTGGCTGGAGCCCAGTTGGCTCACCTCCACCGTGCGGGTGCGGGTTTTGTCGCTGTCGCTTTCTTTGATGACCAGCACCGGCACCACCACCTCTTGCGGCATGGCGCTGCCGTGCACAAACCGGGCACCACCCACAAAGTGGAAGCGCCCAGCGCCCTTGGGTACCAGAAAGTCGACGCTGCCATCGCCCGGCTCGGTACCTGCGGTGTTGGCGGTGTTGCCTGCCCAGGCCCCCTGCATGGGCCACAGGCCCTGGCCCAGGATGTAGCGTTTTTTGCTTTTGACCACGCCCGGCATGCCCTCTTGCACCGTGGTGCGATCGGCTTCGTCCAGGGCAGACTCCTGGTACAAAAAGCCGTGGTCAGCCGTCAGGAAAATGGTGGATCCGTTCAGGTTGTTGACGATGAAGCCCACCAATTCCGACAGCTCTTTGATAGCCTGTGCGGTGGCCTCAAAGGTTTTGGTTTCGGTGCCGCGCTTGTCGCCAATGGCGTCAATGCGGTCGTGGTAGACGTAAACCACTTGATAGGGTTTGACGAACTCGCGGCCCTTGTCTTTGCCCTTCTCCATCAAATCGTCGCGGCCAATGGCCACGCCGCCGTGTTTTGCCAAAATGGCGCTGCGCTGCTCCAGCGTGGCCGTGGGCATGCCGTCTACCGTGATGTCCAATGTGGCGTTGGTCTTGTAAGCAATCTTTTGGTGCGGCAGCAAGCTGGCCATGCCCAGTGCGGTGTAGCTGGGCAACACACCCAACATGGCGTCCAGCCGCGCCTTGACGCGGTTGCGCGAGTTCAACTCGCGAGCCAACTCTTCGGCCGCTTCGTAGCGGAACGCGTCTGAAATGACCACGTACACCCGCTTCGGCCCCGCCCCGCCCAGGCTGCGAGCCACGTAATGGTCGTAAAACGAGGCTTGGCGGGGTACGTCTGACAACCGCCACTTGTTCAGCAGGCCTGCATCGCCCTCTACCACCGCGTCCCACGCCGAGGCCAGGTGGCCAATGAACCAGCCTGAATAGGCTTCTTCCATGCGGTCACGCAACTCGTGCAGCAGCGACCAGCCCATGGGCTCCACCGCCTCGGTGGCCACCATGAAGGCGCGGTACAACTGGTCAAACCGGAACAGCTCGTTGCGGTAGCGGTCAAAAGCGACATCGGCACTGGCAAAGCTGAAACCTTGGCTGTGTGCGGCCTGCAGCTCAAAGAAGCTGGCTGCAGCGGCCAGCGCGTCGTAGATGGCAGACAAGGCCTTGGTGTTGTCGTTGGCACCGGCCAGCAGTGGGTTGGCCCAGTGGCCGTCGCGGCGGCGGGCCATCAGCTCGCGCACAGCGTCCATGTTGGCCCCGTGCCCGGCCATGATGCGGCCCTTCAGGTCGGCAATGATGCGTTTTTCGATGGCCTCGAACGTCATGGCATCGGCCAGCAGGTCGGCAGGCAAATGCCCCAACAGGGGGGTGATGTGCAGCTCGTCAGCCACCACATTGGCCAGTTTGTCGTAGCTGGCGTAGTTGGCCATGTCGCTGCGCCACCGGCTGGCAAACACGCTGGCGTGTGCGGCGCGCGCCCGGTCGGTGATGACGAATGGCTTCAACGCAGGTGGCGCACTGCCCACAGCGTTGGCAAAGTCAGTGACCAGCAGGCTGTACAGCAAGCCGCGCAAGCTTGGTGGCTCGCTGCTGGCAGCATGCCCAGCCGGGTGGTAGCCAAATTCTTGCTCGGCCAGCGCCCAAAAAGCGGGCTCCAACTCGTTGGTGGCGATGTCAGCCAAGGGCTTGGGGATGGCGCTCAGGTCAGCACCGCCAGCTACATCGGCAGCCAGGGCGGCAAACACTTTCAGGAAGATGCCTGCCGCATCGGGCGTATCGGCACGGGCCAGCACGGCCAGCATCTTGCGGTCCAAGTCGGGCGCAGTGTCTTGCGGGTCTACCCAGCGCTTGAGGCGTTCTACCCGGTCTTTGGCTCGCAAAAACTTGCCGCGCTGCTTCAGGTGCGGGCGCAGTGCGTGGCTGGCCAAGCCCAGTTCGTCCAGTTGCATGGAGGCTGTGTCGGCACTGAAGGCTTTGCCGCGCAACCGGGCATCCAGCAACCAATCTGCCACCGGCTCGGGCACCGCCGTGGGGCTGTACAGCAGCCAGTTGGCGGTAGGGGCGGTTTCAAGCTCCAGCTTCACTTGCAGCAGCGGGGTCTGGTCCAAGCGCAGCAGCTTGGCGTTGTCCAGCGTCAGGGTGTCAACGTCTTGGCTGAACTCGCCTTCGGCGTCGTTCCAGAACACCAGGTTGTTGCCATCGGTGAACAGACGGGTTAAGGCGGGGAGGAAGGCGGGTTGAAATGCTGTCACAAACAATCTACCATCAATTTAATTGACTCATCAGAGTAAACAAGTAGCTTATCTCACCGAGGGAAAAATTAGTCATGAGGTTTCCAATCTTTCTTTTACATATACTTCAATAATACTTATACACAACCTCAAATTGAGGTGAGCTATTCCCAGCGAGTCTGGCGATGAGACCTATTATCAAACTTTGGTCCGTTGGAATATGAAGCAACAATCGACCTAAGGAAGGATTTATGTAGGTGGGATCAGAATCCCAGCCTGCAGCACCACCGTATCCTCCTAGATAAATTGAGCCATTGTTTGGGCATGTGATTTTATTCACCAACGACTCAAAAATATTAGAGCTATTTTCAAAATCATCAGGCGACAACTCGATATCAAGCTCTGACAGTCCGAATTCCAAGGGAAACATCTGGTCAATCTCCGCCCATTCAATGAGTGGATTCTGAACAATAGTATCCTTATACAACACGAAAAATTTTCTTGGCTCTCCGAACAAACGTTCTTCCAAATCTGCGCTCTCATTTTCCTCATCGATTGATGATGCCCTCTCAAGCCAAACTGGGCTCAACGGAAAATCTGATAATGCACTTTCACTCAGGTCATCTTTTGGGACAATTCGAATTAAAAACGGATTCGATGATTTATCAAGTATCCTCGTTAATGCAGGATCAATAGGGCACCAGATTTGTAAAAGACCTTTTCCCAAATTCAATGACAAAAATTGCCCGACCTCGTCAAGATCAAGCTGGGCGATAGGCTGCATCAAGTTTCCATTCATTTCGTCCTTGGGCCATGGATGAGTACTTGATGTGAATGGATAACCACCAATCATCGCCATCTTGCGCTGGTTCAAATCCTTCAGCACCTGAGGTCTGAATTTCTTCGGCTTGACAGCGGGCAAGCTCAATTGACTGAATGCCTCCAAGTACGCCTTCAAGCCTGGCGAATCCTCGGCATCGATATACTTTTGTATTACATTCAAATCAGACTGAAATTTGTTTTTCTTTTTCATGCTACATGCCTCTCTTTGCAGTTTTATTTAAAAGTTGTCACGTTACAACATATTCCTAACGAACAAGACAGATAGAGCCTGTACCCAGTGGATGCATATCACTCATACGCATTCTCCTTCCAACCAAATTTCAATTTCTGCAACCGCCTTCACTGCTTCTTCTTTGACCTGTGTAAACCTTCAAGGAAGGCGACTCACCTTTGTGGGCAATATCATTACGCTTAATCCTGTACTTCCTAGTAGGATTTGTTATGAAGTAGAAGCTAGGTCCGCTTTTTAGCGGGAACAACTTCTGCAGCAAGGTTTCAGGTGGAATTTTCGCTGTTTCGATACCCGGAATATCAAAGGACGAAACACCAATCCCTTTTGGTTTATCAGTCCTGCGACCGTTCAGGTAAGCCAACCAATCTACAAGTGCCTCCTTTAACGCATGTTTTTGAGCTGCTGGTCCAAGTCGCTTCGCGAAAAACTCTAAGGCTGCCCACAAAGCCAGATACGCCATTCCATAGCTTCCAACCAACTCGTGTTCTTTGACAAGTTGCAATTGCTGATCTCGCTTTTGCTCGAACTGGTTCCGCAACTCGACCCACTCTTCAGGACTAAAGACTTTACTCATCCCCACTCCCCCCAGTCACCAGCTTCACCCCCTCCAGCAAATCCCCAAACTTGCCATAGTTCGCCTTCACGCCGTCGTCCAGGTCGAGGGTGATGCGCATGTCGGCGTGGTGGCGCAGCTTTTCGTCGTAGGCCAGCAGTTCGGCTTGTTGTTTGCGCAGGGTTTCGATTTGTTTGCGCAGCTTGGTGCTTGCAGAGGTTCGATTGCCATTCAATCCCCTGGCTCATATGGAATAGGTTCAGGGTGATTTCTAATCCAAATGACGATAATTGCAGACAAACGGTTTAATGCTTTCTCGGCGTCTGATTCCACAAAAAAACTTTCGCCCAATACCTCAAACCTGGCCCGTTCACCTCTTGCCGCAGCTTCCCCCATTTTCCCTACCCGCTCAACTTCTGCAATGTCTGCCGAAAGACCTTTCCTGACACGTACAGAAAAGCCACCATGACTTTCCAAAGTCACCCCAATCAGCCTGAGTAGGTCCGCGTAGTATTCATCCCAATTCATCATACCGTTTCGTAACAGTTCACTCGAAAGACGACCTTGAGCCCGGATCAATTCGCCTTGTAAAGTTGGAGCGACTCCACTCTCTGGAACAAGTTCTCTGGACAGTTGATTTGCGTTAAGCGACAGATCTGATATCCATTCGTCAATGGAGAAATGCATCTCAGATTTTGTTAATAGACCTTTGAAAACTTCTTTATCAAACCCAAGATCAATCGCCCATTGCGCATACTCATCCAGTCTGGGCATTTTCGCTTTACGCCGCTTAGGTTTGTATATTTCTTGAGGGCTTGATGAAATGCGAAACTCCCGCTCAACCTCACCAGCGTACTTGATGGGTTTTTCATGATTCAATATCCACCCAAGAACCACAGTCCATAATCTGGCCAATCGGATCGAATAATTTGTTGGAATTAAATACTCGAAACAATCAGAACTTTGCTTTGACTCGCTACCCGGCAAAGACGAAATTAATTCAGATAAATCATTAATAAAAATCTTTTGCACAAGATATGATGGCTTGCTTTTGACTATTTTATTGTAAATGTAGTCCTTCAAACCATTCAGATAATCATCAAACCCATTGTCTTCACTCTTGCACGCATATTCAATATTTTTCATCGCGTACAGAAGCTCACCCTGAACTGACTTAACAGGACCCGAATTAGGCACATGAATATTCCAAAGATCATCTACACACCCAATAAAACCACCGACCCAATCGTCGATGATGATCTTTATTTCATCCGAATCACTTCCAGAATGCACTGCTCCTGCATATCCAAGTTCACGTGCCCATTTAAGGTATGTACTTGCGTCCCTTGAGACCAACTGTTCAAGGATGATGTAGTTCGGCGAGTTCCAGAATTTTGCGATTTCCTCAGGGCTTCGTGGTGTGGAACCAAAAAGAAATTTGGCCACTAAACCGGCGTCATTTGATTTGCATATGGAATCAACAAGTTCACAAGGGGCATCACCCGTTTCTTTTTTCAAGCCCACGGTCTTTTCCTCTATAGTTCGAAATCAGTCAATATGTAGGTTGACGGTGGGGATAGACATACGACTCACCCGCCCCACCCGTGTAAACCTTCTCCCCATGCTGCAACAGTCTGTATCTGTACGTTGGCGTGACACATTGGGCGCGCCAATTTCTTCACCATCAATTGGAAACTGCTTTTTCAGCAGCCCCTCTGCCTTCTGGAGGTTGCCCAGAACCAGTTGAAGGTCCGCCCAGGTCATGCGTGGGTGTATACAGCCATCCCGCTTCGACTCGGTCTGAACGATCTCAATTTGCCCGGTGATGCCCAGCCGAACCTGCTTCTCTGTACTGAGCCCTTGAACGTGTGGCAACAACCGGCATTCCTCAATGTTCAGGCTACTGAGCATCGGCGCATGCTGAATCGACAAGTAGCCCAACTGCTCACACATGCTCACATCGATGCTGCTCAAAATGCCTGCTTGCTCCACACTGAGCCATCGGGCTCCCCCATCAATAGCAAGTGTCTTGAGGTTAGGAAGGTTCTGACACTCCATCCAGGTAGGACCTAAGCCGTGAGCATGAATCTCTTTCAGATTAGGCAGATCAGCAATCACCACATTGGAAAACTCACCACTTGGCAGATGGATGTATTCAACCAAATCATCATCTGTGATGCGAATTTCACCTTTGTGTTTCAGCTTGCTGTCGCGCAAATCCAAAACAGATGGCATATCACCAATCAACTCGGCCTTTCGATTTAAAGTGAGTGGGCTTGCCTTTTCTTGCTTGCTATCTACAGACTTCGGAGTGACTACGTTCGGTATTTTGGCCGTAGCCTTCTTGGTGACCATTTCCCTCACTCCCCGGTTATATGCACAACCTTCGCGTTAGCAGGTTGGATGTTTGCTAACGAATGCCCAACATTGATAAAGCGCACCAATGCCTTGAACGATTGAAACTTCAAACAACCAAACGCGCGTGTTGCCTCGGGGTTACCTTTACAAGCGAATCGATGACGAATTCTTATCCAATTCGGCTTCTCCAGTCCAAAATGACCGTGAGCAACTACGTCACGAAGCCGTTCGAAAAGAGACTTCATGCCTTTCTCCGGGTTGTAGAATACAAAAAATTCTTCGGGAAAATCGTTGTATTGGGACTCCAATGGCTGCAGATCGGCAAGTTTTTCAATCTTTTTTATCGTCAACCCAGTTGCGCTCTCAATCGCCTTCGAATCATAGTTACCCACCTTCGTTTTCAGCGTTCCAGTCTCAAATGGAAGTAAAACAGAGTCATACAGAAACTCTCTCCATGCCGGTGGAACAGACATCGGATCAAGTTTCTTAGTCATCCCCACTACCCCCCGTAACCACCTTCACACCCTCCAACAAATCCCCAAACTTGCCGTAGTTCACCTTCACGCCGTCGTCCAGGTCTAGGGTGATGCGCATGTCGGCGTGGTGGCGCAGCTTTTCGTCGTAGGCCAGCAGTTCGGCTTGTTGTTTGCGCAGGGTTTCGGTTTGTTTGCGCAGCTTGGTGCGGGCGGCTGTGCTGGTGGCGGCGGCTGCGTCTTGCTCCAGCATCTCCAGGCGGTTGGCCATTTTTGCGGTGAGGGGAATGACGTACTCGGCGCGCATGCGGGCCAGGGTGCTTTCGTTGCAGCGGTGCAGGTACACCAGCGCCTGGAATGCGCCCTGCTTGCCGCTGCTGAACAGCCAGTAGATGGGCCGCTTCTTGTAGGTTTGCAGGTGGTCTTTGAAGAACTTGTCGGCGATGTAGCGGCGGATGGTTTCTGCCGGTGTCTCAGCCGCTTTGGCCCCCAGGCTCTCGGCCAGCCAGGCCATGTTTTCTTCCAAGGTGTCTGGCCCCCAGACGGCGAGCAGGAATTCACGGATGCGCTCGGGCGCGTCGTCGGCAAACCAGTGTTCGTCGGTCACGGGGAGGATGCCGTCGGCATCTGCCGCAAAGCGGGTGTAGCGGCTGGGGTCGAAGCCGACGTTGCCAGCGTGGGCATAAATGAGACCGGGCGCATCGAGGCTGTAGCGGCCCATCATGCAGCCGATGGCGTAGGAGATGAGGCGCTGGCAGTCTTTTTCGCGGTCGGCGCGAAAAAGTGCAATTCTTCCCTCGGCTACATCAGGGACCAATTCGCTTTGAAGATCAAAAGCATGGATAAATAGTCGATTGTTACTCTCTTCGATTGCCTTCAACTCTTGAACTCGCGCAATTGAAATTGCACTTGTCTCAGTCCAAAAATCTGCCAATCTATTAGACCTACAAATACTACCAAGTGATTCAAAATGCCAGGATGTTTCCCTACTATCCCAATCGTCCTTGGAAATTTCTATCGCTCGATCAACGGCCCTCCTAACTTTGTCGGCATCAAACTGAACTGGGAATGGCAGTTGGTCAAAATATCCAATATGAAAATGCAAAGTTGGATTCAAAGCTTTGATCAGACCATTGACTATGTTAGTATTCAGAAACGCCAACCCAATATAAAAATCATTCTTTGAATTCCAAAATGCGGAGTGGCCGGTTGCATCGTAAATAAATCCGCTTGGATAGTATCTAAACGCAGTGTCGCTTGACGTAATGTCCGACCAACTAAGGGACTCGTTAAAAAATCTCCCACGGTCTTTAATGACATAATCTATATTCCCTTTCAGATAGGGATATTGATTTGTTACATATTCCTTAATTTCCTTGCCATCATCTTCCCAGTTCACAACAAATTCATGGTTGCCATACCACTTTCTGAACGCTCCGCCTTTGTTACATGGAAACCATCTTTGTTTTGACGCTCTTGCTTCCGCACTGCTACTGAGTCCCATCGCTATTCTGTCAATAGAGACTTCGTGCCACAACCTCATGAAGCGGCCGTTATTTGCAGTGGCCAACCCTTGCTTAGAATCAAAGCTATTGCCAAATGATGGGCATTTTTCGAATAGTGAAATCGTTCTTTCTGTAAGCCAATACGCAATAGGTGCCCCTGGGACTTTCCGAAAATCATCTGGCTTAACAGTAAATCGCCATCCACAGTCAGGATTGCAAATTGCTTCGATAACTTTTTCCCCTTGAATCTCCTGTCCTGGGAAGTCACTTAACCGAACGAACGACGATGCTAGTCCAGCAATGTGTGATTTTCCCAAAGTAAAGGTGCACAACGGTACCCGTACTTCGCCAGAAGCGTTGTATTCCAACTGAACCAAAGTCGTTATAGACGCTTCATCAATAAAATGATTTCGCATTCCTTCATATGTTGAAATGAACATCCATACAAAGGGTGCCATAAAGCCCAAGTGCCCCGCTGGCTTTGTGAGTGAAAGATTCCGCATCATGAAGGCTGAAAACAAATCCTTTTCAAAACCTTTAAACGCCTCTTTCAAATATGCCTTCAATACAGGTGCCAAAAATTTGTTGCCCATGTATGGCGGATTCGCCACCACTGCATCAAACTGCATCGCCAGCACCTGCGCCTGTCGCACCAGCGGGGCCAGCTCAGCCGCAGCACCTTGTGCATACATGTCGCCCCCCTGCTGCACCAGTTCCAGCACCCCGGCCAGAGCATTCAGTTGGCTTTTCAGGGTGTAGGGAATCTGGATGAGCGAGCCAAAGGTTTTGGCATGTTCAAACGTATCGGCTAGCGCACGCACCGTGGCGCGTTGCACGCCAAACGGAGCCAGGTGGGTGGCGGCATCGTCGACGTTCAGGGCTTTGCTATCCTGCAAGCTCAGGACGTTCAGCCGGGGCGGGTTGGCCGGGTCGGCCAGCAGGCGGCGGTCATCGGCTCGGGCTTTCATCAGCAAGGCAAACCCGGCGAGCTGGGCGGCGCGGTCGTCAATGTCCAGCCCGTAGAGGTTTTTTTCCAGAATCAGGCGGGGGATGTCGCGCAGCCGGTAGCCGCGCTCCAGGTAGATGGCCTTGAGCACGTCGTAGGCCACCACCAGAATGTGCCCGCTGCCGCAGGCAGGGTCGAGCACGGTGATGGTTTCGGGGTTCAGCGTGTCGCCATCTTCAGCCACGCGGGTGTGGATGAGGGCATCGAGCTGGGCTTGCACCTCGGGTGTTTGCTCAGCGGGCTGTATGTAGTAGGGCCACTGGCTGGCCAGTGTGCTGGTGGGGTTGGCCATGAGCCACAGGCGGCCCACGCTGTTTTGCACCAGGTACTGCACGATCCAGTTGGGGGTGAACAGTTGGGTGGCGGCGGGGATGTCTTCGCTTTTGACCACCTTGCCAATGACTTGGTCTTTTTTCTCGCTGATGTAGAACTGGTAGAGCCAGCCGATGGCTTCAATGTCTTGCCAGTCTTCCTCGGGCACCCCGGCCACCAGCTTGGCGATGATGGAGTCGGTGCGCAGCAGGTTGTCGGGCAGCAGCAGCTCGGTGTCGTCGTCAATGCGCTCAAACAAAAACGGCATGGTGCGCGACAGCTCGTTGCACTGGGCCACCAGCAGCAGCTTGTACAGGGCGTTGTCTTGGTTGCCTGCCAGTTGCAGGGCTTGCACACGCTCGGGTTGCATGCCGGGCAGTGCCACGTCTGCCGCGTGGCGCAGCAGTTCGGGCTGGCCGCCGTCGCGGCTTGAGAGGACTCGGTGGCCGTGATCGAGCAGTTCGTGAATCTCCATATAGCGCAGGGCCACCAGGCGGTTGAACCAGGTGTAGGCCACTTCTTCCATGGTTTGCGCAAAGGCTTCGGCCTGGGTGGCCGCGCTGTGGCGGGCAATGCGGTCAAGCAAAGCCTTGCGCTGATCTGCCACTTTGGCGGGCCACTCCACCCCGTCGATGATGGCCACGCCCCCGCTGACGCTGGCCGATGACACATGCGTTGCCGTGATGCCCAGCAGCGAGGCGCGGGCGGTGACGGCGGTGATGAAGTCTTTGCGGGCCTGCGGTGCGTAGGACTTGAGGTTGGATTTGTTCATGGCGGGGTGTGACAGATTCTTATGATCGAAAGCGGCTCTAGCGCTTTTCTGTATTGGGTTTTTAGCTATCGCCAATGCGTCTTATGAGGTGATGATGCCTACGCCGTCTCTGCGCTTTTTGCACCGGAAAAAAGAGATTCAAGAAATGACATCGGCACTACCTGATGTTGATTAATTGGCACAAGTACAGAATTCGAGCGACCGATCGCAGGCTTGGCATCTCCACGCTGTCGTGTTGGGCGCGGCGGGTGGCATTGCTTCATGCGCAACCACAGGGATTTCTTTGGGGTCCATTCGTGTAAAGCGATCAGGCTGCGTGTACGGGATACCTTGATCCAGTTCGTAGCGCCTGATCTTGGCGTAGGCCTTGTCCAGCTCTGCCAACAACGTCTTGACCTCGTGGTCCCTGTCTTTTTCGTGCAGCGCCGAATGTGCGATGGCAGCTTGGTGGTAATCGTGGGTTGTTTCGTACAGCCCGGTGACGTATGCCAACTCATCCCGCAAACCCTGCACGGTCTCATGCACAGCTTGCTTTTCTTCCAACAACCGCTGGTACTTGACCTTGGCATTAATGTCTACGCGGATGGATTCTTTATGGGCCTCCGTAACAGCCATCTCCAGCTCAGCAATTCGGGCGTGCAGTTGCTTTCGATTTACCAGCGCAGCCTTGAGTGCATTGAAGCGTGCCCATGCAACTTCAAATCCTGTGGAAGGCCTCTGTTCGCCTGAGTTAACCCGGAGCAGCTGCTCTTGCTTGTCACTTGCAGCAAGGGCTTCACCAGACACCAGCTTTTGAACGGCTTCAAAGTGCGTGTCGATCATGTCCTTTTCGTGCTGCGTGAAAAACGCCAACAGGTCTTCCGGAACACCGTCAAAAACTGACATACCGCCTCCCTATCTGATTGCCTTGTTACTGCACCCGGGCCTTCTTGCCTGACCGCACGGTCGCCAGCAGCTCAGCCTTGAGCTGCGACACAAAGCCCTCGACGTCGGCCTCGCTTTCAAGGTAGGTTTTGCTGCCCATGTCGGCCACGCGCACCACTTGAATGGGTTTAGCCACGGGTACTACCTTTTGCACAGGTGGTCGCGTCGAGGCACCCGGCTTGTCCACTGGCTGAGGAGGTGGCGGTGTTGCGGCTTTGTCTTTGGCGGCTTGGGCCAGTAAGTCCATCACCTCGTCCAGCAGGGTTACACCACGCTCTTGCAGCATGAAGATTCGGGGAATGCTGCTGATGCTGGCTACCTGGGTTTTGAGGTCTTGCAGGGGCTTGAGCACTTTGTTGCGCAGCTCAGGCGTTGCCTGTGCCGCATCGAGTGCCTGGGTGGCTTCGGCCAGTTTGGCGCTGATGGAGTTCAGTGCTTTTTCGCGGCGCTCGGCGGCCAGGGCTTCGTTGGCTTTGTCTAGCGCGGTGACCAAGGGCTCAATCTGGTTGACCTGGCCGTAGGGCGCGGGGTTGGCGCGAATGGCTTCCAGCTTAGTCAGTGCAGCGGCGGCTTGGGGGTCTTTAACCAGGGCGTCGTGGTTGTCGGACACGGTGTTGAGCGTGTCGAGCAGGCGCACCCAGGTTGCCACCTGGGTTTTGTAGAAGCTCAGCACATCGTGCGTGTCTTCAGCCAGATCGAGCCAGTCGTTCTTCTTGGCCACCACGGCTTCGATGAACTCGTAGCTGTCGCGGATGGCCAGTTGTTTGTCGATGGTGCCCAGGGCTTTGACCACATCTGCCCCGCCAGGGTAGTGCTTTTGCTCTGACTTGACGCGGGCGCGCTCCAGGTCGCCTTTCAGGGTGAGCAGGTTCTCTTTGAAGGTGGCGACCAGGGTGTCTTGCTCGTCGGGCGGCATTTGCGCAAACAGGTCGCGGTGGATGTCGCGGGCCTTTTGGCGGGTGGCGTTGTCGTTGGTTTTCTTTTTGAGGATGGAAACGTTGCGAAACCGGGCTTCTTTGGTCAGGGGTTCGATGGCACCGGGGCCGTCGAGGTCGTTGCCTTCCATGACGAGCTTGATTTCGCCTGCCATGAATAGTCGGGCGACCAGCAGCACGGTTTCCCACGCGGGCCGCCAACCCCAGGGGGCCTTGGCAAAGCGGTCCACCACGTCGGACAGCAGCACGCGGTTCTGGCTGGCTGCTATGCCCAGGTAGCTGCGCATTTCGGCCAGTGCCAGGGGGTTGCCTTCTTCGGTGGTGGCTTCGGCTATCTTGCTTTGGGTGAAGCTGTCGGCGGTGAGCACGGCGCGGATCTCGGCCACGGGGTCAGCCGCACGCACTTTGATGTAGCCCAGCTTGCTGAAGGTGTTGGACACCAGATAGTTCAGCAGCTCGTCCACCAGGGTGCTGGGAGCCTGGCCTTTGACATGGGGCTGTTGACCCAGGGCGTAGACCTTGCCGTTGGTCATCATGCTGGCCAGTTGCAGCAGCAGGCGGGCGCGGCGGTCGCGGTTTTCTTCCTTGCGATCCATGAGGATGCGCTTCAATGCTGGGGTGGCCAGGTCGTTTTTGGGGCCGATGTACTTTTCAATTTGCAGGTAGGTGCGCAGCTCCACGTCCACCCGGCCTTCGTTGGCCAGTTTGAGGATGGCGCGGCCTGCCCCTTCGGCGCTGCGGCCTATGCACTTGGCTTCGCTCATCAGCTCGTAGTCGCCGCCCACGGGGGTGAGCACTTCCAGCGTGAGGTCGTGGTTGGCCTGACGGTAAGGGGCACCGTCAAGCAGGCGGTTGTAGTCGTAGTCGGCCTTGGTGTCGCGGTGGCGCACTTTGTTTTGGCCGCTGAGGATTTCGTCAAACACCAGTTCGGCCACCAGGCGGCTGAGTTCGGCGCTGGACACGTCCACCGATTTGATTTCCTGCGTGACGCTGCGCTCTTCGTTGGTGAGGAAGAACCACAATTCGCCATTGCGGTTGACGAGGTTTTGGCGCTCCAGCCGCTCCAGGCTATCTGAAATGGCGCGCTTCAAGGCCAGTTTGTCAGCATCGATCTGGTCAAGGCACAGGGTGGCCAGGTTGTCGACCGTGCCTTTGACGGCTTCGGCATAGCGAATGAGGAAGAGCGCGCGCAGCAGCTTGATGTCGTCAAACTTTTCGGGATTTTTGTGCAGGCCGAGGTTGTCTGAGGCCTGGTCAATGGCGCGTTTGACGGCGGGCTCCAGGAACGACTCTATGGCGGGGTAAAAGTCGTACAGGGGCACTAGGGCATCGGTGCCGCGCTGACCGTTGCGCACGGCGGCGGTTTGGAAGGCGTCGAGCATGGAGCGCTCGCCTTTGGCCAGGTGCACGCCGGTGGCCCCCACGCGGCGGATGGACTCGAACACCTTTTGCAGCAACTGGAACTGGTAGGGCGCAAAGGGGTAGTGGGCGGCAAAGTCTTCGGCGCTTTGGATGCGCTTGAAGGTGAACGCAGTCTCGGCAAACGAGAGCTGGTTGTTGATGATGTCGCCCTTGGCCGACCACACGGCTTCGAGTGCGGCCTTCGCCGCAGGAGTTTTTTCCAGCAGGCGGTGGGCAATGACTTCGTCAGTGTTGGAGCTGGAGAGAAGCAGCCGGGTGTGGAAGCGGCCTTGAATTTTGGAGAAGTCTTGGCCGTTGGCTTTACTGCCTTCGCCCAAGGTGGCGTCAATGTCGGCCTGGCTGGTGACGATGACCCATGCCCTGCCCTTGCACTGGGTGCCCAGTTGCTCGGTGATGGTTTGCAGGTTGAGCATGAGCTGGGTGTTGTTGCCAATGAACTGGCCCACCTCGTCCACCAGAAACACCACGCGGTGCTGCGGCCCTTTGCTTTGCAGGTAGGTGTTGACCAGCGCGGCAAAGCCCTCGATGTTGACTTTGTGGCGCTCGCGCGCGTCGTCAAACCATTTGCCAGCGGAGTCTGTCGACATGCCCAGCGCCTGGCTGAGGCCAGCGATGACGTCGTCGCGCAGGAAGTCCACCGCGTCGCGTTCTGCCGCCCAATCGTTGCCGTTGGAGGCTTTGAATGCAGCCTTGAAGGCGTCGAATGCGCCTTTGCCAATCAGGTGGCGCTCCATGTCGGCCACATGGGGGGCGTCGCCTGAAAGGCCCTGCATTTCATTGAACACGCGCAGGAACACTTGCAGGATGGCGTCGCGGTCGTTCTTGGCATCGGCCTTTGAGTCGATGTTGAACAGGATGACATCGGTCTGCCCGGCCACGGCGCGCTTCATGTCGCCCAGCAACATGGGGTCTTTGAGCTTGCTTTGGAAGAAGTCGAGCGCGCGTTTGGCCTGACCTGTACCGGGTTGCTCTGCCTCCAGGTTGGAGAGCAGGTAGGACAGGATTTTGATGAAGTGCGATTTGCCGGAGCCGAAGAAACCCGACACCCACACGCCCATGCGCGAGGCGATGGCTGGGTCGTTGGGGTACTGGGCGGTGGCCAGATAGGCGTCGAAGAACTTGCGCAGGTATTCGGTGACCTGTTTGGTTGCGACGTATTCGTCAAGCTCTTGCCAGACGCTTTCGGCGTCGCGCTGGTCGGCCTTGATGACGCCGTTGATGGGCCGGTCTATGGGTTTGACGAAGAGTTCTTTGATTTGCATTTTTTCTATTCCCTGGAAACTTGGCGCTGAGGTTCGGTGCTGTTGTCTGGTGAAAGTGCGTGTGCTGAGTGGTCAGGTCACCAGGCGGAAGGCGCGGTAGTAGTTGTCGTCGGACAGCGTGTTGAACAGGCTGAGCGATTGACCGTTGTAAGTGCCCGGATACAGCATCAGGAGCGGGGTGTGACGCATGTGCGGGTGCAGAGCCGACAACAGCGTGTGGGTGCGCAACATTGGGTAGACGGCCCCCACGCCTTTAATGATGAGCAAGTCGAGTTGGGTGACGTCGAGCTGTTCTGCCAGCCGGGCGGCGAGGCGGTCTTCTTTGAGCACGGAGCGCAGAGAGGCGAGCACGGCTGCATCGCCCTTGCTGGCCTGCATCTCGCAGGCTTTGTCGAAAAGCTTGCGCTCTTCAAGCAGATCGACGACCAGTTGAAACAGGTCAACCGTTTGGAAGCGGGTGGTTGGCGAGTGTTTGCTAAGACCGGGCACGATGACATTGGCGAGCCAGTCGCGCATGGCCATTTCTTGCTCGGGGGGGTAATCAAAAATCCAAAAGCCGATTTCTCCGCCAGCGCCCAAGTTGCTGAGCACATCGGGAGACGTGAGGCGGGGAAGGATCTGGTTGAGCCGTTCTTCAAATTGGGTGGTCATCGGTGGAAATCCATGACGTTGAGGGTGTCGCGCGCACCCAGGCGAATGAGCTGCTGCTTCACCACGGGGTGCAGCATGGGCGGCGTGAGTGAGGGCTGGCGGGTGGAGGCCAGAAACTTGGTTTCCGCCAGGATGCGCATGACCACTTGGTACAGCTTGGTGCGGGTGGATGCGGCCCACTGGCCCACAACGGGGTCACGTTGGGCGCAGTCGGCCAGGAAGGATTCCCAGGCCAATGGTGAAAGTTGTGTTTCCAACCGTTGCAGGGCTGGGCCGTACACGGTGCGCAGAAACTCGCCCAGCAAATGGCTGTGGCGAATGGCTGCGGCCAGCAGCATTTGGGAAGCGGTTTCCCCATCGCCATCTGCAATGAGGCCCCAAGCTTGGGTATCCAAAGTTTCCAGCCGTTTGCGAATGAGGGTGGCCTGGCGCTTGGCGGTGGCTGGGGTCTTTTGCAGCAGGTTGTCTTGGTACAGGGCAGCGTCCCAAGCCTTTGGTGTGGGCTGGGTCAACAGCAGGCGCGCCAGGCGACGGCTTTCAGGCAGCAACAGGGAACCAGCGGAGATTTCGGCGTTGAACATGGTTCAGGCCTCTGCTTTGTGGGCTAGCTGGATTGCGGTGAAACCAGGCGCAAGAACAGCGCTTTCTATCCCTTGCAAGACGTGAGCATTTCGCAGCCACAGGTGATGTGAACTTGGGCTGAGGGTGTGGCAGGGCGTGCAGTCAACCGACCAGCGCTTGAGGGCATAGCCACCAGTGGTGCACGAATGGCAATGGAGAGTTGACCGTTGGTCATACCGTAGTCCAACTCGATGGCCGCTGGATAAGGCAGGCCGGGGTGTGGCACCACTTCAAGCGGAAGGATTTGGTTCCACTGGGTGTCCTGGGCCAGCTTTTCGGCATCTGGAATGGGGTCTTGGGTTGGCCGAGCGGACTCTATGCGGGTCAGCACAAAGTCGGCAAACCTGCTTTTGCTCTGGTCATAAGCCCGCAGGTGCCAACGAAATCCGGTATCGGCTAGGGCCACGGGCGCAAGGCGTTTGATGGATGAGCCAGAGGACAACGACAGGTAGTTGACTTCCAACACCGCGCCCGAAGTGATGGCCCGTGTGACGGTGGCCAGCGTGTCCAGATTGGGCTGAACCAGATCGTGCGCTGTTTCGCAGGGAACGGCTTGCGCCGCAGCCACTTCAAGCCCGTCCCCCGTGCCAGAGCGCAGCCAGTTCACCACGTGGGCAGGCGAATGGCTAAAAACCGGTGCGAACTCAGGTGTGGGTTGGTAGCAGCGCAGTGCGGCGTTGTAGCGGAGGTTGCCGGGGGCCAGTTCCCGGTAAGCGATCAGGTCACGGGCAGATGCAGCGGGCTTGACGCCAAAGCGCTCTTCAATCTGGGCTCGGGTCACTGCACCGCAGAAATACGCCCGCACCTCAATAAAGGCCAGTCGTTCCCGCTGGGCATATGCGATGTGCTCGGTGGTCCGAGTGCGGGTCTTTGGCATGTCTCCCTTTGCAGAGCCCATCGGCTCATGTGGGAAACCACTTTATCACAGGATTGAGAACTGCTTGCTCATTTTGATAAAGCCATGAGGAGCATGGAGCACTTATGCGAACGACGAATATTCGCTGCAACGTCAATACATCAAAAAAACAGTGAAAAATTAATTCAGAAAGAACGGAGTAATAATTATAAAGCCAAATAAGGCCAAATAAAGCCCCGAAACAATACATACAAACACAATGAAAAACACACACAGTAGAACAAGTTACACACACATCAAAAAATAACGGCACACAAACACAAAAAAACACATAAATAGAACTATTTCGAAAGTAAGACACTCAAGACAATCGGGGAATATAAAGACATAACTGTGGGATAAATAACACATAAACCCTGATAAAAAGATCCAATCAAAAGCAACATTCTGCTACTCAAAGTGAAGCATATAGCACAGGCCGGGAAACAGATAAACCGAAAAAACGAACTCACTCAACATGGGATGCGCAACGCAATGCAAACCTGAAAAGACACGCAACAAATAAAGGAAGAACAAATTTTTTCTCGACAGTACAAGCATGCCTATAGCACTCGCTAGACAATATGTGAGTCACCACAAGATCCGCCCGTTTCCTTCATAACACCCTAAATTCATATATGCATTCAAACCACTTTACCCTCAAAAAATTGACTCGCACACCTAAAAAATATAAGTCAAAAAATTGAATTGAAACAATGAGGATAAATTAAATACAAATGGAATATCCCGATAATCCGTATATCTTACAAGCTTTATGGCAACAATCGAATATTGCAACTACATACCGCACCAAATAATTGTTAGCAATGGGGAAAAAGTGGAATGGCTTAGAGATAATACCCAATCAATAGTCAAAAGTTTACCGATGATATTTTGGGGAGATGGTTCACCTTGGATCGAAGCTAATCTTTGGGCCCATAGTCGAGCAACCAATGGCATCACGGACCTGAAAACAGTCCATTCGGATCTTGGACATCTGCACAAATATGCGAACTGGTTAGAGAAACAAGGTTTGGAATGGCGACATTTTCCACTGGTACAAAGAGAACGAATTCTCATTCGCTGGCGCAAGTACTTAATTGAGCAGCGGGATGATCTAGGCTTACTCAAGCCTTCAACTACATCACACCGGATGAATGCAACCATTAAATTCTACCGCTACGCACACGAGAATAACTTTATTGGACAAGATGCTCCGATGTGGCGGGAACATCAAGTAGTCCATAGTTTTCATGATGCGCATGGCTTCGTGCGCACTATGACAATGAAAGGCACAGATTTGGCAATCCACAATCGCGCTAGACATGGACTCACTCTGGAGGAGGGAATCACCCCACTAACGCAAGACCAGATGATTGCGCTTCTAAATTTCACCGGAAATTCTGGAAAGATCGCTTGGGAAATAGACCTTATGTTGAAGATTGGTTTCTTTTCCGGTCCAAGAATTGAAACCATCACTGACTTAAAGCTGGGCACTTTGGACAATGCTGTATCCGATCCGAACGTGCCGGGCTTGTACTACCTATCAGTGGGGCCGGGATATCTGCCCAACGTTGCAACGAAGTTTGATGTCCAGGGTCAGATCATGATGCCAGCAGAGCTGTTGAATGAACTCCGAACTTACGCGGCTGATGAGAGGCGACTAAAGAGAGAACTCTTGGCGGCACCGCAAGATAAAGATTTGGTTTTTCTTACACGCTTTGGTCACCGGTACTCGAATCGGGAAGTGACTTCAGGGACTGCAATAAACGGGGCCATGACGAATCTGCGGCGTGAAGCGACCAGCGCGGGATTGAAATTTGCGGAGTACTTCTACTTTCATATGACTCGGGCAACGTTCGGCACCTTACTGACTTCCTTACTCCTTGATCAACAAAGAGCCAAAGTCAAGGATGTGCTCGCCCTTGTAAGGGACGCCATGTTGCACAAGGATGAGAGCACCACGCTTAAGTACGTGAAATTCGTTCAGGAATCACCAATTAAGCAAAGGGTCGCCAGTAAGTTCACGGAGTGTTTCATTGGAATTTCAACAGCTCGTGGGAAGACCCATGCTTGATGAGAGTCAACCAAATCTTGGTTTCCCTGATGGTACCTTCGGTCCACAGGAGACTCCATGGGATTTGCGCCGTTGGCTCTATGTTGGAGGTGCTCGCACTCATCTCAAAAGTGTAGCAAAGATGATCGACACAGGAGTACTGGGGACACCTCTTACAGAACGGCTCGAACTTGTCACTTTGCTTCATGAAAACCTGATTAACTACTCGGAATGTGGTGGACGTATTCCGACGATCGCCAGCACAATCGAAGCCATTAATTCATTTTTCAAATGGGTAGACGAAAATAATTACTATTTATCTCTCGATACAGTCGATATAGGATATAGAGATTGGACCGATATGCTTTTGCATCGAATCCAATATAAAAAAGATATAAAGGAGAAAACTGCCTATACCTATGCATCACGGGTTGGCCGAATACTGGATAAAGTATTAGAGCGTAGCAGGCCACTAATATCAACAATACGCTTAGCGAAGGAAAAAAACTCCAGAAATTCACTCAGTCCAAAAAATGAAAAGCAAAACCTAGCTGATATTTTTTCTTTTGGTCATTTTTTACGTGATTTAACCTATGGTCTTGGGGTAGATAATATATGGGGAGACCTTCCAGTAGAAATTCCATTAGAAACAGGTAAAACAATCAAGTTATGGTCTTGCCTGAAGCCACTTGAGACCATCAAACCACCGAACCCCAAGTACCCCAATCAGTCCAGATATCTTTCTAAAAAGGCCGAGAGGAACCGTAAAGCTTGGCAAAAAGAGACTACCTTCCGGACCCGATACCCGATAATTAACTTGCGCATACTTGCGGAAATGTTGATGCTAATGGGGCAACCGGGGGTCAATATGGCACAAGTTCACAAATTGCGGATGGATGAATGGCGCTACAAGCCAATTACAGGTGGATATGAAATTCGCACCTACAAACACCGTCGGGGAGGGGAAGTAGTTTTTCAAATTTACACCGCCTATCGCCCACAATTTGATCGATATATTCAATGGCGCAAGTCTATATTCCCTGAAGACCCCGATGGTCTGTTGTTCCCCCTGCTTGGCAAAAGCGGATTGCAGCCAAGACGCCACAAAGATAAAGCTCCACAATTCACCACCATAAGGACATTGTGCAAAGAGGTGGGCATCAAATTTATAAGTCCTATTAAATTACGCAGTGCAAATGTCAACTGGATGCTTCGTGAAACGCAAAATCCCGAACTTACATCGCAGGAAAAACAACATTCAGAAAGAACTTTGCTAGAAATATATGATAAACCTAGTCTGCAACGCGCAATGGTGCAAGTACATGTGTACTGGGCCAAGTACGATCCCGCCGAAACAGCAGCAGGCCCTGGGGCATGTACAAGAAAAATACCTGAATTGATATCTGAAGCACCCAATCTAGCTCCGAAGCCGGATTGTGAAACACCTGCAGGCTGTCTTTTCTGTAACCATCAACGAGACGTCGACAATTTTCACTATGTTTGGTCATTGGTTAGCTACCGTCTTCTCAAATCTTTTGAGCTTCGATCTTTAAAAGAGACCAAATCGCCCAACAAACCAGATATCCATCCGGCTGAAGCAGTCATAAATCACATCACTGAGAAACTGAGATTAATTAAAGCTTCAAGTAAAGACCGTGAAGAATGGGTAAATGAAGCTCTCCTGCGCGCGGAAGAAGGTTGGCACCATCCTGCTTGGTCAGGACTTATCGATAGTATCTAATAGGATGTAAAACTTGTGAACACTGAAACATTGGAACTTCAATTTACTTGTACAGAGTTGCAAAATGATGCAAGCAAATTGCGCCCTCCAAGCTGGCCGCCACCGCCAGACTGGGCACCCATAGTCGATGCAGCAGGAAAACCCGTTTGCAAGTTCAGCGACTCTACCTGGCCACTGGACGTTTGGGCAGGTCACCCACTAAAGGTTAACTTTGGAGATGGAAAAATCAAATCGGGATCTGCGCGCATAGACCCAGCAAACGCTCACCTCTTGCGCCAGTGCGCTGCATGGTTCATTTTCGGGCCTCGTGGTTGCCGCACTGCAGGGTCGCTAGCCGATAAGGTTACGTTTATCAAACCTTTTTTCATTGCCTGTAGCAAACAAGGGATATTGGCCAGCGATCTGATACGTTTTCCAACCGTAATTGATGAGGTAGCTGCATTGCTTCAACCTTCTAAGTTCGGAGATGTCATTAAAACTTTGCAAGACTTGCTTGATGCGCAAGATCAACTGGGTTTTTGCCTGTTGAACAATGAGGGGTTGAAACGACTTACCAAACTGAGGCCCAAGCATCTGCCGAAACAAACACCGTATATTCCGCCGCGTATATGGACATATCAATTAAATAGATTTCGTCAGTGCCTGCAGGATTATATTAAGCACAAAGACAGTATTGAAAAATGTTTTCAATTCTGCGTGGACGCTTATGCCCATAACGCTGGTTCGCTTCGGAATGCAATGCGTTCGACAACAAATGCAAGTCTCTCACCTTTCCAGAACAGAAAATCTACTTGCTCTTTCAGCTATCTCGGCAACTTCAATATTGCTGCAGACCATTTTGGGATCAGAGAATTGCTGGAACTCTGGGTCGGGCCATTCACCAAAAATAAGGGTGAAAAACAAATCTCTAAACTTTCTCAATACCTTGACCTTGTGTCATGGGCAGGCATGGGATACCTAATGAACTTTTCATTGATGCGGATTGAAGAGGGTATAAGTATGCGCTCCGACTGTCTTTTGATCGAGCATGACGATGTATACGGTGACATACACATGCTGGCAGGGGAAACAACTAAAACTGACTCAGATTCTGATGCTCGCTGGCCAGTATCTAAAAGCGCTACAATTGCGATTGATGCCATGAAACACATCTCCCGCATGCGAGTGAAATGTGCAGTAGCTCACGGTGAACTTGGTGTCACAGATCAGGAGATCATCAATCCTTTTCTTATTAGCTACCAGTACGAACCGTGGAGCAAAAGCAAGCAAAAATCATATGCACTTAGGCCTTTGCCAAAAAGCTACAAAGATTTAGTCGAACAATATCCATTATTTATAGAAAAATCAGAAATCACAATCAACGCCGAGGATCTGCGCATGGCAAGATATATTACGCCTACATTAAATCCAGATGTTTTCAGAATCGGTGCAGTGTGGACATTCGGTTGGCATCAGCTTCGTCGAACTGGGGCAGTAAATATGCTGTCATCCGATCTTGTTGATGAGTCCTCCCTCCAATTGCAACTGAAACACATCGGACGATTGATGACCCTCTACTATGGCCGAAATCACTCGCGCGTGACTCTAAGTCAAGAAACAAGAAGTTTTTTCCTGAAGACTATGGATGAGGAAGCAGTGAGAACAATAGGTACTCTGACGTCTCCTCAATTGATCAGCCCTTTGGGCGACGCAAGGAAAGAATCAATTATTAGTTGGATCAAAGATGCCGATGCCCGTGCTCTCATTAAAGCCATCAAACAAGGCTCAATATCCGCAAGGCCAATCCGAGTTGGATTTTGCGTCAACAACCGTCCATGTCCCTATGGAGGCATTGAGTCAATAACTCATTGCCTTGGTGGCAATGACAGCAAAGGTTGCCCAGACTTACTTATTGATGTTGGGAAAGAGACCAGCATAAATATTTATGAAAAAGTAGTAGATAACCAACTCTCCGAAGTCCACCCTGGATCCCCCCGTCACGATAGTCTGATGGGTGAGAAACGCGCAATTTCAAAGTTTTATGCAATCGTTAAAGCCCAAAACCGCTGAGGCCAATTTCCGGGAGGCGTTCGAGCGTCTAAAGGCAGCGCGGCCTAACGTTTTACTCCCTGGTACACCCGTCAGCCAAAACAACGTCTCTAGGGAGGCTGGTTGCGACCCCTCTGCGCTGCGCAAGTCCCGGTTCCCTGCCATCGTGGAAGAAATTCAAGCTTACGTCTCCACCCATGGCAACGAGCGACCGACTTCCGCACGCCAGCGGATGCTCAAGGCCCGGCAAGTATCACGGAACAAATCAGAAATGATTGCCAACCTTAAGGCACAGCGGGATGAAGCCGCATCACGGCTCGTCGAGGCACAAGAGAAAATCTTGGAACTGCACACACAAGTCAGAAAGCTAGAAACGGAATTGCAAGGCATCAAGCCGAGCGCCAACTTTTTGCCCATAACAAGTGTGAAGCCCAGGGCGTATCCGCATGCCATGGACATGCCCCGTGAAAAATAGGCGAGAATAAGCGCAGCCTATGGACATTCTCTCCACCGAAAAAAAGTCTTTGTTATCAACGCTCTATAGCCTTGTCCACACCATAGCACCACGCCCGTCAAGCAATGCCGGTGGCATCGTGTTCTATGCCAATTACCTGAAGTTTTTCGAGCGTGCCCGCACCGAGTGGCTGCGCCACCTGGGCCTGGGCCAACAGGTTCTGCGCGACACAACGGGCGGCATGTTCGTGGTGACCGATGTGCAGCTGAAGTACCACCGCGCCGCCCGGCTGGACGACCTGCTGTGCGTGACCGCCCGCGTACAAGACAACGGCCGTGCCAGCCTGGGGTTGCACCAGCAGGCCTGGCTGTTACCGGCAGACACAACCATCCCTGCGCCGGCGGGAACCGCTGGTACTGTTTCTGCATCCACCGAGCGCAGCTTGCTGTGCGAGGCCCATGTGCGCATCGGCTGGGTGGATGCCAGCCAACTCAAGCCGCAGCGCATACCTGCCAGCGTTTACCAAGCCATTTCCAACGCCGACACACATGACCAATAACCTTTCCATCGTTCAATTGCTGCTGCACGCCAGCTGGGTGGTGCAAGCCGTGGTGGCTTTGCTGGTGCTGGGCTCCATCGCCAGTTGGGCCGCCATCTTCCGCAAGCTGTTTGCCCTGAAACGCGTCAACAGCTTGAATGAAGAGTTCGAGCGCAACTTCTGGTCGGGCAAAAGCCTGAACGACCTGTACGCCAGCGCCGCCCAGAACAGCCGCCTGGGCGGGCCCATGGAACGCATTTTTGCCAACGGCATGCGCGAATACCAAAAGCTGCGCGAGCGCCGCATCACAGACCCCGGCGCCCTGCTCGACGGTGCCCGCCGCGCCATGCGGGCCAGCCTGCAGCGCGAACTCGACACCATTGAAAGCAACCTGGCGTTTCTGGCGTCGGTCGGCTCTGTGTCGCCCTATGTGGGCCTGTTTGGCACGGTGTGGGGAATCATGCACGCCTTCACCGGGCTGGCCAGCATGCAAACCGTGACACTGGCGACCGTGGCCCCCGGTATTGCCGAGGCGCTCGTGGCCACCGCCATTGGCCTGTTTGCTGCCATTCCGGCGGTGGTGGCCTACAACCGCTATTCGCACGACATCGACCGCATTGCCAACGGTCTGGAAACCTTCATGGAAGAGTTCTCCAACATCCTGCAACGCAACCTGGGCGCCGCCAGCGGCACGCCTGGCCAGCAATCGGCCTCTGGCCACTGAGCGCGGGCACACGCCATGGCTTCAGTTGCCCCCCGTGGCCGCGGACGCGGCCGGCGCACCATCGCCGAGATCAACATGGTGCCCTTCATCGACGTGATGCTGGTGCTGCTCATCATCTTCATGGTGACCGCCCCGCTGATTGCACCCAGCACCATCAACCTGCCCAGCGTGGGCCAGGCAGACAAAGCGCCCGACCGCGTGATCCAGGTGCTGATCGAAAAAGACGAAAGCATTCGGATCAAAGAAGGCAAAACCACCGCCAGCGCCACGCTGCGCGACCTGTCTGCCCAGGTCAAAGGCCTGCAACAGGCCATTGGTGCAGCCGCCAGCGAAGTACCGGTGGTGATTGCCGCTGACAAAAGCGTGAAGTACGAGATGGTGGTCAAGGTCATGGACACGCTGCAACGCGCTGGTGTGCAACGCGTGGGCCTGTCGGTGCAAACCACGCCCTGAGCCCCGGTTCCCCGCTCACCCCGCCCAGCCACCGCGCCGCCCCATGTCTGCCACCTTTCAGAGCACCTCACCCGCCGGGTTGATGCCGCCCGATGATTCCCGCTGGGGCGGCCCCATGGTGCTGGCCCTGGTGGCGCACGCGTTGCTGGCAGCAGCGCTGACCTGGGGCATTGGCTGGAACCGGAGTGCCCAAACGCCTGTGGTGGCGCAGGCCGAACTGTGGTCGCGCCTGCCCCAAAGCGCAGCGCCCAAGCTGGTGGAACCCACCCCCGAACCAGAGCCGATAAAGCCCACACCCCAGCCCGTGGAACCCAAGCCAGCACCGCCGCCGCAAGCTGCGGATGCCCAACGCGATGCCGACATCGCCCTGCAGCAGCAGAAAAAGCGCGAAGAGGCCCGCCGCGAAGAAGACAAACGCCAGCAACTCGAAGCGCTCAAGAAAAAGCAGGCCCTGGAGCGGGAAGCCAAAGAAAAGGCCCAGGAGAAGGAACGGCAGAAAGCGCTGGAGCAACAGGCCAAGGCCGCCAAAGACAAAGCCGCGCAGGCCGCTGCCGACAAAGCCAACGCCTCACAACTGGCCAAAGAGCGCGCAGAAAACCTCAAGCGCATTGCTGGCATGGCAGGTGCCACGGGCACTGCCGGCAGCACCGGCACGGCGCTCAAGTCCAGCGGACCGTCGGCCACCTACGCGGGGCGCATTGTGGGCGCGGTGCGGCCCAACATCGTGTTCACCGACACGCCCGTGGGCAACCCCACGGCCGATGTGGAGGTGCGCACCCTGCCCGACGGCACCATTGCCTCGCGCCGCCTGGTGAAAAGCAGCGGCAACCCAGCGTGGGACGACGCAGTGCTGAAAGCACTGGACCGCACGGCCCGCCTGCCCCGTGACGAAGACGGCCGCGTGCCCTCCACACTGCTCATTGGTTTCCGTCCGCGCGACTGAGCCCCCAGCCAGCGTGCGTTCACTTGTAGCAAACAAGTGAATACAGAAAAGCGATAGATGCCTTTTTCGATCCAAGAATCAGCCACAGCACCCAAGGCGGTGCGCGGTGGCCTGTGCCACCCAGGCAGTACGCCCCAACAAGGCACACGCACACGCCGCAACGGCGTCTCATGCACCGCGTTCGTGCACCAATCTTGCATACAAGGCTTGAAAGCAGGTGGCATGGTTTTCGCTGAGTGGGTTGCAACCCAGCGCACACACCGTGAACTCCACCGACATCGCCCACCGCATCGTTGAAGCCATCCTGGCGCAAAAGCTGCAGCCCGGCGCACGCTTGGGCGAACAGGCGCTGTCCATGTTGTTCGACTGCAGCCGCACCCTGGTGCGCGAGGCGCTGATGCAGTTGGCCGCACGCGGCATCGTCACCGTCAGCTCGCGCCGGGGCTGGTACGTGGTGCAGCCCTCGCAGGCCGAGGCCCGCGAAGCCTTCGAGGCCCGCCGGGTGATTGAAATGGGGCTGATCCGCAGCGCCAAGCCCATGCCCCCCGCCGCGCTGAAGCGCCTGACCGAACACCTGAAGGAAGAACAGGCCGCGCTGGCTGGCAACGACGTGGGCCAGCGCAGCTACCTGCTGGGCGACTTTCACGTGTGCCTGGCCGAGTGCCTGGGCAACCAGCTGCTGGCCGACACGCTGCGCGACTTCACCGCGCGCACCACGCTCATTGCCATGCTGTACCAGTCCACCCACGACGCACACCAGTCGTGCGCCGAGCATGTGGCCATCGTCGCCGCCCTGAAGGCTGGCAACACAGCCGAGGCCGAACGCCTGATGGACCAACACATTGGCCAGGTGCAAGCGGCGCTGAACGTGCAGGCCGACACCGACCCACTGGCCGAGCTGCGCGCCGCGCTGGCACCCGTGGGCCGCCCTGCCCCTCCCGCCCCCGGCCCGCGGGCACGCAAAGCCCGACTGGCCAGCGGCAACCCTGACTCGCCCGATTCCCCCACCCCTCCCGAAACCTACCTAGGAGCCTTGTTATGACCCGCACCCACCTCACCAAACGCCACCTCATGGCCGCAGGCATCTCCCTGGCCCTGGCCGCCACCGTCGGCACCGCACAGGCGCAAACCGCGCTGGACGGCGTGATGAAGGCCAAACTCATCAAAATCGCCATCCCCACCGACTTCCCGCCCTACGGCTTTGTGGGCATTGACCTGCAACCCCAGGGCCTGGATGTGGACATGGCCAAACTCATCGCCGACAAGATGGGCGTGAAAGTGGAACTGGTGCCCGTGAGCAGCGCCAACCGCATTCCCTACCTGCAAACCAAGAAGGCTGATTTGGTCATTTCCACGCTGGGCAAAAACGCCGAGCGCGAAAAGGTGATCGATTTCACCGCCGCCTACTCGCCCTTCTTCCAGGCGGTGTTCGCCGCCAAGTCGCTGCAAGTCAAGTCGTGGGCCGATCTGGGCGGAAAAAGCGTGGCCGTCACCCGTGGTGCCATCGAAGACCAGGAGTTGAGCAAAGTGGCCCCTGCCAACACTGACATCAAGCGTTTTGAAGACAACAACGCCACCGTGTCGGCTTTTGTGTCGGGCCAGACGCAGCTGATCGCCACGGGCGCATCGGTGGCGGGCAACATGATCCAGAAAAACCCCCAGCTGGGTGCCGAGTACAAGCTGCTGCTCAAAGACAGCCCCAACTTCATCGGCGTGGCCAAGGGTGAAGACGCGCTGCGCCTGAAGGTGAACGAAGTGATTGCCGCCGCCAAAAAAGCAGGCGACATCGACAAGCTGGCCACCAAGTGGCTGGGCCGCCCTGCCGGCGAACTGCCCCTGTAACACGCCAGGCCTTCACAGGACACAGCCATGCTGATCGAGCTGGACTTTGCCGCCGTGCTGGCGGAGTGGCCCTTGCTGGCCAAGGGCGTGGTGTGGACGCTGGGCCTCACCGCCGTCTCTGCCGTACTGGGCGTGGCGCTGGGCGTGGCCTGCGCCTGGGCGCGCACACAAGGCCCCACTCCGCTGCGCTGGGTGGCCGGGGCGTACGTGGAGGCCATTCGCAACACGCCCTTCATCGTCCAGCTGTTTTTCGTGTTTTTCGGGCTGCCTGCGGCGGGCATACGCCTGTCACCCGAGGTGGCATCCATCATCGCCATGGTCATCAACCTGGGGGCGTATGCGGCAGAAATCGTGCGCGCGGGCATCGACGCCACGCCGCGTGGCCAGACCGAAGCGGCGCTGAGCCTGGCCCTCACGCGGGCGCAAACCTTTGTGTACGTGGTGCTGCCCCCGGCACTGAAAAAGGTGTGGCCCGCGCTGGTGAGCCAGATCATCATCGTCATGCTGGGCTCGGCCGTGTGCGGACAGATCTCCACCCAGGAGCTGAGCTATGCAGCCAACCTGATCCAAAGCCGCAACTTCCGTGCGTTCGAGGCGTTCATCATCGCCACGCTCATTTACCTGGCGCTGTCGGTGGCCGTGCGCGCCACGCTGAACTGGCTGGGCCCCCGCTTTCTGTTCGGAGGCCGCCGTGGTTGACTTCAGCTTGTGGGACATTTTTCGCAACCTGCTGCTGGCCGCCCGCTGGACGGTGGGCCTGTCGCTGATCGCCTTTGTGGGCGGTGGTGTGGTCGGCATGGCCCTGCTGGTGGCGCGCACCGCCAGGCTGCCCGGCGCACAGGTGCTGGTGGGTGGGTATGTGCAGCTGTTTCAGGGCACACCGCTGCTGATGCAACTGTTTTTGACCTACTTTGGCATGGCCCTGCTGGGGGTGGAAACCTCGGCCTGGACCGCTGCCGCCGTGGCCCTCACGCTGTACAGCAGCGCCTTCCTGGCCGAAATCTGGCAAGGCTGCGTGCGGGCGGTGCCCAAAGGCCAGTGGGAAGCCGGGCAAAGCCTGGCGCTGGGCATGGGCGAGCTGCTGCGCTACGTGGTGTTGCCCCAGGCGGGCCGCATGGCCATTGCGCCGACGGTGGGCTTTCTGGTGCAGGTCATCAAAGGCACGGCGCTGGCGTCGGTCATTGGCTTCATCGAGCTGACCAAGGCCGGCACCATGATCACCAACGCCACCTTCAAACCTTTTTTGGTCTACAGCTGCGTGGCGCTTATCTACTTTGCGCTGTGCTTCCCCATCAGCCTGTACGCCCGTTCGCTGGAGAAAAAACTCAATGGCATCCGCTGATACCCCCACCGACACCCCGCACATTCCAGCGGTTCGCACCGAGCAACTGCGCAAGTCCTACGGCGACCACGAGGTGCTAAAAGGCATCGACCTGACAGTGGCCCCCGGCGAGGTGATTGCCATCATCGGCAAAAGCGGTTCGGGCAAAAGCACGCTGCTGCGTTGCATCAACGGGCTGGAAACCTTTCAGCACGGCAGCCTGACGGTGCAGGGCCAGCCGCTGGTTCACCACGACGCAGCGGCCATGCGTGAGCTGCGCCAGCGCGTGGGCATGATTTTTCAGTCGTTCAACCTGTTCCCGCACCTGAGCGTGGGCAAGAACGTGATGCTGGCCCCGCACCTGGTGAAAAAGCCAGCTGCGGCCGAACTGGAAGCCCGCGCCCGCTAGCTGCTGCAACGAGTGGGCCTGGCAGACAAGTTCGACGCCTTCCCAGACCAGCTGTCGGGCGGGCAGCAACAGCGCGTGGCCATTGCCCGTGCACTGGCCATGGACCCCAGCATTCTGCTGTGCGACGAAATCACCTCAGCCCTGGACCCCGAGCTGGTGGGCGAAGTGCTGAGCGTCGTGGAGGGTTTGGCAAAAGAAGGCATGACGCTGCTGATGGTCACGCACGAAATGAACTTTGCCCGCAAGGTGAGCAACCGAGTCATCTTCATGCACCAGGGCCGCGTGCACGAAATGGGGCCGCCTGCCGAGCTGTTTGCCAACCCTCAAACGCCCGAGCTGAAGCAGTTTTTGTCGAGCATTCACGGCTGAAGTCGGCTCGGCAATATCAGCCCCGGCAACCCACCAGAGCGCAGTAATCGGCCCGTGTCTGGTGAGCGACTGCAGCCAATACCTGCGCATAACTGCTGCGGTGACGTGCCATCAAACGGGCTGAGGCCGAGGTTTGCGAGCGGCAAAACCACAGGCAGGTGTGTTGTATCAGCAGCAACTCCGCCGTGAACGTGAAAGCGCGGTCCCGGCGGCCCTGGGGGTTTTCATCCCCCACGGGGCGCGCCACCAACCGGTCCAGCGCTTTGGCGTGGATCGCCAGGACTTTGCGCAAGTCGAAGGTGGCCTGGGGAAACAACAGGGTGGCGCGGGGAACGGCCTGCGGGATGCGGCTCACCAATGCTTTTTCGGGCCACACACCTGCCATGTCGATCACAAAGCGGTTGAACTCGTCGAGCAGGTTGGCCTCGGTCAGCGAGAGCGTGGACCACAGTGCGTGTTGGCGCTCAGCATCTTTTTCGGCCAGTGCGCGCAGGTAGCCTTCGCTCAGGGCTTCCATGAGTTTTTCAATGCGGTAGCGCCCCAGGTGGCTGGCCAGCAGGGCCACGCGCTGGGCCTGTTCCACCCGTACCGCCCACGTCCAGATCACCACCAAAGGCACTGCAACGAGCAAAATTTCCATCATATTTTTTCCATAGCTGCAATTGCTTTACAGACAAGCGCAAAAAGCATAAAAGCCGTATATTTTCAGTCGTATACCAGCTCGGCGCGCTGCTGGTGGGCCTGAGCCATCCAACTGGCCAGAGCGGCATCTGACGGAAAAAACAGACTGCGGTCGTCCAGGTGCACGTCGCAGCGCACATCGGGGCGCTCCAGCGCCAGGCGCACGGGCAAACCGCGCACCAACTCGCCTTGTTCGGTCGACTCACGCAGCGGGGGAAAATTGCGCACCAGGGCCGCCACATCCAGCGACGGCGTGCTGCCACCGTCGCTGCGCACCGCCACGCGCAGGTACTTGGCAAAGCGGCAGCGGGCGGTGGGCAAGTCCCACACCTGTTGCACCTTGAAGCGCAGGCCGCCTGAAAAGCGGTCGTTTTGCACAATGCCTTGCAGCACCACCAATTCATCGTCTTTCAGGGTGTCGCGGTGCTGGTTGAGCAGGTTTTCGTCGGCGCTGGCTTCGATGGTGCCGCTCTTGTCGTCCAGCCTGAACAAGCCCAGCTTGCCGCGCTGACCGTTGATGGTACGCAAGTCGGTGACGATGCCCACCAGCACCTGCGGGTCGCGGCTGTCGCCCACGTCGCGGATGGGGGTGCGCACAAAGCGGCGCACCTCGGTGGCCACCTCGTCAAACAGATGGCCGCTGAGGTAGAAGCCGATGGCGGTTTTTTCCTGCGTCAGCCGCTCTTTGATGCCCCAGGGCGGTACCTCTGCCAGCTCCGGCTCCTGGGTGCTGCTGCCGTGGCTGTCGCCGTCGTCGAACAGTCCGCCCTGGTTGGCGTTGGCGGCTGCCGCCGCTGCAAACTCGAACGCGCGCTCCACGCTGGCCAGCAGGCTGGCGCGGTGGGGGTTGAGGCTGTCGAATGCACCGGCCTTGATGAGGGCCTCGACCGTGCGTTTGTTGACCTTGGATTTGTCCAGCCGCACGCAAAAGTCGAACAGCGACGTGAACGGCCCACTGGCGCTGCCTGCCGGGCCGTCGCCCCGGCCTTCGCGGGCGGCCACGATGGCGTCGATGGCCTGCTGGCCCGTGCCCTTGATGGCGCCCAGCCCGTAGCGCACGCTGGTGTTGCTGATGGGCTCGAAGCGGTAGGTGCCCCGGTTGATGTCGGGCCACTCGAAGCTGATGCCAAAGCCCAGCGCGTCGGCGTGCAGCACGGCCAGCTTGTCGGTGTTGTCCATTTCCACCGTCATGTTGGCGGCGTAGAACTCGGCCGTGTAGTGCACCTTCAGCCAACCGGTGTGGTACGCCAGCAGCGAGTAGGCAGCGGCGTGGCTCTTGTTGAAACCGTAGCCCGCAAACTTCTCCATCAGGTCGAAGACCTCGTCGGCCTTGGACTCGCTGATGTCGTTTTTGGCTGCCCCGGCGCGGAAGATGGCGCGGTGCTCTGCCATCTCTTCCGCCTTTTTCTTGCCCATGGCGCGGCGCAGCATGTCTGCACCCCCCAGGCTGTAGCCGCCCAGAATTTGGGCGGTCTGCATCACCTGTTCCTGGTAAACCATGATGCCGTACGTCTCGGAAAGCATCTCGGCCACCAGCGGGTGAGGGTATTCAATGACCTCACGCCCGTGCTTGCGCGCCACAAAGCTGGGAATCAAATCCATGGGCCCCGGGCGGTACAGGGCGTTCAGGGCAATCAGGTCTTCCAGGCGGCTGGGCCGGGCGTCTTTGAGCATTTTTTGCATGCCCGACGATTCAAACTGGAACACGGCTTCGGTCTTGCCGTCGGAAAACAGCTTGTAGGTGGCGCGGTCTTCCAGCGGCACGTTTTCAAACGCAAACTTTTCCTGGCCCGGATGGCGCTGGCGGATGAATTCGGCAGCAATTTCCAGGATGGTGAGCGTGGCCAGGCCCAAAAAGTCGAACTTGACCAGGCCCACGGCCTCCACGTCGTCTTTGTCGTACTGGCTCACAGCAGAGGTGCTGCCGGGCTGCTGGTACAGAGGGCAAAAATCGGTGAGCTTGCCGGGCGCAATCAACACGCCCCCGGCATGCATGCCAATGTTGCGGGTCATGCCCTCCAGCTTTTGCGCCAGCTCGATGAGGGTTTTGACATCCTCTTCCTGCTCGATGCGGCGGGCCAGCTCGGGCTCCATGCTGATGGCGTAGTTGTTTTTGTCGCCGTCCTTGGGGGGGTGCGGCGGGTATTGCAGCGTCACGCTCATGCCCGGCTTGTTGGGAATGAGCTTGCTGATGCCGTCGCAAAAACCGTATGAAAAATCCAGCACGCGGCCCACGTCGCGGATGGCGGCGCGGGCGGCCATGGTGCCAAAGGTGGCGATCTGGCTCACGGCGTCTTTGCCGTATTTGTCTTTCACGTAGTCAATCACGCGGTCGCGGTTGCTCTGGCAAAAGTCAATGTCAAAGTCAGGCATGCTGACCCGCTCGGGGTTCAGGAAGCGCTCGAACAGCAGGTTGTACCGCAGCGGGTCCAGGTCGGTGATCAGCAGCGCATACGCCACCAGCGAGCCCGCACCAGAACCCCGGCCTGGGCCCACGGGGCAGCCGTTCTCTTTGGCCCACTGAATGAAGTCACCCACGATGAGAAAGTAGCCCGGGAAACCCATTTTCAAAATGGTGTTCAGCTCGAACTCCAGGCGCTCCACGTAGCGGGGGCGTTCTTTTTCGCGCTCGGCCTCGTTGGGGTACAGGTGCACCAAACGCCCCTTGAGGCCCTCGTGCGACACATGGCGGAAGTAGTCTTCCACCGACATCACCACACCATTGACCGGCGGAATGGGAAAGTCGGGCAACTGCGGCTTGCCCAGCACCAAGGTCAGGCTGCAGCGGCGGGCAATTTCCAGCGTGTTGGCCACCGCACTGGGCACATCGGCAAACAGTGAAATACTGCTCGCGGGTGAAGCGGCGCACCCGGCGCGGGTTGGCCAGCATGTCGCCGTCGGAAATGCACACGCGGGCCTCGTGGGCCTCGTAGTCGTCTGGCACCAGAAACTGCGCCGGGTGTGTGGCCACCACGGGCAGGCCCAGGCGCGCGGCCAGGGGCACGGTGGCGCGCACCAGGCGCTCGTCGTCGGGGCGGCCAGCGCGCTGCAGTTCCAGATAAAAACGGTGGGTGAACACCCCGGCGGCCTGCAGGGCCACGTCGGTGGCTTTGCGCTCGTCACCGGCCAGCAGGGCCATGCCCACAGGCCCGGCGGCTGCGCCGCTGACCAGAATGAGCCCCTCGTTCAGCTCTTGTAACCACTCCCAGGTGAGGGTGGCCTGCTCGCGGTGCACGTTGCGCGTCCAGCCACGGGCCAGCAACTCGCTGAGGTTCAGATAGCCCTGGTGGCTTTGCACCAGCAGCAACACGCGGGGCAGGCTTTGCGCGTTGGGCGACACAGGCTGCCCGGGCAACGGGGCTTCAGCCCCACCCAACCCCTGCACAAACACCTCGGCACCCAGCACCGGCTTGATGCCCGCGCCGCGCGCAGCCTTGTAAAACTTGATGGCACCGAACATGTTGGACAGGTCGGTCAGCCCCAGAGCGGGCTGGCCGTCGGCAGCGGCGGCGGCCACAACGTCATCGATGCGAAGGGTTCCGTCTACAACGGAGAACTCAGTGTGCTGGCGCAGGTGAACAAACATGGGTTGATTGTAGGAAGCCGCCGCCGTCAGGCGTGGCGGCAATAACGGTCGAGGATGGCCTGCAGCGCCGCTGCGTTGAAGGGTTTGGCCAGGTGATCGTCCATGCCAGCCTGGCTGGTGGCTTGCCGATCGCTCTCCATTGCACTGGCGGTCACGGCGATGATGGGCACACGGTGGCCACTTGTTTCCATGGCACGGATGCGGGTGGTGGCCTCCAGCCCACCCATCACGGGCATTTGCATGTCCATGAGCACAATGTCCCAAGGCGCGGTGTGGAACACGTCCACCGCGAGCTGACCGTTTTCAGCCAGGGTCACGGTGTGGCCCCACTTGCTCAACAGGGTGGTGGCCAGCAGCTGGTTCACCGGGTGGTCTTGCACCAGCAACACGTTCAGGGGCCGTGTCGGGGTCGTGGCAGGGCTGCGCTGAATGTCTTCGGGGGGCACGGTTGCCTGCGCTTCAGGCGCAGTCTCGACGCGCACGCTGAAATGGAACGTGCTGCCCTGCCCGGGTTGACTCTCGACGCCGATGCGGCCACCCATCAACTCCACCAGACTGGCGCAAATGGTCAGCCCCAGACCGGTGCCCCCGTATTGGCGGGTGGTGGAGGCGTCTGCCTGGCTGAAGGCCTCGAATATGACCTCCTGCTTGTCAGCGGGAATGCCAGCACCCGTGTCCTGGACCTGAAACTCCATCACAGTCCATGCGCCTTGTTCACCCAAGCTGCGCACGTTCACCGTCAACCCACCTGTGGCCGTGAACTTGATGGCGTTGTCGCACAAATTCAGCAGCACCTGGCGGATGCGGCCCGGGTCCCCCAGCACATGCGTGGGCAGGGCAGCGTCGACGTTCACCCGCAGGTACAGGCCTTTGTGACTGAGGCGCGCCTCCAGGGTGGCCAGGGCATCTTCAACCAGTTCGCGCACGCTGAACCGCACGGTTTCCAGGTGGAGTTGACCAGCTTCGATTTTGGAAAAATCCAGAATCCCGTTCAGGATGGACAGCAACGACTTGGCCGACGACTGCACGGTGGACAGGTAGCGCCTCTGGGTATCGTCCCCAGACATGTCAAGCGCCAGCTCCGTCATGCCCATGATGCCGTTCATGGGTGTGCGGATTTCGTGGCTCATGTTGGCCAGAAACTCGCTTTTGGCGGCATTGGCCCGCTCGGCATCGGCTTTGGCGGTCCGCAGCATGGCATCGTCAAGCTCTTGCTGGTGCATGTCCCGCACGGTGCCTTCGTAAAAACTGTAGAACAGGTACCCCGCCAGCGACAGGGCCAACAGCGCCATCAATGCCAGGGCCAGATGGCGCACATACAAAGCCTGCAACCTGGCTTCCAGCAGGCCTTGCAACACCGGCACGATGGCATTGTGCTGGGCCACCACCAAACCAAACACCTGTTCCCCCGCCTGCCAGAGGTCCCGGGGGCCCTCGGTTTCAATGCCGATGCTGGCCTGATAGGCACGGTCGCGGTACACCTCCAGCACGCCCAGAAACATCGGGTCGATGTGTGCCTTGAGCGACGGCGTGTGGGCCAGCACCTTGCCCAGGTGGCTGTGGTAAGTCTTGGTCAGCGAGCGAACCTCTGCATCCCACACAGAATACCGTTGCCGCATATCCGCCATCTCGGGTGAAGACATGTGGTGGCCTTCGGCGGCCATGAATGCACTCCAGGCGCGCAGTTGCCCGAGGTTGTCGATCAGAGGAGGCAACACCTGCGTGGCCAGCAGGCCCAGGTACAAGGTGTCAATCTCAGGGTCGAGAATCAGGCGCGACGCGTCGCCCACTTCCTCAATGACATCCCCGGTACGGGGAATGAGCGGCATCGCTGTAGGCGGCAGGGTCGGCAGCCAAGGTTTTCCACGCCGCATGCCAGTCTGTGGCCAGGGCCACAAACCGTGGGTCAGACCCGTCGCTCGCAATCAACTTGGCAAAAGCACTGAAATGGCTGTCGAGCTCGGCCACCGATTGCACAGGTTTCCCCCGCAAAACATCGGTCCCGCTGGTCTGAACCAGCCTCTCGTCGCGCAGGCGCGCCAGCCCTGCGTGCAGCGGGAGAACGCGCTGCAGTTGCTGCACACCACGCAACTCGTCCACCGTGAAATCGCGTTGCGCAACAAAATCGAACACAGCACCAGCGCCGAGTATCAGCACCGGCAGCAGAAACACCCCCAGGATGACCCTCGCCTTGGTCACAAACCGCAGGCGACGCATGAACGTCAGACCCGGTGCCAGGAGGGTGTCCAGCCCGGTCATGCGGTTGCCTGCACGCCAGTTGACATCCACCTGCCCGGAGTGCAAGGGCCGCACGCACAACCGCACCCGGGCCATGAGCCACTGCAGATGATGCTGGGTGCTGGGGTCATTGCGGCATGTGGTGAGAGAACCAAAAAGGTGGCTAATGCCACCTTGTCAAAAGGCTATCACCATTTGCCGAAGCCATGGCCCAAACCACGCAAAACCCAGCGGCTTGATCAGGTCGGGCCGTGGGGATGGTGTGGCGCGAGTGACACCTGCGCGCCCGATCGTTAAAAGCTCTCCCAGTCGCCTTGGCCCCCGCCCGCAGCAGACAGGGCCGGCATGGCGCCCATTGCTGACGGGGCGGTTTTATGTGCCGGGCTCTGCCCGATGGCTGGCCTGCGTGCGGCAGCGGTGGGCGGGTTGAGTTTGCGTGCCGGACTGGCAGCTGCGGCGACTTTGGGGGCAGCTGCCGGGGCGGCCTTGGGTGCATTGCTGAGACGCGCGGCCTGGCCTTGCATCTTGAACACCGACACCACATGCACCAGGCGCTCGGCCTGCACGTTCAGACTGGCAGCGGCGGCCGCACTTTCTTCCACCAGAGCGGCGTTTTCCTGGGTGGCGCGGTCCATCAACGTGACGGCCTCTCCCACCTGCGCCACACCCATGCTCTGCTCGGTGTTGGCCGCGCTGATTTCACCCATGATGTCGGTCACGCGCTGGATGGCACCCACAATTTCCTGCATGGTGGCACCGGCGCGGTCCACCAGGTCGGTGCCCAGCTCCACCCGCTGCACGCTGGCGCTGATGAGTTCCTTGATTTCTTTGGCCGCTGCCGCGCTGCGCTGCGCCAGGTTGCGCACCTCGCTCGCCACCACGGCAAATCCACGCCCCTGGTCGCCGGCACGGGCGGCTTCCACGGCTGCATTCAGCGCCAGGATGTTGGTTTGGAAGGCAATGCTGTCGATCACGGAAATGATGTCCGAAATCTTTTTGCTGCTGTCGTTGATGCCCTTCATGGTGTCCACCACCTGCGACACCACCGTGCCACCCTGAACCGCCACGGTCGATGCGTTTTGGGCCAACTGGTTGGCGGCACGTGCGTTGTCGGCGTTGTGTTTGACGGTGGCGCCCAGCTCTTCCATGGAGGCAGCGGTTTGCTCCAGAGCGCTGGCTTGCTGCTCGGTGCGGCCCGACAAGTCCTGGTTGCCCTGCGAAATCTGGGCGCTGGCAGTGGCCACGCTTTCGGCGTTGTCGCGCACCGAGGACACGATGCGCTGCAGCCGCTCGGTCATGGTGTGCATGGCCGCCATCACACTGGTGGTGTCGTCGGGCTTCAGCGTGAAGCTGTGCATGAGGTTGCCATCGGCCACGGCCAAAGCGGCCTGGCGCACTTCGTCGGGTTCGGCGCCCAGGGCCTTGTTCAGGCGGCGGGCAATCCACAGCGACAAACCACCGCCCACCAGAAGAGCGGCACCCATGACGGCCAGGCTCACCCACAGGGTGAAGCGGGCCAGGGCCACACTTTCTTCGTACACGTCTTTGGCCACATCCAGCTGCACCTGAATCAGTTCACCGATCACGGTCTGCAGGGGGTCAAATGCTGGGTACATGGCTTTTGCGGTGTACGCACTGAGGGCGGCGGCGTCGCCTTTGCGCAGCAAATCGTCCAGCTGCGCCACCGATGCATCGGCAGCCTGCAGCAGCGGCTTGATTTGCTGCACCAGTTGCTGCTCCTTGGGCACCAGGGTGGTGTTCACATAGGCCTGCCATTCGGCCGCCACTGTGGTGCGTGCCTGCGCCACCGCGCTGCGGGCCTGCTCGGTGGTCAGTGCGCCGTCGCGGGCCTTGTGTGCCGTATCCACGATGTTGACGGCATACATGTCGGCCACGATTTTCAACTGCTTCAGCGGCACGACACGGTCAACGTACAGCGCCTGCATTTCGCTGCTCTGCACACGCGTGGCGTAGGTGCCCACGGCGCCAACGGCCAACATCATGGCCAGCAGAGCAATGCTCAACAGCATCAACTGGGTTCTGACTTTCATGGGAGTTTTCATGGTGCACCTTTGTGTGGTTGATTTTATCATTTTATATCACTTAAATCATTTAATCAACCGCACACATTGATAAAAGTGCTTATTTGATAAAAACACGATAGGAAAAAAGAAAAGCGGTGCCAGACACTGTCCGACACCGCTCAAGTAACCTAACCAAAAATTATAGCTACAAATTCAATTCAGGTAAGCTCTAGAAGCCATTCAGACTCACTTTTTTTCAGATCATGCCACCCGGAAGTTGGCAATTTCACTTTGCAGCACCTCAGCCTGCGCACGCAGGGCCGAGGCCGCTGAGGTGGTTTCCTCCACCAGCGCAGCGTTCTGCTGCGTGCTGCGGTCCAGTTCCTGAATGGACTGGCCCACCTGGTGCACGCCGTTGGCCTGCTCGCTGGCCGAGATGGCTATCTCGCTCAGGTAAGTGTTGATCTGGCGGGCGTTGGTCACGAGCTCGGTCATGGTGGCACCTGCGCCCTGGACGATGCGTGTGCCACTCTCAACCTTTTCCACGCTGGTGGTGATCAGCCCTTTGATCTCGCGGGCCGCACCTGCGCTGCGCTGCGCGAGGCTGCGCACCTCGCTGGCCACCACGGCAAACCCGCGCCCAGCCTCACCGGCACGTGCCGCTTCCACGGCGGCGTTGAGCGCCAGGATGTTGGTCTGGAAGGCAATGCCGTCGATCACGCCAATGATGTCGCTGATCTTGGTCGATGAGGTTTGTATGTCTTGCATGGTGGACACCACCTGCCCGATGACGCTGCCGCCCCGCTCGGCAACGGTGGCATTGGTGCCCGCAAAGGCAGCAGCCTGTTGTGCACTGCTGGCGGTGTTACCCACGGTGGACGCAATTTGTTCCATGGCGCTGGCCTGCTCCTCAAGGGCGGCGGCAGAGGCTTCAGTGCGCGCGGCCAAATCGGTGCTGGCGGCGGCAATTTCGTTGCTGGCGGTGTGCAACTCGCGGGCCGAGTGGCGCACACGCCGAATCAGTTGGTACAGCGATTCGTAGGCTTTGCGCAAATCGTTGATCAACTGCGCGGGTTCGTCTTTGCCCCAGGGTGGGCGTGGCACGTTGCGCAGATCGCCCTCGGCCACTTCTTGCAGGTGACGGCTGATGAGGGCCATGCCACCGTGAGTGACCAGGTAAAACGTGTAAAACAGGTAAGCAGCCAGCACCACACACACGGCTGAAATCACCAACTGGTTGCGCAGCGTGGCGCGAAGCTTGGCCTCGCGCTGGGCCAGCAAGCCATCCAGGGCTGGCAGGCCTTTGCCGTAGAACGTCATGAGGCCCGCAAGGCTGGCTTTGCCGTCTTTGTAGTACTCATCCGGCTCAACTGCTTTCGCGATCAGCTCTGATGTGTCTTTGGCCCTCTCCCTGAACGCCAGAGCCGTTTGAAGAGGCCCAAGGTCGAGTGCCGACTTCAGGGTCGGGTTGTATTCCAGCGAACGCTTGAGGTTGGCCTCGGCGGCTTGCAGGCCACTCAGCAGGTTGGCATCCCATACGGCATAACGCTGGTTCTCCTTCAGGTTCAATCCTCCTTTGGCCAAACCAAAAGTGCCCCAACCCCATAACTGACCAAAGTCTTCGGCCGCTTTCGGCAGATTCAGCACCAGTGCACTCATCAGATAAAAGCTGTCCAGATCCGGGTCGAGCACCAGATTGGAGTTGTCGCCCATTTTTTGCAGCAGGTCGACTCCGGCCTGTGTGACTGGACCAAACACGGTCCGGCCTTTGTCATCAGCACCGTTTTTGCTGGAGGCGGTGGCGGCAAAAGCCTTCTTGAAGGCATCAACCTCTGCGGCAATTCCGATCGGGTCGCCAGAGCTTTTCACCTGCGCCTCCAGCGCTGTGAGCCCCGCCTCCACACGGTTGCGCGCTGCCTGGTAGTCGGCCGATGCGTCGAACCCACCCAAAGACGACCGCGTGGCGTTCCTGATGTCCAGCATGGCGTGCATGACGGGAACAAAACCCTCCATCACTTTCACGCCCTGGCGCTCTTTGGCGGTGAATTGCACCTGATCATTCAACCCAATGT
Source organism: Hydrogenophaga sp. (assembly GCA_020048405.1). Taxonomy (GTDB): domain Bacteria; phylum Pseudomonadota; class Gammaproteobacteria; order Burkholderiales; family Burkholderiaceae_C; genus UBA2334. The sequence goes on from JAIFMP010000027.1 coordinate 48,607, forward strand.
AACTGGTGACCGCCAGGTAAACGATGGGCACCATGAACACCAGCGACACCAACAAGGCCTTGAACCGGAACGACAGCTGCCGCATCAGCTTGACACCGGGGGCCCACAGTCCATGTGGGTAAAACAGTCCACCGGACTGGGCAGCTCGCTCTCTGGGCACGGAAGCATTCACGGGAGGCCTTTGTGATGAATTTGCCATTGGACGCAGACATTGAGACCAACAATGCACCACATTAAGGCAAATTCACCAACCATGCTCAGAAAGGCCCTGTATTGAGTACCCATCTATGGTGCACGCACCACACTTGTGCTCAATCCCGCAACACAGCCAACACCTCGGAGTGGAACTCGCGTGCGTACAGCACCATCACCACCAGCAGCGTAGCGATCACCAGTGCCACGGGCGACAAGAACCAGGCCAGGGCAGCAAACGAAAAGTAGTAGGCCCGCAACCCGTCGTTGAAGGTTTCGGCGGCGGAGCCCACCAGCCTTGCCGCGCGGTGGACGTATGGGTCGGCCGAACCGGGATGGGCCTCGAAATGCTCGGGGCTGGGCATGGCCCCGATGACCAGGGCCACAAAGGTGTACTGCCGCATGCTCCAGCTGAAGCGGAAAAAGGCGTACACAAAAATGGACAACAGCAACAGCACCTTGATCTCGAACACTTGCATGCTGGTGACCTGGGCAAAGGGCATGTCCTGCACCAGCTCGGCGGCCTTGTCGGTAGTGCCCAGCATGGCCAGCAAGCCCCCGATGATCAGGATGGACGTGGACGAAAAAAACGACGGCGTGTGCGACAGGTTCTGCGTGATGAGTCCGTCCAACATGCGCGGATCACGCGAGGTGGCCTGGCGCATCCAGCGCTCCCGGTAGAGGTTGGTGGTGGCCAGCAGCGAGCGCTGACGCTTGCCCCAGTCTTTCGCAAAAAAGGCGTAGCCCACCCACAATGCAAAAAAGCTGGCCAGCGCCAGCCAGTCTTTCAACGGCAACAGTTCAATCAGCTTCATGGTTTTCATTGTGCAGTCACAACGCCCGCCGAGGATGTGGGTTTGACTTTCCCCCCTCCACATGCGCACTTCAACACCCAACTCCCTCACCCCAATCGACTCCCCGCAGCGCCGCCGCTGCCTGCAAGCTGCTGTGCTGGCAACGCTGCCCACGTTGGCCACCGGCCAGGCGTTGCCCTCCAAAGGCATCAAGATCATCGTGCCGTTTGCTGCCGGCGCCGGTACAGACGCCGTCGGTCGCCTGCTGGCCGACAAACTCGGTGGCGTGCTGGGCACAACAGTGGTGGTGGACAACAAAACCGGCGCGTCAGGCGCCATTGGCTCCCGCTACGTGGCCAACAGCCCTGCCGACGGCAGCACGTTGCTGCTGGTGGCTGCGCCGTTCACCACCGTGCCTGCAGCCATGGCAACCGCCGGTTACGACCCGGTGCGTGACTTCACGCCCGTGGGCATGGTGGCCAGCGGCCCACTGGTGTGGGCAGCCAACAAAGACCTGCCCGCCCGCACCCTGCCCGAACTGGTGGCACTGGCCCGACGCCAACCGGGCAAGCTGAACTACGGTTCCGCAGGCACCGGTGGCATCAACCACCTGGTGCTGGAGTTGCTGAAAGCCCGCTCGGGCACCTTCATCACACACATTCCGTACCGGGGCATTGCCCCCGCAACCATTGACACCATCTCCGGCGAGATCCAGTTCCTGACAGGCACCATTCCTGCGCTGGCACCTTTCATCCGTGACGGCAAACTGCGGGCGCTGGCCGTGACCAGCGCCCAGCGGTCACCTGCACTGCCCGATGTGCCCAGCATGACCGAGGCGGGCATGGCCGACTTCAATGTGCTGAACTATTTCGGGCTGATGGCCCCCAAGGGCACCCCGCCCGGCGTGACCCAAGCCCTGAACACCGCCCTGGCGCAGGTACTGGCCATGCCCGACGTGAAAGAGCGCTTTGCCAAGGACGCCCTGGCCCCCATGCCGGGCAGCCCGGAAGCACTGATGGCGTTTGTGGAAGCAGACGCTGCAGGCTGGCGCAAGTTGGTGACCAGGCAGAACCTGAAGCTGGAAGGCTGAGGCCCCGGTAGAGGTGCCCAACACGTCAGTTCTTGAACCTGGCTGCAGTGGCGGCCACGCGGGCACCAAACAGGCGGGCGGTTTCCAGGTCACCGGGCAGCATTTCGGCGGCACCTGCGTCGGAGGGGCTTTGCGCCATGGCCCCGCTGAACGAGCCCACGTAGTTGATGTCGTTGCGCTGCGCGGCCTTGCTGTTGCTGGGCATCAGGCCCGTGCCCACCCAGATACCGCTGTGCTGCATGGCCAAAGTGAACAGGTATTGCAAAGTGGTGGCCTTGTCGCCGTTCATCGTGGCGCTGTTGGTGAAACCGGCAAACACCTTGTCTTTCCAGGCCTGGCTGAACCAGGCTTTGCTGGACGCATCGGCAAACTTTTTGAACTGCCAGCTCACGGTACCCATGTAGGTGGGTGAACCCATGATGATGGCGTCGGCCGCGTTGAGTGCGGCCCAGCCTGCGTCGCTGACGTTGCCGTCGGCGTCGATGGCCACCAGCTCGGCACCGGCACCGTCGGCCACCGATTGCGCCATGCGCTGGGTGTGGCCGTAACCCGAGTGGTAAACAACGACGGTGTTGACAGATGCGTTTGACATGAAAAATCTCCTTGAGTGGGTGAACAACGAACGGGGAAAAACAGTTACCGGCTGAACGAAGGCGCCAAGTGCCCCATCGCACCGGCCTGGTAGGCCTGAGCGTAGGCGGCCACCTCGGCCCGAGAAGTGCCCACAAATGGGCCCCAGGGCACCACCGGCTCGCGCAGCGGCAGGCCTGAAAACACGGCCACCTGGGCACCCTCAGTGCCTGCCAGCAGGCGCAAATCGGTGGGGCCATCGCCTTGAGCCGATGAATCAAAGACCATAGCTGCTAGCGCAATACCATCAAGCTCAAGAGGCACTTTTGATTCAAAAATTTGGCCAGCCACCACCAGTGCAAAGCCTTGGTGCCCGGCGGGCAATGTCAAGCGCACGTCGGCGTGGGGTTGCAGCGTCACGTCCAGCAGGTTGACACGGGTAGCCCATCGCGGGTCTCGGGCAATGGGCGACGCCTGGCCGCCCCACTCACCCGCAACCACCCGCACACTGGCACCGTCCAAAGCCACCACCGGGATGTCGGCAGCGGGCACCTTGAACACGGCGGGCGCGTTCTGCTTGTGGGCGCTGGCCATGTTCACAAAAATCTGCAGGCCGATGGCGGGCACGCCTGGTGTGGCCGGGGTTTCTTCGTGAACCATTCCGCTGCCCGCCTGTAGCCAATGCAGGCTGCCGGGGGCAATCACACTGTCGTCACCCAGGCTGTCGCGGTTGCGCACACCACCGGGGCTGCCGGGCAGCAGATAACTGATGGCACTCATGCCACCGTGCGGATGCGGCAGGAAAAAGTTGTGCGGCATGTGGAACACATCCACGCCAATGAAGGGGTCCACCAGTCCCAGGTGCTGGGGGTGGAACACATGGGCGTGGGTGTGGTCGTCAAACCGGTGGAACGGCAAGGCAAATGCCGAATGCAGGCCGCGCAAGGGGTTCATGGCGCTGTGCTGTTTTTGACAGGTTTCAACCGGCCAGGTCAAACACCAGGGCCTCGGCATCGGTGGCCTGGCCCAGGGTCAACAGGGCTTCGTTTTCCAGCAGCGCGGCGTCACCGGTTTGCAGGGGCTGGCCGTTCACACTCAATGCGCCGCGCACCAGCTGCACCCATGCCTTGCGGCCTAGTGCCAGTGGCAGGCTGGCCTGCTCGCTGCCGGTCAGCAGGGTGGCATAGATGCGGGCATCGGCGTGCGCCGTGACAGAGCCTTCGGCCCCATCGGGCGACACCACCAGCCGCAGACGGCCCTGCTTGTCGGCGTCGGCAAAGGTTTTCTGCTCGTAGCCTGGGGCAATGCCTGCGGTGTGGGGCTCGATCCAGATCTGGAAAAAGTGCGTGGTGGCATCTGCCGCGTGGTTGAACTCGCTGTGGCGCACGCCGCGCCCTGCGCTCATGCGTTGCACATCGCCGGGGGGGATGGAGGTGCCATTGCCCATGCTGTCCTGGTGCGCCAGGCTGCCCGACACCACGTAGCTGATGATTTCCATGTCACGGTGGCCGTGCTCGCCAAAACCCATGCCGGCGGCAATGCGGTCTTCGTTGATGACGCGCAGGTTGCCCCAGCCCATCCACTGCGGGTCGTAGTAGCCGGCAAATGAAAAGCTGTGCTGGCTCTTGAGCCAGCCATGGTCGGCGTGGCCACGTTCTGAGGACTTGCGGATGCGGATCATGGCGGGTCTCCTGTGTGTGGGCGGTGATGGAATGTGGGGTCAACTGTAGGTGGCTCAACCCGCGCAAACGGCCGTGCAGTTTGATGGCATCATTCGATTCAACTGAACGAAAGCCACAAAACCATGCGGAAAACAGGCCCATCTGGAACCAGCCACGCGCCATCGGCGCGGGCAGTGTTGTCACCCGAAAACCTGTCGCTGATCGACGCAGTGGCACGCAACGGCAGCATGGCGGCGGCCGCCCGCGAGCTGGGCCTGGTGCCCAGCGCCCTGACCTACCGCGTGCGCCAGATTGAAGACGCGCTGGACGTGCTGGTGTTCGACCGCAGCGCGCGCCAGGCCCGCATCACCCCCGCCGGGGCGGAGTTGCTGCGCAGCGGCGAACACCTGCTGCGCGAACTGGATGCCGTGGCCGAGCGCGTCAAACGCGTGGCCACCGGCTGGGAGCCGCAATTCACGGTGGTGGCCGACGCCATCATTTCGCGCACCACGTTGTTCGAGCTGTGTGAGGCGTTTTACGCGCTGGGAGCGCCCACGCGGCTGCGCATCCGCAACGAAACGCTGACGGGCACGCTGGAGTCGTTGCTGGGCGGCAAGTCAGACCTGGCGCTGGGGGTGAGCGCCGATGGCAGCTCGTACGCGGGGTTTCAGGCTCTGCCGTTGGGCGACGTGCCGTTTCGCTTTGCTGTGGCGCCGCACCACCCGCTGGCCCCCGCGCCAGAGCCGCTGGCCGACGCACTGATTGGCCAGCACCGCGCCGTGGCCGTGG
>JAIFMP010000059.1 GCA_020048405.1 Hydrogenophaga sp.
CGATACCGGGCGTACGGCCGGTGTTGCGGAGACGGCGGCTCGCACCCGTGCCCTGCTTGGTGCGCTCGAAAGCGACAAATTTCATCATGTTGAAAACTCCTGAATGGGGCTGGCTCCGCGACCAGAGCGCCCCGACAAAAAAGAGCAAACGCACAGCCGTCTTCCCGACGTGACACGCTTGCCCGCTTGATTGTTGGCTGACCCGAACGCCCCGCAGTGCAGGGCGCAGAGCCTCAGAACAGGTTCTCCTGGTCAGCAAACAAACTCATCACCGACTCACCCGATGCAATGCGCGAAATGGTTTCTGCCATCAGCGGTGCCACGGAAAGCTGGCGGATTTTCTTGCAGGCCTGCGCGGCCTGGCTCAATGGGATGGTGTTGGTCACCACCACCTCGTCAAGGGCCGAGCCCTTGGAAATGCGTTCAATGGCAGGGCCAGAGAAAATGGGATGCGTGCAATAGGCGTACACATGCTTGGCGCCGCGCTCTTTGAGCACCTCGGCCGCTTTGACCAGCGTGCCAGCCGTGTCGATCATGTCGTCCATGATCACGCAGTTGCGGCCTTCAATGTCACCGATCACGTGCATCACCTCGGACACATTGGCCCGGGGGCGACGTTTGTGTTGCTTGGCCAAGGCGCGGGCCCTGACAACCCCTCCCACATCGGGAGACACCACCAGCAGGTCGGGGTAGTTCTTCTGGCGAAGATCACCCAGCAGCACAGGCGATGCATAGATGTTGTCCACCGGAATATCGAAGAAGCCCTGGATCTGGTCTGCGTGCAAATCCATGGTCAGCACACGCGACACGCCAACCGTCTGCAGCATGTTGGCGACCACTTTTGCCGTGATAGGCACACGGCTTGAACGCGGCCGACGGTCTTGGCGGGCATAACCAAAATATGGAATCACCGCAGAAATGCGTTCGGCCGAAGCACGCTTGAGTGCATCCACCATGATGATGAGTTCCATCAGGTTCTCATTGGTGGGGGCACAAGTGGACTGGATCACAAATACGTCCCGCGCGCGGACGTTTTGTGCAATCTCTACAGTGACTTCGCCATCCGAGAAACGCCCCACGTTGGCAGCACCGAGGGTGGCATGGGTGTGGTGAGCAATTTCTGCGGCCAACACGGGGTTGGCATTGCCGGTGAAAATCATGAAATCAGGGGGTTGAAGTGACATGATTTTTCCAGCAGTGGCGAATGTCTGAAATGATTAACGCTGACGGTTGCCTCAGCGCGAAACGTTTTGGCAGGGGAGGAAGGACTCGAACCCTCGCATGCCGGAATCAAAATCCGGTGCCTTTACCAACTTGGCGACTCCCCTACGCTGGACACAGATCGAAGAAACCTGAGTCCGAAAACCAACCAGAATTATCGGCCAAAAAACCGCGCCTTAGGTCAGGCTGCCCAGCTTTTCAGCGGATGTTCACGCAAGCTGTTTGTGTGGGCCACAAACCAAGTGTTGGGTGGTTTGAGAGAACCATCAACTGAGCTTGGCGCAAACACAGCGCTTCCTGAACCTGTCATGCGTGCTGATAAGCCTAGGGCTTCCAACCAAGCAACACACTCTGCAATTTCAGGGCAATGCGCTTGCGCAACAGCTTGCAAGTCGTTGTGGCCAAACCGGAGTTTTTCCACGTCGCTGCTTTCTGCGAAGCCTTGGATTGTAGCAGGTTCCGTGTCCCTTCTCAAAACCGGGTCGGTAAAAATCGCTGCGGTGGCAAGGCCTGTATTTGGCTTGATCACCACAAACGGCTGCGGGTTGAAGTCGAGGCGGGTGAGTTCATCGCCAATGCCTTCCGCCCATGCGTTGTGCCCGAACAGGAAAAATGGCACGTCTGCGCCCAGTTGCAGGCCCAATGCCATCAGCTCGCGCCGAGTCAGACCAGTTTTCCAAAGGCGGTTCAGGGCAAGCAGACAAGTGGCAGCATCTGACGACCCGCCGCCCAAGCCCGCTTGCATGGGGATGCGTTTGCGCAAACGCACGTGAGCACCTTGTTCGCAGCCTGTCGCCTGTTGCAGGAGGCGCGCCGATCGAACCACCAAATCGTTGTCGGGCAAGGAGGAAGTCGGGTCACCGCTGTCCTCACGGCTGATCATGGGGGTCGATCGCCATTCAAAGTCCAGCAGGTCACACAGATCCAGCAGTACAAAAGCCGACTGCATCAGGTGATAGCCATCAGGGCGGCGACCCACAATGTGCAAAAAAAGGTTGAGTTTGGCCGGGGCTGGCACGTCAAGCAGTGTTTTCATGGTGCCGTCCTGGCCGGTGGCTCAAACAGCAGGCGAAGTTCGGCTGGAGGCAGGGGGTGGACGCGTCTGGCATTGAGGCGGCCGTCTGCGATGTGGCCGGTGTCGGCCTCCCAGCCGTCGGCATTATGGGGACGCCCCTCAAGCCATGCAAACAGGGCGGCCACAGGCAATTTCGTGCCGGTCATGGCCTCGGTCAATTCGTCCAGCGTTCCGAATACCTTGGCTTCACCCGCTCCTCGCAACTCGGCAGTCCCGGGTTGCCAGTGGGCAGTGGCCAAGGTTGTTCCCAAAGGGGTGGACAACAACAATCTTCCCTGCTGTGGTGAGCCAGTCAGTTCGAAGGCCGCCGAGAAGTGGATGGGTGGTTGCGTTTCGGCCTTGAGCAACAAGCGCCCCGACCAGGAATTTTCAGCATAAAAAGGGGCTATAGCGCTTTTGGGAGAAGAACATCCAGCTATCAATAGCGCCATCAATGCTATGACCGCCCAGCCACTTTTCCGCCAAATTGCCATTTTCAAAGCTTTACGCCCAAGCGCTGAAGCACTTCTTTGAGGAGTGGGTTGTCTGCTTGCAGTTCACGCGCCTGCTCAAATGCCATTCGTGCACCAGCTTGGTCGCCCAGGGCCCACAGCACTTCACCCAGGTGCAGCGCAATTTCAACGTCGGCGCGCTTTGCATACGCTTCCCTCAACAGGCGCGCTGCCTCTTGCACATTGCCCAACCTGAATTCCACCCAACCAAGGCTGTCGGTGATGAATGGGTCACCCGGAGCCATATCGAGCGCTTTGGTTATCAGTGCTTTTGCTTCGGGCAGCCGGGTGTTGCGCTCAGCCAAGGAATAACCAAGGGCATTGAACGCATGGTGGTAATCGGGTTTGCGGGCCATGAGGTCCCGCAATATGCGTTCCATCTCATCGTGCCTGCCCATTTTGTCGGCCAACATGGCCAGGTCGTAGGTCAGCTCAGCATCGGCTGGCTCCTTCTCCACGGCACTCGTCAGCAAGCTGAATGCTTGGGCCAATTGGTTGGCATCTTTCAAAATTTGCACTTCGACGGCCAGTTTGGCTCTGGCATCGGTCGATTTCTGCTCGGGTATCAGGCTGATGAGTGCCCGAGCTTCGTTGACCTGCCCTTGCCGCCCCAGCAGAGCGGCCCGCCGAAGCTGCACACGCAGGGCGTCGTCGTCAGAATCAATGCGGTCTAGCCAATTGGACGCCACATCAAATTGTTTGCGGTTTTCCGCGATTTGCGCCAGCGACAGGTAGGCTTGGGTTTTACCGCGTTCTGCACGCTCCGTTTCCTGGCCCCCCGTCAACTCGAGGTAGCGTATGAACTGACCCTCCGCCAATTGGGCCCGGTTGGTCTGCAGGTTCAGCGCCCCCAGCAGCAGCCATGGCTCTGGTGAGCTGGGCTCTTCCCGTGTGGCCTTTTCAAGTTGCTGCTGTGCATCGCTGGCCCGATCGTTGTCGAGCAAGAAACGCACGTAAGCCATGCGCACGGGCACGGCCGGTTTGCTGTCGAGATGTTTGATCAGCATTTCCTCTACGGCGGGCGCTTTCGCATTCAGCAAGTCGATTGCCAGAAAACCTGGCGCATCCGTTTTTGCAGGGCTGGACAGGGCCGATGTCAGAGCCTCAAGTGCTGCGTCTTTCAGGCCTGCCGCCAGCGACATCACGCCCATTGCTGCCCATGCGCTCGCCGCAGTCTCTTTGCGCAAGGTCAAAGGTTGGAATGCACTCACGGCCACCCGTCTGGCCGTGTCCTTGTCGTTGGCCCGTGCATAAGTCTGGGCCAATGCATCAATCACTGCACTGCGCTCCGAGTCTGGCACGTTGGCCAAAAGTTGTTTCAGCGGTTCAGTGCTTTGCGCCACTTCGTTGGTGGCCAGCATGAGCTGTAACAACACCCGGTAGGGATCGGCAGTGGTGGGAGCAGACACCCCCCATGCCCGCGCAGCTTCTTTAGCTGCATCGGCCGAGCGCGATTCCAGCGCCACGTTCACTGCCCGTCTGAAAAGTTCAGGGTCACCCGATTTTTTGGCGGCATCCAGAATCAGTGAAAACCCCACGCCAGCTTGCTGGGCTGCTACTTGCATCTCGCCCACCAGCACCAAGTAAATCATCTCAGCGTTGGAGGCTGCGGCAGACAGGTTCCTGGGCGTCACCAACCCGGCTGCAGGCTGGGCTGACCAAACCTGTCCGTGCCATGCAGCGGCTGTCAGCACCAGACCTATCGCAATCCTGCCAAGAGACAAAGGCGCAGCGCGGTCGAAGCCGCAGCCCTGGTGTGCGGAAAGCCCTCTGGCCGAAGCCTGAGCGGTGAGATGGATGTTCATGAGGTCATGATAATTCAGGGGTCTGAAGGTCCGTGCCACCACAGGGTTGTTGCCCGCCACACCTCATCCAGCCTCATGCCTGAATTGCCTGAAGTAGAAGTCACCCGTCTGGGTTTTGCCTTGCGCATTCAGGGTGCTACCGTTGTGGGCAGCAGCTGGGGCAAACCACTTCGCTGGCCTCTGGGCTGCGATCCTGGCATTTTGGTGGGGCGCACCATCAGCCAGGTGGGGCGGCGCGGAAAGTACCTGCTCGTATACCTGGATGGCGGAATGCTGCTGGTTCACTTGGGTATGTCAGGCAGCTTGCGTTTTGCTGCCGAGTTGTCACCGGCAGGGCCTCACGACCATTTCACTTTGCTCACCGACCGTGGACACCTTCGACTCCACGACCCGCGGCGTTTCGGTGCGGTGGTTTATGCACAGGGGCCTGACGATCCCATCGCCCACAAATTGTTGGGGCGATTGGGTGTTGAGCCTTTGTCGGATGACTTCACAATCGCCGGATTTGTGGCCCACATGCGCCGTTTGCGCGCGCCGATCAAGCAGGCACTGCTGGCGGGCGAAGTGGTGGTGGGCGTGGGAAACATCTACGCTTGCGAGGCACTGTTCCAAGCGGGCATCCGACCAACCACACCTGCAAACGCCGTGGGCCCCAAGCGCCTTGCCCGCCTGCACGCGGTCATAAGACAGGTTCTTGCCCAAGCAGTGGCTGCGGGTGGCAGTACGTTGCGGGATTTCTCCGGGGCAGACGGTTCGGCGGGCCATTTCCAGGCGCAGGCCCTGGTTTACGGCCGCGAGGGCCAGCCCTGCAAGCAGTGCGGAAAGCCTGTCCAACGGCTGACCCAAGGACAGCGCTCCACGTATTTTTGTTCGGGGTGCCAGCCTCGCTGACCCCCAGCAATTTCCAGATGCACAGGTGTATATTGGATCGGATGTGTTTAACCCGCCACACGCCATGAGTTTTAACCACAATTTCGATCATCACAGCCGCTGGCGACGCGACTTCTCCGCCGATTTGCTGCGTTTGGCAGATTGGTTGCGCGACCGCGACTTGCTTGATGCAGCGGTGGCTGACCAACTCGAAAACCTGCGTCAGCGGGTCCGGCAAGACAAAGTGATGGTGGTCTTTGTGGCTGAATTCTCACGTGGCAAGTCTGAACTCATCAACGCGGTGTTTTTTGCGGGATATGGTCGCCGCATCATGCCCGCCAGCGCAGGGCGCACCACCATGTGCCCCACCGAACTCGCATACGACCCCGAAGAGCCGCCGACCCTGCGTCTCCTGCCCATCAAAACACGTTTGAATCCCCGCGCGCTGGTCGATTGGCGCCAGCATGTGGATGCTTGGGAAACCGTTGCACTCAGCCTCGATGATGCGGATGGCCTGGCTGCCAGTATGGCGAGGGTGGCTGAGGTTGACAGGGTCACCCCAGAGGACGCTGCCGCTTTGGGTTTCTGGCAAGGTGAGAGCGGTGCCGACAAAAGCCTGCTGGGCCCAGACGGGCTGGTGGAGGTGCCCCGCTGGCGGCACGCGCTCATCAACATCGCGCACCCCCTTCTCAAGCAAGGGTTGGTCATTCTTGACACACCTGGACTCAACGCCATCGGTGCCGAACCTGAACTGACGGTCAGCCTGCTTCCGCAGGCCCATTCAATTGTGTTCATTCTGGGGGCTGACACGGGGGTGACCCAATCAGACCTGCGAATTTGGCGGGAGCACATCACCTCCACTGTTTCCAACCCGGCTGGCAGGTTGGTGGTGCTGAACAAAATTGACACGCTTTGGGATGAACTCAGCACACCGCAAGCGGTGCAGCAACAAATACAGCACCAGTGCGAAAGTTCTGCTGCCATTCTGTCCGTGTCGCCATCTCGTGTCATTGCCGTTTCAGCGCAAAAGGGTTTGGTGGCCAAAATCCAGGGCAACGCCTCACTTTTGCAGGCCAGTCACCTTCCAGACTTGGAGAACGCACTGGTTCACGATGTCATTGGTCAGCGACGACACCTGCTTCAGCAAGCTGTCGCCCAGGGTGTCAACGAGTTGGTGGCGCGCGTGGGGCATATCACTCACACCCGCTCGCGCGACATCACAGAGCAAGTCCAGGAACTCGAAGGCCTGCGTGGAAAAAATGGAGCAGTCATTCGCCACATGCGCCAGCGCATTGAACAGGAGCAGCGTGACTTCGAAGCTGGCAGCGGGCGTATTCAGGCCGTCCGTACGGTCCATATGAAGCTCCTGCACGAGATGTATGCAGCAGTAGGTCAGGCCCAAGTGCGCCAAGAGGTAACGTCCCTCATCGAGCGGCTGAAAGAACCAGGCCTCAAACTGGGGGTTCGCAAAACCTACGCACAGACCTTTGAAGGCTTGCGGGCTTTGCTGGCCAAGGCTTCAGACCTCAGCACCGAGATCGGCAACATGCTGCACGCCAGCTTCGTACAGCTCAACACGGAATTGGGTTTTGCATTGCAAGCCCCACCCGCCCCTGACCTGTCCCGCCAGATAAAGGAATTGGCAGAGATTGAGCAAAGCCATGTTCAATACCTGAGCCTAGGACAGACACTGAAGTTGGCAAACCCTGAGTTTTGCGAGCGTTTGGGTCGCGCGTTGCTCAGCCGCCTTCGCATCGTTTACGAATCAGCCGCCGCCGAGCTGGAACTGTGGAACAAGTCAGCGGCGTCTCAACTGGACGGGCAATTGCGGGATCGCCGGAACAACTTTGCTCGGCGTGTGGAGGCAGTCACCCGCATCCAGGAGGCTGCCGGAGGTTTGGACGAACGGGTGGGTGAATTGGCGGCCCAGCTCAACGCTTATGCCCGCATACGCATGGAACTCACAGACCTGACGCGTGTGATGACCGACCCGTTCCCCGACAATGAACCCCATCCATCGCATGACACCCAGCCCTTGCCCCTGGGTGCCGAAGCCTGATGCCGGAAGACCGTTCGCAAAATTCTTTCGACTTTGCACAGGCGGTCATCCGCTGGCAGGTGGTCCATGGTCGCCACGGCTTGCCCTGGCAAGGCACACGTGACCCCTACCGGGTGTGGCTGTCTGAAATCATGCTCCAGCAAACGCAGGTGGTCACTGTGTTGGGCTACTACGACCGGTTTTTGGCGCGATTTCCCACGGTTGCAGCACTTGCTGCTGCAGACCAAGCCGATGTAATGGCCCTCTGGAGCGGTCTTGGTTATTACAGCCGGGCACGCAACCTCCATGCTTGCGCGCAGCAGGTTGTCTCGCACCACGGGGGTGAGTTCCCAGCAACGGCCCATGTCTTGGAAACGTTGCCGGGTATCGGCCCTTCCACGGCGGCTGCCATCGCATCGTTCTGTTTTGGACAAGCCGTTTCCATATTTGATGGCAACGTTAAACGTGTTCTGGCCCGGTTCACCGGCTTTGAGGCAGATTTGTCGGACACCTCTGCAGACAGGGAGTTGCGCCAGATCGCCACGTCACACTTGCCTAGCGAAAACCCCGACCAAAGCATGCCCCGTTACACGCAAGGGTTGATGGATTTGGGTGCCACGGTTTGCACACGGACAAAGCCTGCCTGTCTCCTGTGCCCGCTCAAGCAAGCATGCGTGGCGCAACGCTCCGGCGATCCAGCCCGGCTTCCGCTCAAAACCCGACGCCTGGTGCGCCGCACCGTATCCTGGCATTTGCTGCTGTTGCAAAGGCCGGGAGGCGATATATGGCTGGAACGTCGCCCTTCCAAGGGCATCTGGTCGGGGCTGTATTGCCCGCCTGTTTTTGCTTCTGACGACGAACTCTTGCGTCATCCTGATGTGGGCCACGCTACTTCAACAACGCGCCTCGATTCGTTCACACACACGCTGACCCATCGGGATATCGTTTTGCATCCGGTGGTCTGCCAGCTAACAGAAAGCCGGGCGCACCCACTGGCGTCTATAGACGGCGAACGCGGGCTGTGGATTGCAAGCGATCGGTTGGCGCACACCGCATTGCCAACACCGGTCACAAAGTTGTTGGTGCGGCTGCAGACCCCGCGCTGAGTCGCACCGCTGGGTGCCCCGTCAGGCGGTCAGCTCCCGGTGGCGGCACGTGGCGCGCCAGGGTTCTGCAAACGCCCGTGTGAGCCACTCGGCCAAATACACCGAACGGTGTTGTCCGCCTGTACAGCCAATGGCCACTGTCACATAACTGCGATGGTCTTTGAGCAACTCGGGCAGCCAAGCATTCAGAAAACCTGAAATGTGCCCCGCCATTCGGTCAACCTCTGGCTGAGCAGCCAGGTAGGCAGCCACAGGTGCATCCCGCCCGGTGAGTGGGCTGAGCGCCCGTTCGTAATGGGGATTGGGGAGCATCCGCACGTCAAACACGTAATCAGCGTCCATCGGTATGCCGCGCTTGAATGCAAATGACTCAAACACCAGGGTCAGTGACACTGAGCGGTGCTCAATCAGCTCTTTGACCTGGTTTAACAGGCGTGCAGGGCGCAACAGGCTGGTGTCTATGACCAAGGCTTGCTCGCGGAGCTCAGACAACAGTTCACGCTCAAGCCTGATGGCCTCCATCAAGCCTTGCTCGCCCGCGCCGTTGGGGCGTGTCGACAAAGGGTGTGTGCGCCGTGTTTCGGAAAAGCGGCGCAACAGCGTGTCGTCGGTCGCGTCCAGAAAGATGGTGGTCATGCGCAAGCCGCTTTGGGCCAGTTGCTTGAGTTTCTGCGGAAGCTCAGGCAAAGACGCAGCGCTGCGCACATCCATGGCAACGGCCAGCTTCCGAGGGGCCTGTCCCTGCTGCAGGTCCACGAAAGGCCCCAGTAACTCGGGGGGCAGGTTGTCCACGCAGTAAAAGCCGGCATCCTCGAGTGCCGCCAATGCCACCGACTTGCCTGACCCCGACATGCCCGTGATCAATACCAACCGCACCTCAGCCATGGCTCAACATCTCCCTGGCATGCGCTACCGATGCCTCTGTCACAGCGCTCCCGCCCAGCATACGGGCCACTTCGGCGACCCGCTCGTTTTCTGTCAGCAACTTAACGTCACTTTTGACGCCAGCGGCAGAAGCCTGTTTTGACACTTGGACGTGGTGGTGTGCGCAGGCCGCGACCTGGGCTAAGTGCGTCACGGCCAGCACCTGCCGGGATTGCCCTAGTTTTGCCATCAGTTGACCCACTGTGTGAGCCACCGTGCCCCCAATGCCTGAATCCACCTCATCAAAAATCAGTGTGGGGCAACCGCCCACTTGGCTGGTGGCCACCGCAATTGCCAGCGAAATGCGTGACAACTCTCCGCCAGATGCCACCTTTGCCACTGGCCGTGGTGTCATTCCCGCATGACCCGCCACCAAAAACTCAACACGGTCGGTGCCTGATGCCTGCGGTTTGTCCAGTGTCGTGACTTGCACTTCAAACAGGCCACCCGCCATGCCAAGATGTTGAATGGTTGATGTAATTTGAATAGCTAGCTGTTCTTTAAATACGTGCCTTAGGGTTGATATTTGTTCTGATAATTTTGCATAAGCACGGTGGCTTTGTGCCACGGCTTCACGCAAGCCATCGAGGTCGGTTGCATGATCAAGCGCGGCCAGGCGGTGGCGCAAAGCACTCAGTACCCCTGGCAAGTCTTCGAGGGCACACCGGTGTCGTTTGGCCAGAGCCATCCATTGGCCCAGCCGCAGCTCCAGTTCTGCCAGACGCGCCGGGTCTGCCTCTGTATGGCGCAGGTAGGCCTGCAAATCCCGTGCGGTTTCCTCGGTCAGCAAACTGGCCTGTGCCAGAGCCTCAACCATCGGTGCAAACCTGGCGTCATGGTGAAGCCGCTGGGCCAGTGCTTGCTGAGCCCTTGCCAGCAAACCCATGGCGTGCACGTCGTCCTCGCTCGTCAAGGCCAGGGCCGTTTGAGCTGCTTCAGTCAGCGACACCACATTTGCCAGCCGTGTGTGCTCTTCCTGCAGCGTGGTCCATTCATCGGGTTGCGGTGCAAGTTTGTCTGCCTCGGTCAGTTGCCAAAGCAGTCGCTCGCGCTCGGCTTCGCTGGTACTGGTGGCCTGCTCGGCCTCTGCCAACTGAGCCTTGGCCAGCTGCCATGCGGTCCAGCATCGCTGGAGGGGCAGGGTGTCTATGTGACCAAAGGCATCCAACAACTCTCGGCTGCTTTCGGCTTTCATCAGGCCTTGCCAGGCATGTTGTCCGTGTATGTCCACCAAGAGTGTGCCCAGTTCGCGCAGTTGCGTGGCCGTGACCGCAGTTCCGTTTACCCATCCCCGGCTTCGACCCTGCGTGTCCACTGTGCGGCGTATCAGCAACTCCGTGCTTTCGCCGTCGATGCCTGTGGTCTCCAGCCATACTCGGGCGTCGGGGGTGGC
This sequence comes from Hydrogenophaga sp., assembly GCA_020048405.1. Lineage (GTDB taxonomy): Bacteria > Pseudomonadota > Gammaproteobacteria > Burkholderiales > Burkholderiaceae_C > UBA2334. The sequence goes on from JAIFMP010000059.1 coordinate 10,924, forward strand.
GGCAAACTCGATGGCAACCTCCGCCCGGGCCTGGCCTTCCCGCACAACGCTGGGGTCAGCGCGGTCGCCCAACGCAAGTTGCAGGGCATCAATCAGTATCGATTTCCCAGCACCTGTCTCGCCAGTCAACGCTGTGAAGCCCCCATCAAGGTCCAGCGTCAGGTGGTCAACGATCACAAAGTCTTTGAGAGTAATGCGCTGCAGGCTCATGGTTTGCTTGACGGGGCTTTCACGCCAGTCCTTCGTTCCAGTGGAGCTTGTTGCGCAAGGTGTCAAAGTGGCTCCAACCCACGGGGTGCAACAACCGCAGCCGGTGTGCCGACTGCCGGACCCTGATGATGTCACCGTGCAGCAGGCTGGTCACGGTCTGCATGTCAAAGTTGGCACTCACTTCGCGCCCGCCCATCACCTCAACCACGATCTCGTCCTGACTGGGCAGCACGATAGGGCGGTTGGACAGCGTGTGCGGCGCAATGGGCACCATCACCCAGCCTCCGATGGAAGGGTGCAGCATCGGTCCTCCCGCAGACAACGCATAAGCGGTAGAGCCGGTGGGCGTTGAGATGATCAGCCCATCGGCACGTTGTCGGGCCACAAAGTGACCACCTACATCGATTTTCAAGTCGATCATCCCTGATGAGGCACGGTTCACCACCACATCATTGATGGCAATGCCGTCAAACACGCACACCCCATCTCGCCAAACGCTGGCCTGCATCAGCAGGCGCGGGTCCTCTTCGTGGTTGCCTCGCAGCATGTCTGCCAGGGTGCTGGGGTAGTCTTCAAACGGAATGTCGGTCATGAATCCCAGCCGCCCCTGGTTGATGCCCACCACGGGCACACCAAATCGCGCCAGATGTCTCCCTGCGCCCAGCATCGTTCCGTCGCCCCCCACCACCACCGCCAAATCACACTCAGTACCTACTCTTTCAATGGGCAGTGTCTGGTAGCTGGTGAGTCCCGTGTTCAAAGCCGTGTCGTGTTCAAGCGTTACGTCGCAGCCTTGCGCCAGCAAAAAATGGGCTATCTCGTCCAGAGCAGCGCGCGTACCCAGCGCCTGGTACTTGCCCACGATGGCAACGTGCTTGAATTTCACAGGCTGTGGGTAGAGGGATTTGATCGAATCAGCGGGCGGCAAATTCATGCTCAAATTACAACACACACCTCAATTCACACACATGCTAGACAGCCGCGCCAAGTTACTCCTCCGGGCTTTGGTCGAGCGCTACATCGCCGACGGCCAACCCGTGGGTTCCCGCACCCTGTCCAAGGCTGCGGGACTTGACCTGTCGCCCGCCACCATCCGCAACGTGATGAGCGACCTGGAAGAGCTGGGTCTGATTGCCAGCCCCCACACCTCGGCAGGGCGGATACCCACACCCAAGGGTTACCGCCTGTTCGTTGACACCATGCTCACCGTGCGGCGCGATGCACTGGACCTCTCTGCCGATGTGCCCGCCTCTTTGCTGCCAGACCAGCCTCAGCGCGTCATCAGCAATGCGGCCAACCTCTTGTCCAGCTTGTCGCACTTTGTCGGTGTCGTCATGGTGCCCAAGCGCAGTACAGCGTTTCGCCACATTGAGTTTCTGGGCCTGTCCGAGCGTCGGGTGCTGGTCATCATTGTGTCGCCCGATGGCGACGTGCAAAACCGCATCGTCCACACCAACACCCACCTCAGCACCAGCCAGCTGACCGAGGCGTCCAACTTCCTCAACACCCACTACGCCGGGCTGGCGCTCGATGTGGTCAAAGACCGTTTGCGCCTGGAGGTGGACAACCTGCGCACTGAAATTTCCTCCCTCATGCAAAGCGCGGTCGATGTTGGCGTGCAAGCCATCGAGTCTCAGGCCGAAGTGGTCATTGCGGGTGAGCGCAACCTGCTGTCCGTCAGCGATTTCTCCAACGACCTCGGCAACTTGCGCCGCATGTTCGACCTGTTCGAGCAAAAGGCCCAGCTCATGCAACTCCTCGACGTGTCCAGCCAGGCCGAGGGTGTGCGCATCTTCATCGGCGGGGAAGGGCAGGTGGTGCCTTACCACGACCTGTCCATCGTGTCCGCTCCTTACGAGGTCGACGGCACTGTCGTCGGCACCCTGGGCGTCATCGGGCCACAACGCATGCCCTACGACCGCATGATCCAGATCGTCGACATCACCTCCAAACTCGTCAGCAACGCGCTCAGCCAGGGCAAGTAACGGACCCCCGTGCACGGCCCGCATACAATCCCGGCGCGGTCGGGGCGTTAGCTCAGTTGGTCAGAGCAGAGGACTCATAAGCCGAAAAGCTAATAAAATAGCGGGTTGTAGCGTGTTTTTGGTGTTGTAGTTTGCTTACACACCGCTCACACACTTTGAACGTTTTTTTTAGTGCTTTTTTCGCTGTTTTCTACTATATGTATAGTCAGCAGCTAAGCACTAAGTTGTGAAAAAATAAGTTGTAAAAGTTATAGGGCCCATAGCTCAGTTGGTTAGAGCAGTCGACTCATAATCGATTGGCCGCTGGTTCAAGTCCAGCTGGGCCCACCAAAACTTAAATGAGACTGCTGTAATGGCAGTCTTATTTTTTTATCTACTGCTTACACACTTACTTCGTTGCTCTTTTAACTTGCTGACATTAAAGTGTTGCTATGGCTGAAAAGAATGAAACAACGCACACGCTGTTAGACAGAGAGTTGATTGTTTACAGACGTGAACGCAGCAACATTTGGCAATGTCGTTTTAAGGTTGACGGCATTTGGCAACGTGCTTCAACACAAGAGCGCGACTTAAAAAAAGCAAAGACAAAAGCAAACGAGTTGCGTATTGAAGCTGAAATACGTAAGCGTTCAAACCTACCTGTAATCACACGCAAGTTTAGAGATGTTGCCAAACTTGCTGTTGAACGTATGGAACACGAAATACGAAGCGGTAATGGCAAAGTGTCATACGCAGACTACATACGTGTGATTGAAGAATATTTGATAACTGCATTAGGCAAGCGTAGCATTACTAACATTGACTACACAGCATTAGACGAGTTGGACGCTAAGCGCATTGAACAAATGGGCAAAGCGCCAAGTCAAAGCACTATGCTGACACACAACGCTGCGTTAAACAGAGTGTTTGACGAAGCAGTTATACGCAACTTTTTAACAGAAGCAAATCGGCCAAAACTTGAAGCTAAAGGAAAAGCAAGTGATAGACGGCCTGCTTTTGATATGGCTGAAATACGTGCGTTAGTTGGCAGCTTTGACGAATGGATTGAAAGAGCACGAAACGCAAAGAGTAAAGAAATGCGAACGCTGCTGCGCGACTACGTTGACGTATTGCTTGACACAGGCGCAAGGCCAGGCGACGAGTTGCTGAACTTAAAGTGGAAGCAAATAAAGTTTGTAATGAAGCCAATCACAATAAAAACAGGTGTGATTGACAACACAGACGACGGACACGAAGAGATAACGCTGTCAAACTTAAACAGAAGTTTGGAACTAACGATAAGTGGCAAAACAGGCACACGCACTATTGTTGCTATGCTGCGAACGGTTAAAGCGTTGGAACGCATAGCAAAGCGCAACTACGAGATTGACGACGACATTACTGAGCCATTCAAACAACTCATAGTGCCAAAAAACAATGACTATGTGTTTAGAACACGCGACAAAGAAAAACCAACAAGTTTTCAAAAAATGTTTGAAAGCTTTTTGGAAGAACACAGCTTGTTGTATGACACAAAGACTGAACAAAAGCGTGTGTTTTATAGCTTGCGGCACACGTATGCGACGCTTGCGCTGACACACGACAAAGTGCCAATACATACGTTGGCAAAGCAAATGGGCACAAGCGTTTTAATGATTGAAAAACACTACAGCCATTTGAAAGTCATACAAGCTATTGAACAACTACGCGGAGAAGAAACACGCAGGCTGATTGAAGCAGGCGGAGTGATTGACGACGCATACGTTAGCAAGCGTGTGGCTAAAAAGAAAACGGACAAGCGCACAAGCTAAATCAAAAACGACGAATAGTATTTTTGCTATGCCTGTCGTCCGTTCAATCGTGTTTTTTATTTACGCACGTTTGAACGCCGTAATACCCTTCTTTTGCGTCAATAACGTATTTTTAGTTGGCAATGTTGGCACACGTTGCGACTGAGTAGGCTGTGCTAATGCTGCGTCGTTGTCGTCAACGTCGTTTACTTGTTTAGCTACGTTGGCAACTTTTACGTTGGGGGTGGCAGCTGTTGTTGGAGGGTATGGCACTTTTGCTTGTGGGTTGAGGTGAGGGTTGGCATTTGGCTGTGTGGGGTTGGTAGCTTTTTGTATGGGTGGCTGCTTTGGTTTAGCAGTTGGCATTGGCACTTTGGGTGGGGGTAGTGGCACAGACATACTGCGCTTGCTAATACGTTTAGTGCTGCGCTTAGCTTTCTTCTGCTGCTGTGCTGCTGCTTTTTGTTTCGCTTGTTCGTGCTGCTGCGTTTGTATCGCAGTCCATACGCTGTCGTTTACAAGTTTCCAAAGCGCAAGTTGTGCTTCTGCGTCTGCTATTTCAAATATTCTCATACGTTATGTTCCTATGTTGCTAACGTATTTATTGAACAGAAAAAGTTAGCAGCGCAAAGAAGCGCAAGCAGCAACACACTTATTTTGTAAAAGCAGAACGTAGATTTGTGCTTGCTGCTTCCATTGCTGCGTCAAGTTCGCCCGCGTTTACTGCTGCGCTGATTGTTTCTAAAGCAGCAACAAGTTCTTTTGCTGAAGCAAGTTCAACAGCAGTCTTACCTTTTCCCAAATCCAATATACGTGCGCCATAACGCACGTTGACACACAGCTTGCCGTTTTCTGCGTTAAACGTCCAACTTTTGACACGCTTAGCAACAGCAACCTGTTTGCGTTCGCCTGTGTCTGCGTCTGTAATGCTGCGTAGCTTTGTTGGCGCATACGTGCTGCCATTTTGTGCTGCTTTGGCAAGTTCAATCTGTTCTGCTAAACGTTTTACAAGTTTTGTGCGGCGCTGAATAACAGCAGAAAGTTGTGTGGCTTTTTTAGCTGTGGTTAGTTTCAAGTTAGCAAGTGTCATTGCGTTTTCCAATCTGTTTAAGTTGCTGTTAGGTTGTGGTATTTGTGCTGTTTATGACGCAGCGCAGCAATAACAATAAGCTCGCAAAGCGTTGTAGGACAAGGCTTTTGAGGCATATGAACAGACTTGGACAAAATATTTAGCTTTTTCTGTTCAAAGCTAAATAAAGTTATGAACAATGAACAGCAAAACACGCACAAAAAAGCATACGTAGCAGCGCAAACAGACTATTTGGACAAGTTGGCGCAGCATTGCGACTACGCACTTACGCTACAAACAAACTTGCCAACTTACGGCATAAGCGCAGCAACTATGGAAAAGAGGTTGGACGCAACACGCAACTGCTTACACAAGTTCCGTATGCGTTTTAATCGTTTACTGACAGGCAACGGACACAGACGCAACAATGATTACTTGCCTATTTTTATTGCTGCGATTGAAGGCTCGCAAAACACATATGACACAAACAGAACGCTACACATACACATAGCACTTGGCAACTTGCCAACAGCAGCAACACAAGAACTATTAGAAGACGGCATTAGGCAAATATGGGCAGCAACAGACGTAGGCACAACAGACATAAAGTTGGACAGACTAACAAAAGGCACTGAACAACGTTGGAACAGCTACATAGGCAAAGAAGCACATTACAAAAACAACAGCGAAGTGATTGACTACAGCAACACACAAGCGCCTAACAAAATATTGGCAACTATTTAATAAGAAAACTTAGGCATAGAAGTTTGTCGTTTGACGCAGCGTTGACGACAGGCAAAACGGATTGAACAACTTGGGAGGACATTGGCTGACACTGAATGAAGTGTTAGTAGTCTTACTATTGTCTAAACACTTTGAAGCAATCAAAACACACACAGAACAACAAAGACACGCAACGTGAATGACACTGAAGCACAACGAAGCACAACGAAGCACACAGACTGAAGGCAATGTGATTTGTAGGCAAAGTATGTTTGTTATACAAAGCAGCAAACGTAGGTAGGGGGTGTAAAAATCACCAGCCGAAAAGTAAATGGGTATGTGCTGAAAATAGCAGCGCAAAAAATACACATAGCAAACTGAAAAAATGGCAACACGCTGACACAGCTACAAACGCTGCGTTAGCGTGTTTTAGCTTCTACAAGCGTTTAACAAGCACAAGTGAATAGCAGCGCAGCAAGAAAAGTGGCTAAGCAGCTTGTAGGGCTTGTATGCGTGTTTGTAAGCGCATTACTACGTGTGGCTTATTGACTACGAAATAACAGCGCAACGCACAAACAGCAGCTAAATATGAATGAACAGAAAATACACAAAATGTGTTGAAACGTGAAATCTTCAACAAAATCAACGCTGATTGTGCTGACAAAAAGAGGTAGGAAAAACTTTGAACAGAAAACACAATATATGTAGCAAAACAGCACCAAAGTGTGAGGACTACAAAATGACACAAGCAGCGACATTGACACAGCAGCAACTACAGCGTGTTTTGGAATACACACGCACACGCAGACACTACAAACGCAATAGGGCGATTATTTTGCTGACACACTACGCTATGTTGCGAGTGGGTGAGGTAGCAGCATTACGCTACTGCGACGTTGTGGACGCAGACGGAGAGATTAAAGCGGAGATGACGCTGAGTGCGGCACAAACAAAGGGCAACAAAGCACGTAAGGTTTGGTTTGCTGAAAAGATACGTGTGGAACTTGCTGCTTATGTGGCAACGCACAAACCCAAGCAACTTACACAGCCATTGTTTTACACGCAACGCAGCGAAGGGTTTACTGCTAACACGCTGACGCACATTGTGAATGGCATTTACAAAAACGCAGGCATTAGTGGCGCAACGTCGCATAGTGGCAGACGCACAGGACTTACAAACTTAGCAGAACGCGGCGTTGGAGTGCGTGTGCTAATGGCATTGGCAGGACACAGCAATATGGCGACTACACAACGCTACATTGATTTACGTCCTGCTATGCTTAAAGCGGCAGTTGAGTTGGTTTAGCTTAGAGTTTAAGAACAAACTTATATCCGTGTAAATGTATTTCTGGCGGAAAATCGGGCGTGTAAGTAGCTCGTATAACTCGTTCTAACTCTGCTTTGTCGCAGCTTGTGCTTATCACTTGTAGGCTGTCTATTTCATACATTTTCCGTGCCTTACCAGCCCAGCGTTCATTTTTAGATTCAGCAAGTTTTCTATCTAAAAATGCTTTTCCTTCAAGTGCTATACCTGTAGTAATGTCAAGTATCAAGTCGTATGTTTTTAAGTGAGCTCTTGCTAAAAGAGTTTTAACATTGTCTTGTGGAACAACAGGAAAACGTCGGCACTCAACAATGGCGCCGTTATCAATCTTTTCGTTCATTATGTGAGCTGTTGCGCCGTATACTTTTGCGTTGTCGTATAAAGCCCAGTTCAAGCAGCCGCTGCCTGGATATTCAGCAGGTGCTGGGTGAAAGTTTATTGCTGCGATAGAGGCACGTTCAATAAGCGATTTTGGAAGTAAGAAGTAGCTTCTAAAGCAAATAATGTAATCACCTTTCCACCAACCAATATCTTCTGGCAAACTCTCCTTTCTATTTTTTGATAAAACTGACTCAACGTTAAAGCCTAAATGTTTTAGGTGTTCAAGTGCTTGTTGTGAATATTGGCAGTTATGCTTGCCAAAAAATAATACACTTGGCCCGTTATTTGCTGTGTATGTGTGTGTGTGTGTGTGTGTCTTTTTCCATTGCTGTTCTCTTTTGTGCTAACGTGAAGACATTGATTTTACGTGCGGCAAGTGTTTGTGGGAAGCGAAACAAGCAGCGCTAAAAGTTGAAACCTGTTTTTAACGGCTGCGCTGCTTACACACTTACTTACACACCGCAGACAACTGCTTGCTAAGCTGCGTAAACATTGAAGGTTTTTTGAGCGTTTTTTCTCATAATCCTTTGGTCGAGTGTTCAAGTCACTCACGCCCTACCAAGCTCACAAAGGAAAGCTCACTATTCAAAAGATAGTGGGCTTTTTTCTTTTCTGCTCCATGTAGCCACTGTGTAGCCACAAAACCGGGGTTTACAGCTTGTTTTCTGGCGGTGTGCCCATCCTTGGCATCGTCATTGCGGCCACTTTGAGGCGGTAACTGTCGCTTTTGCAACAAAAAAACCCGGCTCATTGGCCGGGTTGGCGGGTGCTGGCGCTGATTGCGATTACCTCCGCAGTTTTGAGGAGGTAACTGGTAGCTCAAAATGCCATGCTGCGCCTCCACAGGAACCCTTCTCTTATGCCTTCACCCGGCCACTGACGCATCCATCTCCAGCAGCTTGGCTGGGCATATAAATGCTACGCCACCAAAAAATATTAAAATACATAGCTGGTACCGCATGCTGATAAAGCGCCAGATCCTGTTTTTATGCATATTTTTTGAATGCTTTGCCGCCCAAGCCCAGCGTACAGAGAAACTTCTCTTTACCCCGCCACAAAACGTGCACCACACTCTCGCGTACGCCTGCGAGCTGAGCGCCATCAGCGATGCCATGGTGGAAGACGGCCAGTGGCTGATTTACGGCTGTGAGGTGGCACAGGGCGTTGAAGGCCGACTGTTTGTGGAGGGACTGCGGCTGATTACCGGGCTGCAAGTGGCTGCGGCGACGCACAAGGTGGGGGCCGAGGCGTTGGGTGGTAGTTGGGTGCTGGATGATGCGCCCTTGATGGTGGTAAGGCCCTTGCAAGTCGCGGCTTGGGGGCATGTGCTGGCAATTACCAGCTTTTCACTTGTGCTGGGCGGTACGAACACAGCGCAATGGAATCGGCCTGATCCCTACATTGACAGCGCTGGACAGCCTAACACGCGGCCAACGGCAGGTGCACAAGAAAGTGCTCAATGGGGTACTTTTACCAGCGTCGTCGCAGGCGCCCCGGCCACCCTCTACAACTATGCCTACGTCAAATTCACCCCTTCACAAACGGGCACCTTTGATTTCAAGGTGGCCAATACATTGATAGCAGATTCGATGGTGTTCGTGTATGAAACACCGACGACAGCGCAGTCATCAAACGGGGACTTTTTGGATAGCAGCGGCAATCCCCTTGGTACTTTATTGATAAGGCCTCATAAAGATTGAACTACTGGGTGATCTTGGACTCGTATCCGGCATGGAAAAAGAAGACGCGAGATACCAAACACTG
>JAIFMP010000150.1 GCA_020048405.1 Hydrogenophaga sp.
AACGCTCGACCGCCAGCGTTGCGGTGCTGTTGGGCACGCTGGCCAGCGCATTGGACGCCAATCGCACCTTGTTGCTGAAGTCGCTGGCAAGGGTTTCGATGGCCGTGCGCCCCAAACTCACCCCGGCGTTGAGGGCCGTTTCCACCCGCACATCGAACCAGCTTTCGATGGAGCGCGACACAAACTGGTACGACACACCGTAGATGAGCGCGCCAGGCACGAACCCGACCAAGGCAAAAATCGCGGCGATCTTGGCCAGCAACTGGCTACCGAACTTCTTGCGCCGAAAACGAAGCACCAGCCGCACCACAGCCCACACGATCACACCTGCCAGGAACAGCGCCACAGCGATGTTCAACACCAGCAACCGGGTGTAATTGGTCTCGTACAGCGCCCGGTTATCGGTGGCGGTGGTCAGCATGAACAGCAGCACCAGCGCCAAGCCCGCCATGAAAGCCAGGGCTGCCGCGGCCGCCCACCTGCGGCGGCCCGGGTGTGTCCGGTCAGATCCCGAGACAGGGGCGGCGTTCATGGGGTCCTGGCGGGCGGGGGCGGCTGCTCTGCTTCAGCTCCATCGGCGCGCACCGGCGCGGAGGCTGGTCTGGCAGACAGTGGAGGCACCGGCAGTGTGCGCCTCAGGTCGATGTTCCAGTCGGCCTGGGCGTTCATGCCGAGCTGAAAGGGGCGGGGCAACAAGGCCATGTCGAGCTTGAACTGGAAATTCAGGTACCTGTCCCCACCCCCGCTCAACACGTCAGCTTCAGCCACGCTCCATCCGTAAAGACGGGTCACAGCCGACAGCGCCTGGCGCAGGGAATCGTGGTTTTGGTGGAGTGCGTACTGAAGGTTGGCGGCCGGACCGGGACCCGTGGCCATGCTGACACGCCAACGCCGCGTGAGAGGCTGGTAGGCCAGCCGGTAGGTGCGGCTGGCCGTGGCCACCCGCTCGTCGGCCCAGTACCAGCGCTCACGGTACACATCGGCTTGCGCCACAAAATACAAAGGCACCGAGCGCCCCACCGCCTCGGCCACGGCCGCGGCGGGTTCGTAGTCCACCACAGCCGACAGGAACAAACCCTCGTCCGTGCGCTCCAGCGAAACCTGTTGCAACGTGGCCGCCGCATGCACCAGCCCCCATGCGCTCGCCACACAACAGACGAGCAGCAGCCCGGCGGCTCGAAGATCAAGCCACTTTCTCAAGCACCGCGTAAAAAAAGCCGTCGTGTTCACCCGATGGATTGTCGGGCAAGCCCCCTGCGTCAGACCTTGCCCCGGGCAACAAATGCCCCGGTGCGGTGCATGCCAACGCGTTGGTGTGGCGCGACAGAAACGAATCGACCTGGGCCTGCCCCTCGGCCTTGAAAATGGAGCAGGTGCAATACACCAGACGCCCGCCGGGGGCCAGCGTGGGCCACAGGGCCTCCAGGATGCGGCGCTGGGTCTCGACCAGCGCGGGAACATCGGATTCGCGGCGCAGCCAGCGCACGTCGGGGTGGCGGCGGACGATGCCAGAGGCGCTGCACGGCGCGTCCAGCAGCACCGCGTCGAACGGCAGGCCGTCCCACCACGCGGCGGGCTGGGCTGCATCAGCCACTTTCACGCTGGCGGTGCCGTTCAGGCGCAAACGCTGCAGGTTTTCGGTGATGCGGGCGCTGCGGCGGGCGTCCACTTCCAGCGCCAGCACGTCAACGGATACGCCCAGCGCGTGGGCGTGCTCCAGCAAATGGGCGGTTTTGCCGCCGGGGGCGCGCAGGGGACGGTCTGTCGGGGCATTCACCCCATCCAGTACCAATGGCGCAGCACACTGCGCCGCCGTGTCTTGTACCGAAAACCAGCCCTCGGCGTAGCCCGGCAGGCCTTCCACCGGCACCGGCTGATTCAGCACCACGCCAACCAAGCCCACGGCCTGTGCTGACACCCCTTCGTCTGACAGGCGGGCCAGGTAGGCATCTCGGCTGGTGTGGGTGACGTTGACACGCAAGACCAGCGGCGCGCTGTGCTGGCTGGCCGCCAGAATGGCCTGCCAATGTTGGGGATGGTCGCGGCGCACGCGTTTCACCCACCAGGCGGGGTGGTTGTAACGGGCCTCCCAGTCGGCCTCGACCTGGGTATGCAAGGCCTCGGCCTCGCGCAGGTAACGGCGCAGACAGGCGTTGACCATGCCCGCTTGCCGCGCGGTGGCGGGCTGGGCGCGTGCAGCGTCCACGGCCTGGTCGCGTCGTACACAGGGGTGTTGTCATCAGACGCGGCCCGCACCTTCGGTGCCAGCAGTGCCAGTGCGGAGCACAACAATGCGTGGGTGAGCGGCGGCGGGGCCTGCTCCGTCAACGCGCCCACCAGTGCGGATGTGGTGCCCAGATGGCGCAGCGCGTGGAACGTGAGGGCCTGCACCCCGGGGCGCAAGTGGCCGGGAACAGTGGGCAACACATCGGTCAACGAACGGCCCGCTTGCACCGACTGCACACAGCGCGCCACCTGGCCGAGTTGCTGCGCCAGGCTGGTGCGCTGACCCGCGCCAGCAGCGGTCACGGCTTGCTGGCCGCTCAAGCCGTGGCCCGCTTGTTCAGCAGTGCTTGCGCCACACGCGAGTTGGGCTTGCGGCCCAGGTGGTTGCTGATGAAAGCACCCGCATCCACCAGCGCATCCAGGTCCAGCCCGGTGTCGATACCCATGCCGTGCAACAGGTACACCACGTCTTCGGTGGCCACGTTGCCGGTGGCGCCCTTGGCGTACGGGCAGCCGCCCAGCCCGGCAATGGAGGTGTCGAACTGCGCCACGCCAAGTTCCAGCGCAGCCAGGGTGTTGGCCAGCGCCTGGCCGTAGGTGTCGTGGAAGTGGCCGCTGATGTCGGCGAGGTCGTAGTGCTTCAGCGCGGCTTCCATGGCAGCCTGCACCGCACGCGGTGTGCCCACGCCAATGGTGTCGGCCACGCCCACGTGGTCCACGCCAATGGCCTTCATCAGCCGCGCCACCAATTCAACGCGATCGGGCGACACATCGCCCTCGTAAGGGCAGCCCATTGCACAGGAAATTGCGCCCCTGACGCTTATTCCGCTTGCCTTGGCAGCTACCACCACAGGAGCAAACCGCTCGATGGATTCCTCAATGCTGCAATTGATGTTTTTCTGGCTGAAAGCCTGGCTGGCGGCCCCAAACACCACCACCTCGTTGGCCCCGGCAGCCAGCGCGCCTTCAAAACCCTTGAGGTTGGGGGTGAGCACCGAATACACGGTGTCAGCGCGGCGCTCAATGCCCGCCATCACGTCTACCGCGTCGCCCATTTGCGGCACCCACTTGGGGCTGACAAAACTGGTGGCTTCCAGGTGGCGCACGCCCGCTGCTTGAAGGCGGTGGATCAGCTCGATCTTGACGGCTGCGGGCACCATCTGCTTTTCGTTTTGCAAGCCGTCGCGGGGGCCCACATCGACGAGTTTGACGCGGGTGGGGAGGTGGTTGAGGGTGCTCATGGTTGGGATATGTTGGGTCAAGCAAAAGAGGAAGATGTATGCCGGATTTCGGCTTGCAAGCCCGGCGATGCGATGTCACTCAGGGCACGCATGGCTGGGGCCAGTTGATCGATCAGACGGCCATTGGCCCCGGTTTCTTCAAAGGTGCTGCGCCACTGCCGCAGTTCCAGCCAAATGCGTTGGACGATGGCCAGCGCTGTGGCCCGGTGGGGGGTGAACGCACTGAAGTCAGACAGAGCGTTGTCCAGCGTGGCAAGCTTGCCCTGCTGCCCCACTTGCAGGTGCAGATGGCGCTCAAAAGCCGCGCTGGGGCGCGGCACGACGTCGTAAAGCGGGCTCAAGCGCCAGCCAGCCAACTGGGGGTCGCGCATAAAGCCGTGGTTGCGCAAGTGGTCGTCGTCGTTGCTGACGAAGATATTGAACACCATGCGGGCAAACAACTCTTGGGTATCGGCGCGAATATGGCTGGGTGATACATGCTGGCGGATGGCCTGGGCCAAATCGGCATAGCCTTTGGTGCGCGATGTCCATTCGTCGCAAGCCACCAGGGTCAACCCACTGGCGAACGGCAGCCGCCGCTCGGTCTGGCCTTCAGCAATACGGTCAAAGCGCTGCACCAGCAGCACAGGTTTACCGCCCAAATCGTGCACACGCAGCTCAGGCACGGTCAACCCACATCGGCGGGCCAGTTGCAGGGTGCTGCACTCGGCCTGCGCCATATCGAAGGCATCGCCTGCGGCAGCAAACTTGGCCAGCCACAGCACGCCCGTTTCGTCACGCACCGAGGCTTTGGGCCGCGCACCTCCTGCAGTGCTGCCTGCCGCAAACACGTCGGTCAAGCGGCTGGGCACGGGCAAGCCTTGTTCAATGCGCTCAGACGCTTCTTGCAAATAGGCCAACGAACGGATGGGGGCCGCACCAGGCTGGGGCGGGCTGACCAGGGATTCCCGCACATCCAGTGCGCCAACGCGGTCACTGCCGGTGCCCAGCAAATAGTCAGCCTCAGACAGCGTGTTGGCCGGCACACGGGCTTGCGCCTCCAGTACGCGACGGCCCCAGGCATCGGGCGCGGCGTCGCGGATGCCACCGAACTGCGACAGTTGGTTGACCGGAAACAACTCCACCCCGCGCACACGGGCCTTGTCGGCCAGTCCCAGGCTGACGGGGTCCACCTCGAGGGCATCGGCCCGCTCCAGGTAGCGTGTGCCGTAAGCAAAGCTTGAAGCTTCCAACTCATGAAGGGTTTGCGTCAGGCTCAAACGCCCCGCTGGGGCCCAAGTCTGCGACACATGGGCAAAAACGAACAGCCTGCGCTGAGCCATCAGAAATCCAGCTCAGCCATTTGCTGGGGCGACAGGGGACGCACGCGCTGAGTGGCCTCGGTCTGGGCCAGGACTTTGAGGGCGGGGTCGGCGTCGGTCAGTAAACCCAGCAGGCTCAGCCCAGGAGCGATGGCCTCCAGATACCGCATCACTTGGGCCAACGTGCGACCAGGGTCACCGCGCTCAATGAGCACGGCCGTGGAGCGAGACAACCCTGCGCGGCTTGCCGCGTCCGCCTGTCGCAGGCGGCGGGCTTTGCGCAAACGGGCCAGCTTGCCCCCCAACGCCACGGACTCTTCGGCTCTGGCGGGCAGCAGCAAGGGTGCCTCAGGGTATTTCATGTCTGTTAAATCAGTCTTTATCGATTTAGAGATTGATATTACAGACATCAATCGGTTTCGGCCACCCCTCGCACTCAATACCCCAGCACCACGTCCACCACGCCCGACAGTTGGGCGAGGGGCTGACCATGGGCGAAGGCCGCGATTTTGCGGGCAATCTGGGCAATGCTTTCGTCGCGCAGCGTGCGCGCCGAGGTGTGGGGTGTGATGGTGATGGCGGGGTGGCCCCAGAAGGGGTGTTCGGCAGGCAGCGGCTCGGTGCGGAACACGTCCAGCGTGGCACCGGCCAAATGGCCACTGGCCAGCAGCGCCAGCAAGTCGTCGTCCACCAGGTGGGCACATAGCCGCCCGGCAACAAACGCTGCAGCGTGTCGCGGTTGAGGATGTTCTGGGTGTCGGCAGTCAGCGGCAGCAGGTTGACCAGAATGCGGCTGGCGGCCAGAAAGTCGTGAAAACCGTTAGCCCCGGCAAAACCGCGCACGCCTTCCAAGGCACCAGCCATGTTTTTGGGCGTTCGGCTCCAGCCGTTCACCGGGAATTCAAACGTGCGCAGCGCCTGCGCCACGCGCGCGCCCAACACGCCAAGACCCATCACGCCCACCGGGAAATCGACCCGCGCACGCGGCTTGTGGAACGACCACTGGCCCCGCGCAGTTTCGGCCTCGTACACATCGAACTCGCGGAAGTGGCGGATGGCGGCGTGCCGACATGCCTGCATCGTCCAGGCGCACCACGGGCAGGTCAGGCGGCAGGTGCAGCTTGAGCAGCGCGTCGACCCCCGCACCGATGTTGAAAAGGGCCTTCAGGCCCGGCTGATCGTCAATGAACGCCTGCGGCGGTGCCCACACCACGGCAAAGTCGGCCTGGGGAGCGCCGGGGGCCCACACCTGCACCTCGGCCCCGGGCAGCGCAGCACTGAGGCCTTGCAGCCAGGGTTCAGGCGCGGTGCCGGTGCAACAGAAAGCAATGCGCACATCCATCTCCTTTTGATAGCTGCTCACGCAATACCATAAAGCATTCAAGCCATAAAAAGCTTAAGAAATGATCAGCCCAGGGTCAGCTTGAGCAATTCAGCCCCTTCGGTCACCTGATCGCCGGGTGCAAACAGCAGCTCGGCCACCGTGCCATCGGCAGGCGCTGCGATGGTGTGCTCCATTTTCATGGCTTCCATCACGGCCAGGGGCTGGCCTTTGGTCACGACATCACCCGCCTTCACGGCAAACGACACCACTTTGCCCGGCATGGGTGCTGTCAGGCGGCCGCCTTCGGCAGCGGTGTCACCGGCGTGCGCCAGCAGGTCCACCGCCACCAGTTGTGTGGCCCCTGCGTTGGTGTGGATGTGCGCCACCTCACCCCGGCGGTACACGGTGGCCAAGGCGCGCAGCCCGGCAAACTGCACCACCAGCGCACCGCCCGTACCAGCAGGCTCGAACGACAGGGGGCCTTGCACGTCACCCACCGTCAGGTGCAGCATGTCTCCGTAGGCCAGGCTCGCACGCAGCGACTCGCCCTGGTACTCAAACGCAAACGGGCGCACCCAGGTGCTGTTGGAGCGCCAGCCATCGGTGCGGGTAAAGGGGTCGGCCGATTCGCCCGCCCGTTCGTCCACCAGGGTTTGCGCCACGTCGGCGGCGGCGGCCATGGCCAGGCCCACAGGGTCTTGCTTGAACAGCACGTCAGCCTCACGTTGAATCAGCGCGGTGTCCAGCTGGCCTTTGGCAAACGCGCCGCTGCGCACCACATGACGCAAAAACTGCACGTTGGTGGTCAGGCCCACGATGTGGGTCTGGGCCAGCGCTGCGTCCAACCGTGCCAGCGCTTGCTCGCGCGTGTCGCCATGCACGATGAGCTTGGCCACCATGGAGTCGTAGTAGGGGCTGATGGCGTCGCCCTCGCGCACGCCGTCGTCAAACCGCACATCGCCGCGCTGGAAAGCCACATGGGCGGGCTTGCGGTACACGGCCAGCGTGCCGGTGGCAGGCAGAAACTGCTTGTCGGGGTTTTCGGCGCAAATGCGGGCCTCGATGGCGTGGCCGGTCATCTTCAGCTCGGCCTGCGTCAGGGGCAAGGGTTCGCCGCTGGCCACACGCAGCTGCCATTCCACCAGGTCTTGCCCGGTGATGGCCTCGGTCACGGGGTGTTCCACCTGCAGGCGGGTGTTCATTTCCATGAAATAGAAGCGCATGGCCTCGGGGTGGTCGTAGCCCTGGGGCTGCTCCACAATGAACTCCACCGTGCCCGCGCCCACGTAGTTCACTGCGCGGGCAGCCGCCACGGCCACTTCACCCATGGCGCGGCGCAGCTCGGGCGTCATGCCGGGGGCGGGGGCTTCTTCCAGCACCTTCTGGTGGCGGCGCTGCACCGAGCAGTCGCGCTCGAACAGGTACACGCAGTTGCCCTGGGTGTCGGCAAACACTTGGATTTCGATGTGGCGGGGGCGCTGCACATACTTTTCGATCAGCACCGCGTCGCTGCCAAAGCTGTTGGTGGCTTCGCGCTGGCAGCTGGCCAGGGCGGCGGCAAAGTTTTCTTCCTTTTCCACGATGCGCATGCCCTTGCCTCCACCGCCCGCGCTGGCTTTGATGAGCACGGGGTAGCCAATGCCGTTGGCCTCGCGCTGCAGCATCGCGGGGTCCTGGTCGGCTCCGTGGTAACCGGGCACCAACGGCACCCCGGCGGCTTCCATCAGGCGCTTGCTTTCGGCTTTCAGGCCCATGGCTTGTATGGCGCTGGCGGGCGGGCCAATGAACACCAGCCCGGCGGCGGCGCAAGCGTGGGCAAAGTCTTCGTTTTCGCTCAGAAAACCGTAGCCAGGGTGGATGGCCTGGGCGCCGGTGGCTTTGGCCGCATCGATGATGCGCTCCCAGCGCAGGTAGCTGTCTTTGGGCGCACTGCCGCCGATGTGCACGGCCTCATCGCAAGCGGCCACGTGTTTGGCGCTGGCGTCGGCATCCGAATAGACAGCCACGGTTTTGATGCCCATGCGGCGAGCGGTAGCGGCCACGCGGCAGGCGATTTCGCCCCGGTTGGCGATGAGAATTTTGTTGAACATGGTGGTGTCCCCTTCGTTGGAATGTGTTGATGGGCTGTAGGCGCTGGTGTTGGCAATGGGCTCATTGCCCAGGCCACACCACGTCGTCGTCCACCGCGTATAGCTGGCAGGTTTGACCGCTGCGCTGGCAAAAGCCCAAGGCACGGCCGGTCACGTAGTCGCCGGTGGCGTAGCCCCAGCCGCCTTTCGACCCGATTGCAAAAGCGCGAGGCGTGCCTGCCGCCAAAAAGCGCATAGCCGACCGTGCGATTTTTGGCACTTAGGGGCACCTTGCCCACATCGTCCACGTCAGCCCAATCGGTGGCCGACGGTTTGGGCACGATGGCTGACTGCGCAAACCCCAGCCTGTTCAAAAAACCATCTACCCAAGGCAGCCAGTGATCCATGTCGCGGTCCAACCCAAGGTGCCCATCACCCACGATGGGTGCCAAGCTCTGAAAATCGGCCTTGCCGCCCGCCTCTACCCAGGTCCGGTGCCACTGCTTGGGAATGTCATTGCCCCAATACTGGTCGTTTTGCCAATACAGCCACAGCATGGGGGCTGACGCTGTTTGAGCGAATTGAGCCCAATCCTGACCCAAGACGTCTGGGCGGCACGGACGACCGGGGTTGGCATCGGGATTGCCACCACTGCCCCCCGAAAAATTGATGCCGCCGACCAAGCCCGGTGGATTGCGGCCCACCGTGGCCACGGCCAACGGGAGACATCGACATAGGGCAGCGTGCGTGCCAGCTCTACTGTTGCCAACACCTGTTCAACCACCGCCTTGTGCCGGGAACCATAGTTGGGTCTGCTGCATGAGCCGAAGTCTTCCGGATCGAAATCGCCATGGGTCTCCCAATACCCGATGCGAGTGGGCACCATCACGACAAACCCCTTACCCACCAGATAGCGTGCAGCGTGCTCGAAACGGGCCCGACCCTGAGCGGCCCGTTTGTCGCCCCCCGACCGCCCGTGGTTGAACACCACCAACGGGTGCGTGCCATCTCCGGCTGGACGAAACACCGTCACAGGCATGGCGCGGGTTTCAGTCCGGCCAAACATGTCAGACACGCTGACGGGGGTGCGCAGCACCTGCTCGCGCATGTCTTTGGCCCAGACTTCCTGGGCGGGGGTTTGTGCGTGCACGCCCATGCCGCACAAGACCCAAGCAGCAACCAACAGCCAACGGTGGGCAATGGCAAGACTCATGGGGCAGCGCACCGCTTCAACTGGCGAGCCACGAGGGCTTGCGTTTTTGCAAAAAAGACTGCACGCCCTCTTTGCCCTCGGCGCTGGCGCGCACATCGGCAATGCAGTCTACGGTGCGGGCGATCAACGCCGCGTCAATGTCTTTGCCTGCCACGTCTTGCAGCAAGGCCTTGCCCACGCGCACCGCGTCTGGGCCGTTGGCCGTCAGGGCTTTCAGCAGCTCGTCCATCTTCTCGTCCAAAGCGTCGGCGGCCACCCCCTCGTGCACAAAGCCGATGCGCAACGCCTCGGCCGCGCCAAAACGCTCGGCCGTGAGGAAGTAGCGGTGCGCCGCCCGTGCACCCATGGCCCGCACCACATAGGGGCTGATGGTGGCGGGGGCCAGACCCAGCTTGGCCTCGCTCAGGCAGAACTGCGCGGTGTCCACGGCCACGGCCATGTCGCACGCGGCCACCAGGCCCATGCCACCGGCGTACACATCACCCTGCACACGGGCCACGGTGGGTTTGGGGCAGGTGTAAATGGCTTGCAGCATGCCGGCCAATTGGCCAGCGTCGGCCCGGTTTTCGTCGCGGGTGTAGTCGGCCATGCGCCGCATCCAGTTCAGCAGGGCCCTCGGCCGCCAGCACCACGGCACGCACCGCCGGGTCTTGCCCCACTGCCGTGAAAGCCTGGGTGAGTTCGGCAATCACCTCGTCGTTGAAGGCGTTGCGCACCTCGGGGCGGTTGAGGGTGATACGGGCCACATGGCCCTGGGTGGTGACGAGCAGTGAACTCATGACTGAGCCTCGTGTTGAAGAAAGTACACCAGATCCAATTCAGGCGCTGGCTGGCCCACTTGGGTGAGCGAAGCGCTGATCTGCCCCCGGTGATGGGTGCCGTGGTTGAACACATGGGCCAGCGTGGCGGCAAAGGGCAAGGTGGCCGTGGTGCCGCGCATGGTGGTGTAGGTCAAGGCGCCATCAAAGCGCTCGGCAGGCCAGCTTTCAATCAGGGGCAGCCAGTTGGCTGCGCCGCCCTTGAGAGCCTGCGCCAGCCGCGCGCGGTCGGGCTCGGCCTCCATGTCCAGCGCCAGCGCTGGGCCCGCTTTGGGAGAGGCACCGCGCGCAAAACGCGGGTACCACAGCAGGTGCTCACCCACCAGCAAGTGGTTGAGCGTGCCATGCATGCTTTTGAAAAAAAGGCCCTGGTCGCGCCGGTAGTCGGCTTCCGATACGGGCTCCAAAGCCTGTAACAGGCGCTGAGTGGCCCACACGTTATAGCGGGCCAGGGTGCTGAAATGGGTGTGCGGGTTCATGCTGCCGCCACCATCACATGCGGAACACGCCGAACTTTGTATCGGGAATGGGCGCGTTCAGCGCCGCACTCAGGCCCAGCGCCAGCACGCGGCGGGTGTCTGCCGGGTCGATGATGCCGTCGTCCCACA